>NZ_PSVK01000004.1:0-286901 GCF_002931115.1 Rathayibacter sp. AY1E6 | reverse complement strand
GGCCTGACGCGCGGGCGCCGGCCGGGGCGGGCCCGCCCGCCCCGGCCGGCGCCCGCGCGTCAGGCCAGGCGCAGCAGGCGGCAGCCGTGCGGCTCGAGCTCGAGCTCGACGGCGCCGCCGACGATCGGCAGCTCGGCGCCGCTCCACACGTCGACGGCCGAGGTCGCGCCGGAGCAGCCCAGGTCGGCCAGGTGCGCCGAGTAGGACCGCGCCGACGAGCCCAGCCAGAACACTCCGCGCCACTGCTCGTCGCCGCGCCACGCCGACCACACCACCAGGTCGCCGTCGCGGACGATCTCGCGGCTGCCGTCGCTGCCGAGCAGCGCGAGGACGTCGCCGTTCGTCAGCAGCGCCAGGGTGTCGGCGGGCGTGTCCGGGAGGTGCCCGCCCATCATCAGCGGCGAGCGGAGCAGGCACCACAGCGTCACGAGCGTCCGCTGCTCCGCGGGCGTGAACCGCGAGAGCCGGTCCTCGCCCACGTGCGCGCGCACGCCGATCCGCCCCAGCGGCAGCATGTCGGCGTCGGCCCAGGCGCCGGGGCGCTGGTGCGGTGCCCAGCGCGCCGCCCGCTGGAACTGCTCGTGCAGGTGCGCCCAGTCGTCCCAGAAGTCGTCCGAGATCCGCCACATCTGCGCGGTCGAGCGCAGCAGCTCGAGGTTCTCGAGCGAGAGCTGCTTGCCCGGGGAGAGGCTCAGCACCATCGGGCGGCCGGTCGCGTCGATCGCGCGGGAGAGGGCGGCGATCTCCTCCGCCTGGATCGGCGGGTAGAGCACGTCGTCGAGCTTCACGAAGTCGACGCCCCACGAGGCCAGCTGCGCCATCACGGAGTCGTAGTACTGCTGCGCGCCGGGCGCGCTCATGTCGACGCCGAAGTTGTCCGGGTTCCACGGGCAGACGTTCCCGCGGTCGGCGATGTCGGCGCAGGTCGCCTCCGCCCCGAGCACCGGCAGGCCGAGCTCGGCCGCTCGGCGGGGGACGCCGCGCATCAGGTGCACCCCGAAGCGGAGGCCGAGGGCGTGCACGCGCGCGGCCAGCGCCGTGAATCCGCCCGTCGCCGCGGAGGGGAAGCGGCCGACGGCGGGCTGCGGGCGTCCCCAGTCGTCGAGCACCGGCTCCGACACCTCCTGGTAGTCGCTCGTGCCGGGATCGGGCTCGTACCACTGGATGTCGACGACGACCGTGTCCCAGCCGTGCGGCAGGAGGTGCTCGGCGAGGTACTCGGCGTTCGCGAGCACCTCCTCCTCCGTCACCGAGGCGCCGAAGCAGTCCCAGCTGTTCCAGCCCATCGGCGGGCGGCGGGCGGCCTCCGTGCGCGCGGCGATCACGACAGCTCCAGCGTCACGGTCGCGAAGGAGTGCGGGGGCAGCGTGACGCGCAGTCCTGTCGCCGTGGTCTCGATGCCCTCGAGGGCGACGGGGGTCACCTCGTCGGCGGCGCCGGGCCGGTTGTGCGCGTCGGGGCGGTCGGCGGTGAGGAGGCGGCCGGTCGCGCCGGTCACGGTTCCGCCGCGGAAGTCGAGGGAGACCTCGAGCGGCTCCTCCAGGTCGACGTTGGTCAGCGAGACCAGGACGCGGCCGTCCTTCGTGGAGGCGGAGGCGGAGGCGACGGGTATCTCGCGGCCGTCGACCGCGTGCGTCGGGCCGGCGACCGTGGTCGGCAGAACCGTCGCGTCGTGGTGCCCCTTGTTCATCTCGAACACGTGGTACGTCGGCGTGCGGACCATCTCGCCGCCGTCCGGGTCGGTCAGCAGCATCGCCTGCAGCACGTTCACCGTCTGCGCGATGTTCGCCATCGTCAGGCGGTCGGCGAAGCCGTGGAAGACGTCGAAGTGCCAGGCCGCGACCATCGCGTCGCGGATCGTGTTCTGCTGGAAGAGGAAGCCCGGGTGGGTCCCCGGCTCCACGTCCCACCAGGTGCCCCACTCGTCGAGCACCATCCCGTACTTCTTCTCGGGGTCGTGGACGTCCATCACCGCGGCGTGCGAGCGGAGCAGCTCCTCGATCCCCTGCGCGGCCACGATCGTGCTCCAGTAGGTGTCCGCGTCGAAGTCGGTCGCGCTGCCCTTCGCGTGCCAGCTGCCGCCGATCGTGTAGTAGTGCACCGAGACCGACTCCCACGGCACGGAGGAGAAGGGGTGCCCCTCGATCTCGGGGATCACCTCCATCAGCGTCTGCGTCCAGTGGGTGTCGGCGCCGTCGGCTCCGGCCGCCACGCGGTAGAGCGGAGTGTCGTTGCCGCTCTGCACGAAGGTCCCGAACTGCCGCGCCAGGTCGGCGTAGGCGCCGGCGCGCATGTTGCCGCCGCAGCCCCAGGTCTCGTTGCCGAGCCCCCAGAAGCGGACGGTCCACGGCTCCTCCCGGCCGTGGGAGCGGCGCAGGTCGGCCATCGGCGACTTGCCCGCGCCGGTGAGGTACTCGGCCCAGTCCGCCATCTCCTGCACGGTGCCGGAGCCGATGTTGCCCGAGATGTAGGCGTCGGCGCCGAGCAGCTCGCAGAGCGCCATGAACTCGTGGGTGCCGAAGGAGTTGTCCTCCGCGACTCCGCCCCACTGGGTGTTGATCAGGCCGGGACGCTCCTCGCGCGGGCCGATGCCGTTGGTCCAGTGGTAGCGGTCGGCGAAGCAGCCGCCGGGCCAGCGGAGGTTGGGGATGTCGAGGGCGCGGAGGGCCTCGACGACGTCCAGGCGGATCCCGCCCTCGTTCGGGACGGGCGAGTCCTCGCCGACCCAGAAGCCGTCGTAGATGCACCGGCCGAGGTGCTCGGCGAAGTGGCCGTAGAGGTGGCGGCTGATGGTGGCGCCGGGGCGGTCGAGGTCGACGGTGACGGTGCTGTTCACGGGGTGCTCCAGGGTGGTGGCGGACGGGTCGGCGGCGGCGGTTCCGGCGGCGGCGGTGTCGAGGACGCCGGGGTCGGCGGCGGTGCTCACGCGGTCTCGCGGACGAGCCGCAGGACGATCGCGCGGTCGGCGTGGAAGGTCGGCAGGTCCAGGCCCGCCTCGCCCAGCAGGCTCCCCGAGTAGGCGGGGGCCGGGGCGTCGGAGTCCAGCGGCACCGTCGACTCCAGCCAGTGCGGGCTCTGCCAGGGCGGGCCGAGCGAGCCGGGGCGCGCGGTCTCGATCCGGTAGCGCGCCCGCGGATCCAGGCCCGGGAGGCGGACGCGGCGGCGCGAGTCCGCGGTCAGCGCGGGCGTGACCAGCGTGTACAGCGCCTCCGAGCCGTCCGGCGCGACGACGCCGCGCAGCGACGGCGCGTCGGGGTCGGAGTCGTCGCCCCCGACGACCCGGCCGGTCGCGATCAGGCCGCGGTGCTCGCGGTACGCCGCGATCCAGCCCGCCAGCACGGGCTCCTCCTCCGCGTCCAGCTCGCGGAGGTCCCACTCGATCCCGAAGTGGCCGAGGAAGGCGATCGCGCAGCGGGTGTGCAGGTCGCTGGTGCGACCGGTGACGGAGTTGACCGGCGAGGCGACGTGCGAGCCGAGCATCTCCGGCGGCACGAGCAGCCCGGTCCAGCGCAGCATCCGCGAGCGGTCCAGCGGGTCCTGGTTGTCGGAGGTGTGCACGCGGTCGGTGCGCTCGAGGATCCCCAGGTCGACCCGGCCGCCGCCGGAGGCGCAGCTCTCGATCTCGAGCTCCGGGTGCCGGGCGCGCAGCTCGTCGATCAGCCGGTACAGCGCGAGCGTCTGCTCGTGCACCGCGGCCGTCCCGGTGGCGGGGTGGCCCGCGTCGATCAGGTCGCGGTTGTGGTCCCACTTGAGGTACGCGACGCCGAGGTCGGCGACCAGGCCGTCGAGCACGCCGAGGATGTGCGCGAACGCGTCGGGGTTCGTCAGGTCGAGCACCTGCTGGAAGCGGAACCGCGGCGGCAGCTCCTCGCGGGCCCGCAGGATCCAGTCGGGGTGCGCGCGGGCGAGGTCGGAGTCCTCGTTGATCATCTCGGGCTCGACCCAGAGGCCGAACTCCATGCCCAGGCCGCGGACGTGCTCGGCGAGGGGGAGGAGGCCGTCGGGCCAGGCGACGGGGTCGGGCGTCCAGTCGCCGAGGCCGGCGCGGTCGTCGCTGCGGCCGAGGAACCAGCCGTCGTCGAGCACGTAGCGCTCGACCCCGAGGGCGGCGGCTCGGTCGGCCAGCTCGGCGAGGACGGCGAGGTCCTGGTCGAAGTAGACCGCCTCCCAGACGTTGAGCGTCACCGGGCGCGGCCGGCGCGAGGAGCGGGAGACCCCGCGGAGGTGGGCGTGGAAGCGGGCGGCCGCGGCGTCGAGGCCGTGGCCGAAGCTGCCGGAGATCCAGGGGGAGGAGTAGCTCTCGCCGCTCGCGAGGCGCACCTCGCCGGGCAGGAGCAGCTCGCCGCCGCGGAAGGCGAGCCAGCCGTCGCCGCGCTCCACCGCGTGCTCGTGGTTGCCGCCGATGCCGACGTGGCAGAGCCAGACCCGCCCGTCGGCGGAGTCGAAGCCGGGGGTGCCGACCGCGACGACCGTCGTCGCGTCCAGGCCGGTGCGGCCGCGCCGCGAGGAGCGGGAGTGGGTGCCGGTGACGACGGGGTGGCGCTGGGGGATCTTCTCGGTGCCCCAGCGGCCGGAGAAGTCCAGGATCTCGCGGGCCTCGGTCGGGATCCGGAGGGCGGGGTCGACGCCGATCACCTCCAGGTGCCCGGCGCCGTCGTTGCGGACCGAGACGCGGGTCCTGAGCAGTCCGGCAGGAGAGAGAACGATCTCTACGACGACCCCGATCCGGGCCTGCGCGTCGTGCGCCTCGACGGTCACAGCGGCGCTGCCGGCCTGCGCGACCGCGCCCTCCGCGAGGTCTTCCCCGTCCACCGAGACGGTGTCCACGGTCAGTCTCGGCGACCAGCCGGCGCCCTCCCGGTGCACCCGGAGACCCGGCAGGCCGGCCCAGCCGAAGGTGTGCTCGGGCAGGATCCCGGGCTCGTAGGGGACGTCGGAGGAGCCCTCGATCCCCGTCCGCACGGGAGTTCTTGCGAAAGCTGCGAGATCGTCGTCGCTCGCGTCGAGTCGCGGACCCCAGTGCAGCAGCACGGGCAGGTCGCCTCCCGACTGAGTGAGGAGGGCGGACACGTCATCGGCGACGAGATGGATCACTCTCGGGGATTGCATGTCCCCATTCCTATCGTCGATCCTGGTCTGAGTACAGCGAGAGATCGATCTCGACCCTCGGTCGGATGGACCACCGCGCGGATCGACCCGCGCCGATCGACCACCGCTCGCGCCGCTCATCCCCACCACCCACCGCCTCGACGAGGAGCACCCATGCCGCTGACCCACCCGGCCCCGCACGAGACCCGCCTGGAGCGCGGGGTGCTCGACGCGCGGCGGCGGCTCAACCGCGACTACCTCCTCTCGCTCACCGACGAGGGGCTGCTGCAGAACTTCCTGATCGAGGCCGGGATCGGCGACCAGGGCTGGCACCTGCACCCCTCGCAGGACTCGCGCGAGGCCCGCGGCCTCGACCGGCACTGGGGCTGGGAGACGCCGGGCTCGCAGCTGCGCGGGCACTTCCTCGGCCACTGGCTCTCCGCAGCGGCCCGCGAGGTCGCGGTCACCGGCGACCCGCTGCTGCGCGTCCGGATCGACTCCGTGCTCGACGGACTCGAGCGCTGCCAGGAGGAGAACGGCGGAGGCTGGATCTGGGCGATCCCGCGCGGCTACCTCGACCGCCTCGCGACCGGCCGCCCCATCTGGGCGCCGCAGTACGCGATGCACAAGCTGCTGATGGGCCTCGTCGACCTGCACCTCGACCTCGGCGACGAGCGGGCGCTGCGGATGGCGCGGGCCGCCACGGTCCCGCTGCTGGAGTGGGTCCGCGGATTCGACGACGCCGCGTTCCAGGAGATCCTCGAGGTCGAGACCGGCGGCATGCTCGAGGTCTGGGCCGACCTCCTCGCGATCACCGGCGACCCCGTCTACACCGAGCTACTGGGCCGCTACGACCGCCGCTCCCTCTTCGAGGGCCTGCTCGAGGGCCGCGACGTGCTGACCAACATGCACGCCAACACCACGATCCCCGAGGTCCTCGGCGCCGCCCGCGCCTACGAGGTCACCGGCGACGAGCGCTGGCGGAGGATCGTCGAGGCCTACTGGGAGCAGGCGGTCACCCTCCGCGGCACCTTCTGCACGGGCGGTCAGACCTCCGGCGAGATCTGGACGCCGCCCTTCGCGTTCGCCGCTCGCCGCGGCGAGAAGACGCAGGAGCACTGCGTCGTCTACAACATGATCCGGCTGGCCGACGTGCTGCTGCGCTGGACCGGCGACCTCGCCTACGCCGACTACATCGAGCGGAACCTCTGGAACGGCCTCCTCGCCCAGCAGAACCCGCGGACCGGGATGGTCGCCTACTTCCTGCCGCTCGAGGGCGGCGCCCGCAAGGACTGGGGCAGCCCGACCGAGGACTTCTGGTGCTGCCACGGCACGCTGGTGCAGGCGCACACGCGCCACTCCGGGCTCGTCTTCTACCGCGGCGGCGACGCCGAGCTGACGATCGCGCAGCACGTCGACGCGAGCCTGCGCCTGCCGACCGCCGCCGGCGACGCGGCGGTGCGGGTCGAGGTGCTCGACACCGCCGGCTACGTCGGCCCGGACGCCAACGCGGGTGCCGCGGGCGACGTGCACCGCCCCACCGCCTCGCGGATCCGGGTCGAGATCGTCTCGGAGGAGGGGGTCGCGCTGCAGGTGCGGCTGCGGGTGCCGGAGTGGACCGTCGGCGAGCCGGGGGTCGCGGGCGACGCCGAGCGCGTTCGGGCGGGCGACGGCGCGCTCCTGATCGAGCACCCCGGTGGCCGCACGAGCGTCGACCTCGCCTTCGGCACCGAGATCCGCGCCGTGCCGATCCCGGACGAGCCGGGCACGGTCGCCTTCGTCGAGGGCCCGATCGTGCTGGCCGGCCTCGTCGACCGCGAGATCGCGCTGCGGGGGCGCCTCGAGGACGCCCCCGCCCTGCTCGCCCCCGACAACGAGCGGCAGTGGACCCAGTGGCTGCGCGGCTACCGCGCCGTCGGCCAGCCCGCCGCCGTCCGCTTCCGGCCTCTGCACGAGGTCGTCGACGAACCCTTCTCGCTCTACTTCCCGGTCTCGGCCGGGAGCTGATGGACAGGATCCCCTCCGTGACCTGCGCTCCGCGCTCATGACCGCCTCCCCCGCCGTCCAAGCGATGCCCCGCGGCCGCCTCCTGCTGCCGATCTTCGCGATGCTCGTCGGCTTCGGGCCGCTCACCATCGACCTGGTGCTGCCGTTCCTGCCGACGCTGCAGGACGATCTCGGCGTCTCGGTGGCGACCGCCCAGCTGGTCGTCACCGGCGCCACCTTCGGCTTCGCGGCCGGCCAGCTCGTCTCCGGACCGCTCAGCGACGCGGTCGGCCGCAAGTGGCCGCTCGGCGTCTCGGCGGCGCTGCACATCGCGGCGAGCCTCGTCGCGGCGATGACCTCCGACACCGCCGTGCTGCTCTCGGCCCGCTTCGTCCAGGGCGCCGCCTGCACCGCCGCGGGCGTCGTCGTCACCGCCATCGTCCGCGACCTCTACAGCGGCAAGCGGCTCGTCACGATGCTCGCGAACCTCGCCGTGATCGTCTCGGTCTTCCCGATCCTGGTGCCCTCCGTCGGCGCGCAGCTGACCAAGGTGATCGACTGGCGCGGCTCCTTCCTCGCGGTCGCCGCCTGGGGAGCGCTCGCGACCGTGATCGCGCTCCTGGTGCTGCCCGAGACGCTGCCCCGCGAGCGGCGGCACCAGGGCGGGCTCGGCCCGTCGCTGCGCAACTCCTTCGGGATGCTCCGCCGGCCGCGCGTGCTGGCGCTCGCCGCCGCCTCGGCCGCGGGCTGGTCGGTCGGCTTCGCGTATCTCGCGACCGCTCCCTTCCTCTACACGAACGTCTACGCGGTCGGTCCCGACCTGTACGGGCTGCTGTTCCTGGTCACCTCGCTCGTGACGATCGCGGTCGGGCAGACGACGGGACGGGTGATCGTGCCGCGGTTCGGACCCCGGTTCGCGATGTCCGCCTCGGCGATCGTCACGGCGCTCGGCGCCGTCGTGGTCGCGGTGCTCGCGCTCACCGGCACGCAGCCGCTGCTCGTCGTCGTCGGCGCGCTGACGTTCGCGCTGGCCGGCCGCTCGCTCGGCTTCGCCCCGGTGCAGTACCTCTCGCTGCAGGGCCCGTCGAGCGAGGCGGGCAGCGTCACGGCGATCCTCGGCACGGTCAGCTTCACGGCGGCCGGACTGGTGATGCCGGTGATGGGCGCGTGGGCCGAGATCTCGCTGATCCCGTTCGCGATCCTGCTGCTGCTCGCGGGCCTGGTCGAGGGCGGCGTGGCGCTGCTGTTCCGGCCGGGCTCGCGGCGCTTCGATCCGGGGGCGCAGCGGCTCGAGGACGAGCCGGCCGGGGCCGCCCGATCGGCCGGCCCCCGCGCGGACGACGAGAAGAGCTGAGATGACCCTCCGGGAAGGAATCACCGTGGAACTGCGCTCCGGCGACTACACCCTCCGCGTCGAGGCGGGCGGCCTCGAGGTGCTCGCGGGCGAGCGCGTCCTCTACGCGAACGACCGGCCGCTGCGCGTCACGGTCAAGACCGTCGCCGCGATCAGCGAGTACTCCGGCGCGCCCTACGACGACGTCTCGCTGTCGGAGGGGGCGATCACCGCGAGCGGGACGATCACCGTCCGCTCCGGGTCGGCCTTCGCCGTCACCGACGTCTGGCGCGTCGCGGGCGACGGCTTCTCCGTGCACCGCGACGTCGAGGTGCTGGCGGCCGGCGGCGACCTCGGCTTCTCCACCGCCGTCTCGCTCGGGCTGACCGGGTCCGACGACCTCCGCGACTACGAGTGCTTCGCCCCCGGCGCCTGGTACCGCGACAACGCCTTCGGGCCCGCCGACGCGATGGGCCGCGACCCCGGCAGCGAGTACTTCTGGCGCACCGAGACGCACTACGCGCTGCCGCTGTTCGCCGCGCAGAGCCTCGCGACCGGCGAGACCGTGGCGCTCTCGCGCTGGGCGGCCGACGCGACGCTGCCGCGCCTGGACGTGGTCCGCTCCGAGAACTTCACCGACCCGGACTGCACCGTCGGCTCGATCGGCCTGAGCCGCCCGCAGGGCACGACGCTGAACTACCTCTACTACGGCTTCGGCGTGCGGACCCCGCTCGACGTGCCGCCCGCGGGCCTGTCGATCGACTACGTCCACCCGGGCGCCGACGGCGAGCGCACGATCGACAACCCCTACTCCGGCCTCGACTACGACGCCGCCCCGAAGGCCCTGCAGCGGGTGAACCACCCGGTCGAGGTCGGCTTCCGCCAGCGCTACGCCGTCGCGGTCGACCTCGGCCGGTACGACGACTTCGCGACGATGATGCGCGCCACCTGGCGCAGCACCTACGCCCGGCTCCGCGACGACCTGTTCGAGGTCGACAACGAGCGGCACTTCCACCACGGCATGGCGATCCTCCAGCGCCTCACCCGCCGCTACGGCGACTCCTGGGGCCTGCCGTTCGCCTGCCAGCTGCCGGACCTGGACGTCTCGAGCGTCTCGTTCCAGTTCGGCTTCGTCGGGCAGCAGCCCGGCATCGGCTACCAGCTGCTGCGCTACGGGGACCGCGAGGGCGTGCCCGAGGCGTTCGAGCAGGGCGTCGGCATCGTCGACTTCTGGGCGCGGACCGCGCTGCCCGAGTCGGGCCCGCCGCGGATGTGCTTCAACCCCTCGCTCGGCGGCTTCGAGCCGTACCCGCACTACCTGCGGATGCTCGCCGACGGCGTCGAGGCGATCCTCGACGCCTACCTGCACCTGCGCGACCTCGGCGACGAGCGCCCGCTCTGGCTCGAGTTCTGCCGGCGGACCGCCGACTGGCTGCTCGAGGTGCAGGACGCCGACGGCAGCTTCCACCGCGCCTACAACGCCGACGGGTCGGTGCGGATGGACTCGCGCTCGAACACCCCGAGCGTGATCCGCTTCCTCGTGCAGCTGCACCTCGTGACGGGGGAGGGGCGCTACCGCGCGTCCGCCGTGCGCGCCGGCGAGTGGTCGTTCGCGAACATCCACCGCACGCTGGAGTACCGCGGCGGCACCTGCGACAACGCCGACATCCAGGACAAGGAGGCGGGCATCTACGGGCTGTTCGGCTTCCTCGCGCTGTACGACCTGACGGAGGAGCCGCGCTGGCTGGAGGGCGCCGTCCGCGCCGCCGACTACACGGAGACCTGGACCTACGCGTGGTCCTTCCCGGTCCGCGCGCCCTGGGCGCATCCCTTCAACCGGTACTCGATCAGCGGACAGAGCATCATCACCCTCGGCGGCGGCGCCGACGTCTACATGGCGGCCTGCTCGTACAGCTACTACCGACTGCACCTGATCACGGGCGACGAGCACTACCTCGATTTCGCCGAGTTCCTGCACCGCAACACCCGCCAGTCGACCGACGTCGACGGCAGCATCGGCTACGCGATGCCCGGCCTCGGCCACGAGAGCGGCGACTTCGCGACCCAGACCCTGCGCAGCCACCACCACTGGCTGCCCTGGTGCACCTTCGTCGAGGTCGACCCGGCCTCGCGCCTGCGCGACACCTTCGGCGTCTACGAGATCGCCGACGCGCAGCGCCTGCCCGCCGCCGAGCGGGCGGCCCGCAACCGCGTCTACGACCGCTACGGGCACTCGCGGAGCTGACCCGACCCCCCCACCGCATCCTGCTCGCGTCTCGTTCTCACGTCGACGCGGCCACACGGCGGGTCCGGCGGCCAGCGGGGACGACGCCCGGTGCGCTGCTCCGCCTCAGTCGGCGGACCGGAGCTCGTTCCGCGTGCCGCAGCCGGACCCTCCGCAGCGCCCTCAGCCGCGCCACTCCACGTCGACGCGCACCGCCTCCGCACCGAGCTCCAGCCCGCCCGACACCTCGCGCCCGTCGACCCGCAGCACCGCGTCGCGCAGCGTGCGCACCCGCGTCCCGCCCGCCGGTGCCAGCCACTCCGCGCCCGGCACCCGCCGCACCCACAGCGACGCCCGTCCCGGCGACCACTCCAGCCGGTCCACGACCACCCCGCCGCGCGCGCGCAGCCCTGTCACGGCACCCCGCGCCCACGCGGACGGCAGTGCCGGCAGCACCGTCAGCGTCTCGTCATCCGATCCCAGCAGCATCGCCGCCACGAGCCCCGGCAGTCCGCCGCTGGCGTCGAGGTTGAAGATCCGCCCCGCGTCGTGCCGGGTCGTCAGCGTCGGTGACCAGTGCTCGACCGCGAGCCACTCCGCGCAGGTCAGCGCCGCCTCCCCGTCACCCAGCGCCGCCGCCGCGACGCCCACCTGCACCAGCCCGAACGCCATCTCCATCCGCCCGGGAGGAGCGGTCGGCGCCTCGGCCCGCCACGCGATCTTCGCCGCCACCGTCGCCGCCGCGGCGGCCCGCAGCCGCACCGCGGAGGCGCCGGGCCCCTC
The DNA here is from genome assembly GCF_002931115.1 of Rathayibacter sp. AY1E6. Lineage (NCBI taxonomy): Bacteria > Bacillati > Actinomycetota > Actinomycetes > Micrococcales > Microbacteriaceae > Rathayibacter > Rathayibacter sp. AY1E6. The sequence continues at coordinate 275,487 of NZ_PSVK01000004.1, read as the reverse complement.
GAAGGCAGCGTCGCCCGCGTACCAGAGCGGGTACAGCTGCGACGCGTGCCGGTGCGCGATCTCCTCCGCGAACCGCGGGTCGATCCACTCCGCCAGCGTGCCGTCCTCGGCGACCCGGTACTCCGGCAGCTCCGCCACCACCCGCGCCCAGCGCTCGTCGAGCGAGTCGTCGCCGCGGGCCCGGCCGAGCAGCGCCGTCGCCCGCGCGGCGTCCCGCAGCACGGCGACGTCGATCGTCGCATCGACCGCTATCGGCGAGCGCGCACCACCCGGTGTGTTCTCGGGGGAGTAGGAGGGGACGATCCGGCGCACCCCGTCGACCACGGTCGTCCCGGTCTCGGCGAAGCGCAGCACGCCCTCGGCCAGCTCCCACAGCCGGTCGTCGACGATGCCGCGGTCTCCCGTGGCCGCGACGGCGTCGGCGGCCAGGCGCAGCACCCAGCCGCCGCAGCCCGTCCAGAAGAGGTGCGGGTAGCTCGCCACGAAGTGGTCGGCGCGGCCGTGGGTCGACATCCGCGACGGCAGGAGCATCCCCTCCGCCCCGTAGACGAGGCGCGCGTTCTCGCGGTAGTCGTCGAGGTGCGGCAGCACCAGCTCCAGGATCGACAGCGCCAGCTCGGGCGTGCCGGTCGGGATCATCCCCGCCATCGCGCCGTTCTGCACGTTGCCGTTCAGCGTGTAGTCGGCCGACCAGGCCGGCCGCCAGGTGCCCTGCCAGACGCCCTGCAGCGTCGGCGGCAGCTCGCCGGTCGACGCGACGATGTTCGCACGGCCGCTCAGCCAGGCCAGCTCGACCACGCGGCGACGGGCGCCCGCGTCGCCGGAGCGGGCGGCGTCCCACAGGTCCTCGGTCAGCTCGGCGTCGGAGGCGCCGTCGAGATCCAGCACGGAGGCGCCGACCAGCCGGCCGTGCCCCTCGCGCTGGGCGTCGCGCAGCTCCTCCCAGGAGAGGTCGGCGGAGGCGTCGGGAGCCGCGCCGATCGCGACGTCCAGCCGGAGCACGCGGGCGACCCCCGCGGAGATCTCCACGTCCGAGACGGCGGCGCCCCCGGCCACGCGCCACGTCGCTCCGCTCGTCGCCCGCGTCACGGCGCGGATCGCGGTCGGGCCCTCGCCCGCCTCGGCCGTGAGCACCGCGGAGGCGCCGCCCTCGACGTGCGACGAGACCACGGCCGAGGCGTCGGGCACGCCGGTGTCGAAGGAGGTCGCCTCGCCGGCCCCGAGCGCGAGCTCGACGGTGACGACGGTGTCCGCGGAGGACTCCAGAGCCAGCCGGACGCCCTCGCCGCCGTGCGGGGCGAGCAGGCGCACGGCGTGGCGGCCGCCGTCCTCGTCGGTCCACTCCACCGCGGCCTCGCCGCCGAGCGGATCGATCAGGCGGACCGCGGAGGCGACGCCGCCGGGGGTGCGCAGCGTGACGGTCGCGCAGAGGCCGAGCGGGTCGGTCCAGATCAGGCCGCCGTCGTAGCCGCTGTCGCGGGCGGCGCGGGCGAGCAGGGCGGTGGCGGTGTCGGAGTCGCCGGCCAGCAGGGCGCCGCGCAGCTCGTCGCGGACGCCGGCGAGGTCGGGCGCGTCCGGGCGCGGATTGACGGGGAGGAACCAGCGCTCGTGGGCGAGCGGGACGGTCAGGGAGTCGGCCGGGCCGTGCACCACGGCGCCGACGCGGCCGCTGCCGACGATCAGGCCCTCCTCCCAGGTCGGGGCCGCAGTGGCGGTGACGAGGGTGGGCGTGCGCGACAGTGCGCCGGCGATCGGGGCGATGATCGGTTCCTTTCGGGCTCGCGGGAGTGCCTGATATGTTGCGTGAACCCTCAAATTACCTCTCCCGGTGCGACGGCGCGCGGGAGTCGAGAGTTAGGAATCCGCGATGACGCGACCGATCACCCTCTTCACCGGCCAGTGGGCGGACCTCCCCTTCGAGGAGGTGGCGCGCCTCGCGGGGGAGTGGGGCTACGACGGCCTCGAGATCGCCTGCTGGGGCGACCACATCGACGTGGCGCGCTGGGACGACGCGGAGTACGTGCAGAGCCGGAAGGACATCCTCGAGCGCAACGGCCTCCAGGTGTTCGCGATCTCGAACCACCTCACCGGCCAGGCGGTCTGCGACGACCCGATCGACGAGCGCCACCGCGACATCCTCAGCGACCGCGTCTGGGGCGACGGCGACCCCGAGGGCGTCCGGCAGCGCGCCGCCCAGGACCTCAAGGACACCGCCCGCTTCGCCGCCGCGCTCGGCGTGACGCAGGTCAACGGCTTCTCCGGCTCGTCGATCTGGAAGGGCGTGGCCATGTTCCCGCCCGCCTCCGACGAGTGGATCGCCGCCGGCTACCAGGACTTCGCCGACCGCTGGAACCCGATCCTCGACGTCTTCGAGGAGGTCGGCGTCCGCTACGCGCTCGAGGTGCACCCGAGCGAGATCGCCTACGACTACTGGACCGCCAAGCGCACCCTCGAGGCGATCGGCCACCGCGCCTCGTTCGGCTTCAACTTCGACCCGTCGCACTTCGTCTGGCAGCAGCTCGACAGCGTCGCGTTCGTGCTCGACTTCGCCGACCACATCTTCCACGTTCACGTGAAGGAGTCGGTCACCAACCTCGACGGCCGCAACGGCGTCCTCGGCTCGCACCTGCCGTGGGCGAACCCGCGCCGCGGGTGGACCTTCGTCTCGACCGGGCACGGCGCCGTCCCGTGGGAGCCGGTGTTCCGCGCGCTCAACGCGATCGGCTACACCGGCCCGACCAGCGTCGAGTGGGAGGACGCCGGCATGGACCGCCTCGACGGCGCCCCCGAGGCCCTGGCCTTCGTGCGGAAGCTCAACGCGATCACGCCGCCGGCCGACGCCTTCGACGCGGCGTTCTCGACCTCGCGCGACTGACCGTCCGCCGCACGCCTGCGTCCCGGAGGCCGGAAGGACCGACTGCCCGCGAGGGCCGTCCGGGCCTCCCGGCCTCCGTCGTGCTGCGACCGCGTCCGCAACCGGGGCCGGGACGCTGCAGCGGGCGCCGAACGGGCCGGAGAGGGCGATCCGACCTCGATCGCCGACGTGATCCAGGTCGGTCTCGGCGGCGGGCCCCCCGCCCCGACCCGGCGGCTCGCCGGGAACGACGGAACGGCCGGCCCCCCGCAGGGAGCCGGCCGTCCGGCCTCGCAGGATCTATAGGCCCTGGGAGAGGCGGTAGTACGCCGCGTTCGAGCGGATGTCGGACTCGAAGCCGCGGAGGGTGGTCGACTCGTCGATCACGAGGAGCTCGACGCCGGCGATGCGGGCGAAGTCCTCCCACGCCTCCAGCCCGATCTGCGTCGTCATCACCGTGTGGTGCGCGGCACCGGCGGTGATCCAGGCGGCGGCGCTGGTGCCGAAGTCCGGGGCGGGCTGCCAGACGGCGCGGCCGACGGGCAGGTGCGGGAGCGTCTGGGGCGGCTCGACGTTCCGGACCTTGTTCGCGACCAGGCGGAAGCGCTCGCGGACGTCGCTCAGGGCGACCACCACGGCGGGGCCGGCGTCGGCGGTGAAGACCAGGCGCACCGGGTCCTCGCGGCCGCCGATGCCCAGCGGGTGGATCTCGAGCGAGGCGCGCTTCGACGACAGGGACGGCGACACCTCGAGCATGTGCGCGCCGAGGATGAGCTCCTCGCCGGGCGTCATGTCGTAGGTGTAGTCCTCCATCAGGCTGGTGCCGCCGGGGAGGCCGGCGCCCATGACGGCGGCGATGCGGATGAGGACGGCGGTCTTCCAGTCGCCCTCTCCGCCGAAGCCGTAGCCGTCGGCCATGAGGCGCTGCACGGCGAGTCCGGGGAGCTGGCGGAGCCCGCCGAGGTCCTCGAAGCTGTCGGTGAACGCTTCGAAGCCGCCCTCCTCCAGGAACGAGCGCAGGCCGATCTCGACCGCGGCGCCGTAGCGGAGCGACTCGTGGCGCTCGCCGCCGGGGAGCAGCTCGGGGACCACGTCGTAGCTCTCGACGTACTCCGCGACGAGGGCGTCGATCTGCTCGGAGGTGGCGGCGTCGACGCGCTCGACGAGCTCGTTCACGCCCCAGGTGTTGACGCTGACGCCGAGGCGGATCTCGGCCTCGGTCTTGTCGCCCTCGGTGACGGCGACGTTGCGCATGTTGTCGCCGAAGCGGGCGACCTTCATGCTCTGCGAGGCGGACCAGCCTGCGGCCGCGCGCGACCAGGTGCCGATGGCCTCGGTGACGCGAGCGTCGCTCGCGTGGCCGACGACGGTCTTCCGGGGCACGCTCATCCGGCTGAGGATGTAGCCGTGCTCGCGGTCGCCGTGCGCGGCCTGGTTGAGGTTCATGAAGTCGAAGTCGATGTCCTGCCACGGCAGGGCGACGTTCGCCTGGGTGTGGAAGTGCAGCAGCGGCTTGGCGAGCGCGTCGAAACCGTGGATCCACATCTTCGAGGGGCTGAAGGTGTGCATCCAGGTGATGACGCCCACCACGGAGTCGTCGGAGTTCGCCTCGATCATGGTGCGGCGGATGGCGTCGGAGCTCTTCAGCACCGGCTTCCACTCGACGGTCACGGGGATCGCGCTCGCCTCGTTGAGCTGCGCGACGACGGCCTGCGACTGCTCGGCGACCTGGCGGAGGGTGTCCTCGCCGTAGAGGTCCTGGCTGCCGGTCAGGAACCAGACGGTGCGGGTGGCGAGGTCGGGGATGATGCTCTGGTACACGCTCATGCGATGGCTCCGGTGGGGTTCTGTCCGTAGACGTTCTGGTAGCGGTCGAACAGGGCGTCGATCGACTCCTGCGGGATGGGGACGAGCTCGCCGCCCTGGCGCGCGAGGTGCACGGTGCGGGCGACGTCCTCGGCCATGACGGCCGCCTTGACGGCGTCCTTCGCGTCCTTGCCGATGGTGAAGACGCCGTGGTTCTGCATCAGGACCGCGCGCGAGCGGTGGCCGCTGAGGGTCGCGACGATGCCGCGGCCGATGGAGTCGTCGCCGATGATCGCGAACGGGCCGATGGGGATCTCCCCGCCGAACTCGTCGGCCATCGCGGTGATGACGCAGGGGATCGACTCGGCGCGGGCCGCCCACGCGGTCGCGTAGGTGGAGTGCGTGTGCACGACTCCGCCGACCTCGGGCATCTCGCGGTACACGTAGGCGTGGGCCGCGGTGTCGCTGGAGGGGCTGCGGTCGCTGCCGGGGGTGCCGGGGACGACGTTCCCGTCGAGGTCGCAGAGGATCATGTTCTCGGGCGCGAGGTCGTCGTAGGAGACGCCGCTGGGCTTGATCACGAAGAGGTCGGCGCCGGGCACGCGGCCCGAGATGTTGCCGCCGGTCCAGATGACGAGGCCGTAGCGGACGAGCTCGGAGTGCAGCCGCGCGACGTCCTCGCGGACGCGGGCGATCGCCTCCTCGACGGCGGGGGTCTGGGTGGTCATGCGGTGGCTCCCTGGTTCTGCGGGTCGGTGAGGGTCTCGACGGCGGTCTGCTCGACGGCGAGGCCGGCGCGGTAGCGCTCGAGGTAGGCGGAGAAGCCGGCGACGTCGTCCGCGTCGGGGGCGACGGTCTCGAAGCCGGAGTCGCCGAAGACCTGATCGGTGAGGTACGCGTCGAGCGCGACTCCGCTCTGCAGGCGGTAGGCGGCGAGCACCGCCATGCCCCACGGGCCGCCCTCGGAGGCGGTCGCGGCGACCGAGACGGGGGCGTCGAGCGCGCCGGCGAGGAAGCGCTGGGCGACTCCGGCGGTGCGGAACATGCCTCCGTGCGCGAACATCTCGTCGATCCGGACGCCCTCGCCCGCGAGGACGCGCATGCCCAGCGCCAGGGTGCCGAACACGCCGTAGAGCTGCGCGCGCATGAAGTTGGCGAGCGTGAGGCGCGAGTCGGGAGTGCGCACGACGAGCGGGCGGCCCTCGACCAGCCCGGCGATCGGCTCGCCCGCGAGGTGGTTGTAGGCGAGCAGTCCGCCCGCGTCCGCCTCGCCCTCGAGCGCCTCGGCGAAGAGGGTGCCGTAGACGGCGTCGCTGTCGGAGGGTCCGCCGGACGCGGCGGCGAACCGCGAGAACAGGCCGACCCAGCCGGCGAGCTCGCTGGCTCCGTTGTTGCAGTGGACCATCGCGACGAGGTCGCCGGCGGGGGTCGCGACGAGGTCGAGCTCGTGGTGCACGCTCTCCAGCGGGCCCTCGAGGACGACCATGGCGAAGATGCTGGTGCCGGCGCTGACGTTGCCGGTGCGCGGGGCGACGGAGTTGGTCGCCACCATGCCGGTGCCGGCGTCGCCCTCGGGCGGGCAGGCGGGGGCGCCGGGCCGGAGGGCGCCGGTGGGGTCGAGCAGGAGCGCGCCCTCGGCGGTGAGCGAGCCGGCGTCGGCGCCCGCGGGGAGCACGGCGGGCAGCAGCTCGCGCAGGGGCTTCACGGCGCCGGCCGCGCGCTCGTCGTAGAGGTCGACGACACGCTGGTCGTAGTCGCGGGTCGCCGGGTCGGTCGGGACCATGCCGGAGGCGTCGCCGACTCCGAGGACCTTCTCGCCGGTGAGGCGCCAGTGCACGTATCCGGCGAGGGTGGTGAGGAAGTCGATCCGCTCGACGTGCGGCTCGGAGTCGAGGACCGCCTGGTGCAGGTGCGCGAGCGACCAGCGCAGCGGGATGTTGGCGCCGAACAGCTCGGTGAGCTCGGCCGACGCGGGGCCTGTGCTGGTGTTGCGCCAGGTGCGGAAGGGGACGAGCAGCCCGCCGTCCGCATCGAAGGGGAGGTAGCCGTGCATCATCGCCGAGACGCCGAGCGCCCCGACGGAGGAGAGCTGCACGCCGTGGCGCGAGGAGGCGTCGGCGACGAGGTCCGCGTAGGCGGCCTGGAGGCCCGCGTGGACGGCGTCGAGGGAGTAGGTCCAGCGGCGGTCGACGAACTGGTTCTCCCACTCGTGGCTGCCGACGGCGAGGACCACGGACGGGTCGGCCGCGTCGACCAGGCACGCCTTGATCCGGGTGGAGCCGAGCTCGATGCCGAGGGCGGTGGCGCCGCTCGTGATCACGTCGGCGGGGGTGGGCCTGCGCTGGTCCATCATGCTCCTCGCTCGGGCGATGTGACCGTTCACAAAGCCCCCGGTCAGCGTAGGCGAAACGGCTCGGGGTCGGCAAGCGAGGAGCCGGCCGACGGGGTCCGACTGCTCCTCCTCCGCCGCAAGCCCCTTCCGCCGGGGCCGCCCGCTTGGTCGCATGAGGCATGCGTGAGATCAGACTCGTCAGACTCGTCACCCGCCTCGAGAACGCCGCCGCCCTCGATCCGCTCGTCGGCCGGGTGAAGCGGGCCGTGAACGCGGTGGTCCGGCCGCAGCCGGTGCGGGACGTGCTGCACGGCGTCCCGGTCGGCCACCCCGTCCATCCGCTGCTCGTCCTCGTGCCCACCGGCGCCTGGGTGTCGGCGGCGGTGCTCGACCTGCTGCCGGGGAACCAGCGCGCGGCGAGGACCCTCGTCGGCGTCGGCGTGATCAGCGTCCTGCCGACCGCCGCCTCCGGCTTCACCGACTGGTCGGAGCTGCACGAGCAGCAGACCCGCGTCGGGCTGGTGCACTCGGCGGCCAACGTGGTCGCGACGGGCCTCTACGCCGCGTCGTGGGTGCAGCGCCGCCGCGGGCGCACCACGAGCGGGAAGGTGCTCGGGATGCTCGGGCTCGCCGTCGTCTCGGGAGGCGGCTACCTGGGCGGCCACCTCAGCTACCGGCAGGCGGCGGGGGCGAACCACGCGGAGGACGTGCCGCACCGCTTCCCCTCGGGCTGGCAGGAGCTCGGCGCCCTGGCGGACCTGCCCGAGCGCACGCCGGTGAGGAGGGAGGTCGCGGGCCTCCCCCTGCTCGCCTTCCGGCGGGGCGAGCGGATCGACGTGCTCTCGAACGTCTGCAGCCACCTCTCCGGCCCGCTCGACGAGGGCGAGGTCTCGGCGGACGGCTCGGGGGAGGCGTGCGTCGCCTGCCCGTGGCACGGCAGCGCCTTCTCGCTCGAGACCGGCGAGGTGCTGCGGGGGCCGGCCACCTCGCCGCAGCCGCGGTTCGAGACGCGGGTGCGCGAGGGGCGCGTGGAGGTGCTGCTGCCGCACGCGGGGTGAGGCGGGGCCGGTGCTGCTCAGGCCTGAGCCGTCGACGCCCGCTCCACCAGCACCGGCGGCACCGGGCGGTCGACGGCGGGCTCCTCGCCGCGCAGCTCCGCGAGCACGACGCCGATCGTGCGGCGGCCGACTTCCGCGAAGTCCTGGCGGATGGTGGTCAGCGGCGGCTGGTAGTGCGCCGCCTCGGGGACGTCGTCGAAGCCGACGACGCTGAGGTCCTCGGGCACGCGCAGTCCCCGCTCGGTGCAGGCGTGCAGGAGTCCGAGGGCCATCTGGTCGTTGCCGGCGAACACCGCGGTCGGCCGGGGCGAGGAGTCGAGGAGGCGGAGGCCGGCGCGGTAGCCGGACTCGGCGCTCCAGTCGCCCTCCACGACGGCGACAGGGTCGAGGCCGGCCGCGCTCATCCCGGCGCCGAAGCCCTCGAGCCGCGCCTGCGCCTCCACCCAGTGCTGCGGACCGGCGAGGTGCGCGATGCAGGTGTGGCCGAGGCCGACGAGGTGCTCGGTCGCCAGTCGCGCTCCGGCCGCCTGGTCGACGAGGAGCAGGGAGTCGGCGCCGCGGTCCGTCGCGCCGAGCGTCACCGAGGGGACGCCGATCGCGAGGCTCTCGATCGCCTCGAGCGCGCGCTCCTGCGGGGCGAGGACCACGATCGCCTCCACCGACTCCCGCTGCAGGTGGGCGAGACCGTCGGCCAGCGACTCCGCGTCCGGCGCCGCGTTCACGACCGGGACCCGGTAGCCCGCGTCGCGCGCCGCCTGCTCGATCGCGGCCATCGCGGTGGCGGTGCCGTAGAAGCTGTGGCTCTCGGCGGCGAGGATCCCGATCAGGCCGGAGCGGCTCGTCGCCAGGGCGCGGGCGGCGGCGCTGGGGCGGAAGCCGAGGTCCTCGATCGCGGCGAGCACGCGCTCCCTGGTGCGCGGCCGCAGCTGCGGGCTGTCGTTGAGCACCCGCGAGACCGTCTGGTACGACACTCCGGCCCGCACCGCGACGTCGCGGATGGTCGGCGCGCGGTCGAGGGGCATGGCCACACCGTAGCGGTGCGTGCGCCCCCGTCCCCCTCCCGCGAGATGCCACTCTGGTACACGTTCGTCGGCGTGTCGCGATCCTTCTTCCACTCGACCCGCCCTCCTGTGACATCTCCAAAGACACTTTTGGGCCTGGACGCGAAGCACGTAATCCTAGAAGAATTGCTTATTCCGGACGTAAGCTTTGAAGTATCAGCTGCTGGAGCCTGTCAATCAACGGGACACATTCAGATCGGAGAACAACATCGCCGTTAAGAACAGCGCGTTGAATAGCCGCGTTAACTATCGCTTTCGCCACGACAACTTCCCCTTTCGCATTTGGCATTCCGCGAGAGGTTAATATGTCTTCGAGCTTCTCACTCCAGGCCTTGATACGATCTTTGTCCAAGGATCCCCGCTCTTTAGCTGAAAAGCTAAACTTGATGTGAGCTTCAAGAGCGGCGAGATATGTATCAACCTCGAATAGATCCTCGAGTTCAGATCGTTGGTGATGGGGTCTTGTAGCTTGAACTACGAAAGTCGATTCGACTATTCCCTCGGCAAGGAGTCGTTCTACGTCTTTTTTCCCGGCGTCATCGCCATCAATCATGACTATTGGTGTCGTGAGGATGGTACGGGCTGCCAGAACTCTAGAGTATATTCTGCTACCGCCACCTGCGGCCTCGACGAGCACGCGTCCATCATCCAGGCTCGCCTTGACCGCCGGATTGAGTGTCGAGAGTAGAATTCGCAGAGTTAGTTCGTCATGGATGCCTTCTCCTATCAAGATAACTTCTGCAGCCGAAAGAGCGTCAGATAGGCGAACGCCTAGCGCATGACGAAGTTGGTCCAGGTCCTTCGCGGCTTTCGCCGCGCGATCCCCTACTATCACATTTTGGCTTAGGGATCGTCTATTGACAAGCGACTGGCTGTGGGTGGTCACGATCACCTGTTGAGTCTCCGCAATTCCTTGAAGAACCTTCCGGAGCTCGTGAACAGCTCCTGGGTGAAGGTGTGACTCCGGTTCTTCTACGGCAATTACGAGTTGCTTGTCCGGATGGGCTGTAGATCTAGTCCATTCTAAAGTCAGACCGAGCGCAACCAAGCTCTGGATCCCATCTCCCTTAGTGGCTAAAGATGTACTAACGCCATCGTCGATAAGAATTTCATCGACACCTCGCGATCTTGAAAGGCTGCTTGTCTGCACGGTCACTCCCGAGGCGGTCGGTACGAAGCGCCTCAGGGTCGACGTTAGAACGTTCTCGACTTCGGTCACGGCTTTCGCGTCTAGCTCTTCAAGTTCTTTTACAAGCGAAGCGTAGCGTTTCGACTCCAATATGGCGCGTCGGCGAGTAGCTAGGATCTCTTCTACCACTCGGAGGGCTGCGGCGCTCGTGCGAACGGCCGGTACGTATAGAAGGCCAATCCGCGCCGCTACAAATGCGGCAATTTCTTGAGCTTTTTCACCGTGATTGCCTTTACCCTGCTTGGGAATCGTTAGCGCTGCAGATCTTACATCGAAAGAAACTTGAACCGGCAAATGAGAGTTTATGGAAATACCCGTTGCAGATTTGAATGCGGCTTGCTCGGCGTCGTCAAGTTCAAAGTTTAATTGGATGATTGTGCTTTTCTGAGCTCCCCGTCGATCTCTTGCAAAGAGCGGAAAATCTCGGTCCCAATCGTAATCGAGATTCGACTCGCGGCGCTGCCTTTGTGATGCGCGAGACGACCTAAAGACGGCCAATAGCGGTACTTGGCTTCGTCTTGCGAAGACTGGCGGAAGCTGCGCCCAACCCTCGATGGCATGCATGGCAAGTACGGTCGCCTTTAATAAATTCGATTTCCCCTGATTGTTGGCCCCGACCAGTACGGTAAAATCAGCTACTTGAAACTCGGCTTGCTTATCGATACTTCTGTATTTGCGTACAGAGACACTTCCTAGTCGCACTCGCGGCTCCTTCTCTCGAAAAAACATCATTGTTGAACGTTGGTGCCCTCGTGGGAAAGTCGGCTTGCTGCAGTGCGGGACACCGCCGCATATTGAGGTCAGGGGCCGCCGAGCCAGTGGTCGATGCGGTGGTGGTCGGGGGTGAAGCCGTGGTCGACGCCCCAGAGGACGGCCTGCGTGCGGCTGGTCGCGCCGATCTTGCCGTAGACGCTGCGGATGTAGGACTTCACCGTGTTGGGGCTGAGGTAGGTGAGCGCGGCGACGTCGGCGTTGCTCTTGCCCTGCGTGATGAGCGCGAGGATCTCCGACTCCCGGTCGGTGATGCCCTCGTGGCGGCCCGGCCAGTCGAGGCCCGGTGCGCTGCCCGCCCGCCGCGGAGGATCGCTGACGACGACCTCGCCCGCCGCCACCCGCTCGAGCGCGGCCACCAGCTCCCGCGCCGGCAGGGTCTTGGAGAGGTAGCCGTGGACGCCCTGCTCGAGGGCGTCCGCGATGAGCGTCGGCGCGAAGTTCCAGGTGTAGACGACCACGTGCTCGGCCCGCTCGTTGCGCACCAGCTCCGCGATCTCGTGGTGGTCCGACTCCGGCTGGGCGAACGAGTCGTAGAGGACGACGTCGATCCGGTCGGAGAGGGAGGCGTTCGCGTCGATCTCGGCGACGACCACCCGATCGCGGTAGTGGTCGAACATGCGCGCGAGGCCCGTGAGGACGACGTCGTAGTCGTCGACGAGCGCGACGGTGAGGGGCGCGCGGCGGGTCATGGTCGGACGCTACCGCACGGCTCGTCGGGGCGAGCACACCCCCAGGGGTGTACCGCCGCCTCCTCCGGGGTGGTTGCGTAGCCACCGGTCCCGCAACCGCGGAACCGATCAGCGGGCCCCCGCCCGCACAACGGAAGGACGACCGCCATGCTCGGTCTCATCATCAGCCTCATCGTCGTCGGACTCATCGCAGGAGCGCTGGCCCGCCTCATCGTCCCCGGGAAGCAGAGCATCAGCATCGGCATGACCATCGTGCTCGGCATCGTCGGCTCGTTCGTCGGCGGCTTCCTCGGGTTCCTGATCTTCCAGCACGACCCGATGGACGGCTTCTTCCAGCCCGCCGGCATCATCGGCTCGATCATCGGAGCGATCATCGTCCTGCTCGTCTACACCCGCTTCGCCGGCCGCTCCGCCGCGCGCCGCTGACCCGCAGCGCACGGCGACAGCGAGGTGGCTGCCGACCCGCGCTCCGCGGGCATGCAGGCACCACGCTGACCGGCGGCCCCGGCCCGGCTCCCTCCACGGGCCGGGCCGTCGTGCTGTCCGCGGGGTGCCCGGGCGACGACCGCGGTCTCCGACGCTGCGTCCGCGGGTTCCGACGCTCCGTCCGCGGAGCCCGCGCCGCGTCCTCCGACCTCCGTGGATCGGCGGCCGAGTCCGTCGACGCCGCGTCGGTGGCGGCCGAGTCCGTCGCCCCAGAGTCGGCAGCCGCGCAGCCCGTCGCCGCCCAGCCGCCGCGCACCGGGGTGCGCGATGCTCGGGCGATGCCGCTCGTCGTCCCCGATGCCCTCGTCCCGCTCGCGCTCCGGCTCGCCCGTGCGAACCGCACCTTCGTCAGCGCGGAGGGAGCCCGTCGCCGCATCCGGGAGCGCGCGCTCCGTCCCGCCTCCTACGGCCCGCCGCCCCGCCTCCGGCCCGGCGTGCGCGTCGACGTGGAGCAGGTCGGCTCCTGGCCGGTCTACACGATCCGCCCGCGGGTGATCCGCGGCGGCGTCGTCTACGTCCACGGCGGCGGCTGGGTGAACGAGATCGCGCCCCAGCACTGGTGGCTCGCCGCCCGCATCGCCGACGAGGCCTCCGTCGCGGTGACCCTCCCGATCTACCCGCTCGTGCCCTTCGGCACGGCGCTCGAGGCGCGCGACGGCGTCCGAGGCCTGGTGCTGCGAAGTCTGGAGCGGCACGGCGCGACCTGCCTCGCCGGCGACTCGGCGGGCGGCCAGATCGCCCTCTCGACGGCCCTCGCCCTGCGCGACGAGGGGGTGGTCCTGCCGCGCACGACCCTCGTCTCGCCCGCGCTCGACCTCTCCTGGAGCAACCCGCGGATCCCCGAGGTGCAGCCGACCGATCCCTGGCTCGGCACCCCGGGCGGTCGCGTCCTCGCCGAGAGCTGGCGCGGCGCCCTCGACCTGCTCGATCCCGTGGTCAGCCCGCTGTTCGGCGACCTGGCGGGCCTCGGCCCCCTCACCGTCTTCAGCGGCACGCGTGACGTCCTCAATCCGGACGCCCACGTGCTGGCCGAGCGGGCGGCGGCCGCCGGGGTCCCGTTCGAGCTCCACGAGGCCGTCGGGCAGGTCCACGTGTACCCGCTCGTGCCCACGCGGGCCGGCCGCGAGGCGCAGCACGACCTGGTCGAGGGGCTCCGCGCGGCGGTCTGACCACCGGCCGGCCCAGGCGTCCGGCAGGCTCCTCTCAGTCCGTCTTCCGTATGGCGGACGGCGCCTCCGCCCGCTCGTCCACGACGTCGAGGCGAGCCAGCGCGTTCGCCGTCCCCCGGCGGCCCCGTGTCGCGACCAGGCCGATCATCGCGGCCGCCGCGAGGACGAAGGCGAGCAGCGACCAGAAGCCGCCCTCGACGGCGAGCAGGGTCGACCAGCCGCCCGATCCCGCCGCCCAGCGCACGAGCCGCTGCCAGAGGAGCGGTCGCGGCTCGGGACGCAGGCGCACCACCGTCTCGCCGAGGGTCCGTCCGGACCGCAGCACGATCACGAGCTGGAGCAGCGGAGCGACGAACGGCAGGGCTCCGAGAACCACGTCCCCGGGGCTCGAGCGCGTGTCCACCCCCGCGAGCACGAGGCCGACCCCGGTGATCGAGACGAGCGCGCCCGTGATGAGGCTCAGCGCGAGAACGTCGCAGAACATGCCGAACGCGCGGCGGCGGATCGTGACCGGGCGCGCCAGCTCCGGCACCGCGCCCTCGGTCCGGCGGGTGAAGAGGAGGAGGACGGGGGAGAAGAGGGTGCCGAGTAGGGCGCCGGCCGTGTTGGCCAGCAGGTCGTCGACGTCGAAGAGCCGGTAGGCGCACGGGTAGAGGAACCAGTCGCCCGTGAGCTGCGTGACCTCGATGAGGAGCGAGACGGCGAAGCCGACGACGGTGCCGCCGATCAGCCCGGCGACGAGGCGCCCGCGCAGAGCGAGGTGTCGGACGAGCATCCCGAGGGGGACGAAGAAGACCACGTTCAGGAGCACCTGCGCGGACGCGGGGTTCGTCAGCAGCGCGCGGGGCCCGTCGATCCCGCCCTCCTTCGCGATGTCGCCGACGAAGGCGAACAGGCGCAGCTGCGGACCCGATCCGGTGCGGCAGGCGGCGGCGACCGTCGCCTCGTCGGGCAGGGGGAGGAGCGTGTAGGTGACGAGGGCGAGCGCGTAGACCACGGCGGCGAAGGCCAGCACCGCGTTGCCGATCCCGAGGACGCCGCGGCGCCGGTACTGCAGGGCGGCCCAGGGCACGAGGCCCACGAGGGCGACGGCGGAGCCGAACAGGAGGGCGAGCACGGCGGAGGTCATGCGTCGACAGTAGGAGAGCGGAGGCCGATCCCCACCGACAGGCGCGTCGGGGATCTCCGCCAGCGCGATTCGTCCCTCCCCAGCGCGGGATCCGGGCGCTCCTCCACGGATCCGAGCGATCCCCGTCCGCCGCCTCCACGCCCTGCTAGCGTTTCCTGGGTCGCGTCCAAGAAACGCGTGCACCCCCGACCCCTCCACGAAAGACGTCATGCCGCTGCGCTCCCGCCTCCTCGCCCTCCCCGCCGCCGTCGCGGCCGCCGCGCTCCTGCTCAGCGGCTGCACCGCCGAGACGCCGGACGCCTCCAGCACCCCCGTCGACGGCGGGACGCTGACCTACGCGTCCGGCGACGCCGAGCCCACCTGCCTCGACCCGCACGTCGGCGGCAACTACCCGCAGGCGCTCCTCGCGACGCAGGTGCTCGAGTCGCTCGTCTCGCGCGACGCCGACGGCACCATCACGCCCTGGCTGGCCGAGTCGTGGACCGTCTCGGACGACGCGCTCAGCTACGACTTCACCCTGCGCGAGGGCGCGACCTTCACCGACGGCACCGCCCTCGACGCGGAGGCGGTCGCCGCGAACATCGCGCACCTGCAGGACCCGGCGACCAAGTCCTCCACCGGCTACCTCGCCGTGGCGAAGGTCGCCTCCGTCACCGCGGTCTCGCCGACCGTCGCCCGCTTCACCCTGACCGCGCCGGACAGTGCGCTGCTCGAGTCGCTCGCGCAGCCGTGGACCGCGATCGAGTCGCCCGCCGGCATCGCCCGCGGCGAGGAGGCGAACTGCGAGGCGCCCGTCGGCACCGGCCCCTTCACCGTCTCGGAGTGGGTCAAGCAGGACCACGTGACCCTCACCCGCAACGAGGCCTACGACGCGTCGACCGGCCCGACCGGGGACGGCCACGAGGGCCCCGCGCACCTGGCGAGCATCACCTGGCGCTTCATCCCCGACTCCGCCACCCGCTACGCGGCGCTGCAGTCGGGCGAGGTCGACGTGCTCGACAACGCCCAGCCCGACACTCTGAAGGCCGCGACCGGAGCCACGGACCTCGTCGAGCTCGACGCGCCCCGGCCCGGCTCGGTCAACCGCCTCGAGCTCAACTCCGGCCAGGCGCCGTTCGACGACGAGTCCGTCCGCGAGGCGTTCGTCCGCGGCGTCGGCGTGAACGACGCGATCGACTCCCTCTTCTTCGGCACCGCCGAGCGCTCCTACTCCCCGCTGTCCAGCCGCGAGGCGACCGCGTACTCCGACCCGTCGCTCTTCGAGGACGCCGGGTCCGACTCCGAGACGGCCGCCGCCGAGGATCTGCTCGAGAAGGCCGGCTGGGTGGACTCGGACGGCGACGGCATCCGCGAGAAGGACGGGACGCCGCTGACGCTGCGCTTCCCCGTCAGCACCAACCAGTCGATCCCGGCCGAGCAGTCGCTGTTCGAGCAGATCCAGGCCTCGGCGAAGACCCTCGGCTTCGACGTGCGGATCAGCCTGCTCGACCTGTCGAGCTGGTACACCGCGCTCGCGTCGAACGAGTACGAGCTGGTGAGCGCCCCGTACACGAAGGTCGGACCCGACGTGCTGCGGATCCTCTACTCCTCCTCGGGCATCACCCCCGCGCCGAGCGGCTACTTCGCCAACCACGCGCAGATCGCCGACCCCGCGCTCGACTCGCTGCTCGAGCAGGCGAGCGCCACGACCGACGAGGACGCCCGCGCCGACCTGTACGAGCAGGCCCAGCGGATCGTCCTCGAGGGCTACTGGATCCTGCCGCTCTACGACCAGCAGAACCACTACCTGCACCGGTCGGCCGTCCAGGGCCTCGTCGCCCTCGACACCGTGTCGACCCCCTGGTTCGCCGACGCCTGGGTCTGACCCGGCTCCGCGGAGCCGCCTGCACCGATCGAGGAGCGGACGCATGCCGGTCGAGTAGTCGCCGCGGCGGCGCATCGAGACCCCGCGATCGGGACGGGCGGATCTCGATGCGCCCGCTCCGCGGGCTGCTCGATCAGCAGGGATCCGTCCTCCATGCTGGTCGAGTAGCCGCCGACGGTCGCGCATCGAGACCCCGTGCTCCGGAGGGAGCGGACCTCGACGAAGCCCCGCCCCTCCATCGCCCCGACCAGAGAGGACGCCCGCCCGCATGATCCGCCGCGTGCTCCTCCGCCTCGGCGGCGCCCTCGTGGTGCTGTGGGCCGTCGCGACCGCCGTCTTCGTCCTCATCCGCCTCGTCCCCGGCGATCCGGCGCAGGCGATCCTCGGCGGTCCGGGCTCGCAGGCGTCGC
This sequence comes from Rathayibacter sp. AY1E6, assembly GCF_002931115.1. Lineage (NCBI taxonomy): Bacteria > Bacillati > Actinomycetota > Actinomycetes > Micrococcales > Microbacteriaceae > Rathayibacter > Rathayibacter sp. AY1E6. The sequence continues at coordinate 258,666 of NZ_PSVK01000004.1, read as the reverse complement.
CCGAGGCGCTCGCCGCGGTGCGGGAGCAGTACGGCCTCGACCAGCCGCTCCTCGTGCAGTACCTGGTGCAGCTCGGCAGGCTCGCGCGCGGCGACCTCGGCACCTCCTACTCCCTGCGCACTCCCGTCGCGCAGATCCTCGGCGAGCAGCTGCCCGGCACCCTCCTGCTCGCCGTGCTCGCGCTCACCGCCGCATGGATCCTCGCGCTCGCGACCGCCCTCTGGTCGACCCGGGGCGGCCGCCTCGCCGCCGCGGTCGGGTCCGGCCTCGAGCTCACGGCGGCCGCGCTCCCGCACTTCTGGCTGGCGACCGTGCTGATCGCCGTCTTCGCGACCGCGCTGCGCTGGCTGCCCCCGGTCAGCACCGGGTCGCCCGCCGGGCTGGTGCTGCCGACGCTCACCCTCGCGATCCCGCTGGCGGGCTTCCTCGGCCAGGTGATGCGCCGCTCCCTCCTCGACGCGCTGGAGTCGCCGTTCGTGCTCGCCGCTCGGGCGCGCGGCGAGGGCGAGTTCGGCGTCCGCGCCCGCCACGCCCTGCGCCACGCGGTGCTGCCAGGGGTCTCGCTCTCGGGCTGGGCGTTCGGCTACCTGATCGGCGGGGCCGTGGTGGTCGAGACGATCTTCGCGAGGCCGGGGCTCGGCCGGACTCTGCTCGCGGCGGTGACCGTCCGTGACGTGCCGGTGGTGACGGGTGTCGTGCTGGTCACGGCGCTGGCGTACATCGTCGTGACCCTCGCCACCGATCTGCTGACGCGCGTGATCGACCCGCGGCTGGCCCGGCGGGAGGCGGTCGCGTGAGCGAGCTCGAGCTGCGCGCCGCCCGCCCGCTCCGCCGGGGTCCCTCCCGCCTCCGCGCCGGCGAGGTGCTGGCCGCGGTCTTCGTGGTGCTGCTCCTGCTCGCCGCCGTCGCGCCCGGGCTGCTCGCCCCCTCCGATCCGCTCGCCGTCGCCCCGCGCGACGCCTTCACCCCACCGGGTGCCGCCCACCTGCTCGGCACCGACGAGTCCGGTCGCGACGTCCTCAGCCGCCTCATCGCGGGGGCGGGCGCATCCCTCCTGATCGGCGCCAGCGCCACCGCGATCGGCCTCGTCCTCGGCGCGGTGCTCGGGGTGGTCGCGGCGTTCGGCGGCCGCGTCGTCGACGGCGTGATCGGCCGCGTGCTCGAGGTGCTCTTCGCCTTCCCCGCGCTCCTGCTCGCGCTGCTCGTGATCGTGGTCACGGGTCCCGGAGTCGTCCCCGCCACCATCGCGGTCGGCCTCTCCACCGCGCCGGGGTACGCCCGCATCCTGCGCACGCAGCTGCTCGGCATCCGCGACTCCGGCTACGTCGAGGCGGCGCGCGTGCTGGGGCACGGGCCCGTCCGGATCCTCGTCCGGCACGTCCTCCCCAACACCTTCGGGCCGCTCGCCGTGCTGGCGACCCTCGGCGTCGGCCAGGCGATCGTCTGGGCCTCGGCCCTCAGCTACCTGGGCCTGGGCGCCGAGCCGCCCGCGCCGGAGTGGGGCGCGATGCTCTCGGCGGGCCGCACCTACCTCTCGAGCGCGTGGTGGCTGACCGTGTTCCCGGGGCTGGCGATCGTGCTGACCACGATCGCGACGACGGTCCTCGGCGGGCGTCTGCGGGGTGCGCGGTGAGCGCGGTCGTCGTCGAGGGGCTCCGGGTCGCCTTCGACGGAATCGAGGTGGTGCACGGGGTCTCGTTCCGCGTGGAGCCGGGGGAGTGCGTCGCGATCGTCGGCGAGTCCGGGTCGGGCAAGAGCGTCACCGCGCGAGCGCTGCTGGGGCTGAGCGGAGGCGCCGTGACCGGGAGCGTCCGCGTCGGCGGGACCGAGGTGGTCGGAGCGGGCGAGCGGGAGCTGCGGCGGCTGCGCGGCGGATCCGTCGGCTTCGTCCCGCAGGACGCGCTGCTCTCGCTCGACCCGCTGCGCCCGATCGGCCGCGAGATCGGCGACGTGCTCCGCCTCCACGGCCGCCTCCCCGCGGCCGAGCGCGCGCAGCGGACGGTCGAGGCCCTGGCGAGCGTCGGCATGCCGGAGCCGGCCGAGCGGATGCGGGAGCGCTCCGGCGACCTCTCCGGCGGTCTCCGCCAGCGCGCCCTCCTCGCGGCGGCCGTGGCGCTCGATCCGCCGCTGCTCGTCGCCGACGAGCCGACCACCGCGCTCGACGTGACCGTCCAGGCCCGCGTGCTCGAGCTCTTCGCCGAGCAGAAGGCGCGCGGCCGGGCGCTCGTCCTGGTCTCGCACGACCTCGCGGTGGTGGCGGGCCTCGCGGACCGCATCCTCGTGCTCGCGGACGGCCGCGTGGTGGAGGAGGGGACCGCGGCCGAGGTGCTGCGCGCGCCCCGCAGCCCCGAGGCCCGCGCGCTCGTGGCCGCCGTCCCCGCCGGGCGCCCGCGCGGCTCCCGGCTCACCGACCCGACCGCACCGGCGACCCCGCCTGACACCCCCGGCGAGGTCGTGGTCGCGGCCCGCGGACTCGCCGCCCGCTTCCCGCTGCCCGGCGGAGGAGTGCGGGTCGCGGTCGACGACGTCGACCTCCGGCTGCGGCGCGGCGAGACCGTGGGGCTCGTCGGCGAGTCCGGGTCGGGCAAGAGCACGGTGGCCCGGCTCGTGCTGGCGCTGCGGCGTCCGGACGCGGGCGCCGTCGAGCTGTTCGGCGAGCCGTGGTCGGCAGCGACCGAGCGCTCCCGCCGTCCCCGCCGCCCGCGGATCGGCGCCGTCTACCAGGACAGTCTCTCCTCGTTCGACCCGCGCTGGAGCGTCGGCCGCCTCCTCCGCGACGCCGGCGCAGCCTCCGTGCCCGCGCTGCTCGAGAGCGTGGGGCTCGACCCCGCCCTGGAGCGGCGCTCGCCGCGGACCCTCTCCGGCGGTCAGCGCCAGCGCGTCTCGATCGCCCGGGCGCTGGCGACGCGCCCCGACGTGCTGATCTGCGACGAGCCCGTCTCGGCCCTCGACGTGTCGGTGCAGGCGCAGATCCTCGACCTGCTCGACGACCTGCAGCGCCGTCACGGCCTCGCCCTCCTCCTCATCTCGCACGACCTCGGCGTGATCGCCCACATGAGCGATCGCATCGCCGTGATGCGCGAGGGTCGGATCGTCGAGGCGGGGCCGGCCGCGTCGCTCCTCGCCGCGCCGCAGGAGGAGTACACGCGCCGCCTGCTCGCCGCCGCCCCTCGCCTCGAGCGCTGAGCCGTCCGCGGCGCGGCGCCCGCGCAAGCCCGCGCCGCGAATCCGCCGCACCTCCACCACGTGTCGGACCTGCGGCGTAGCGTTGCCGAGGTGATGCGCCCGACGACCCAGACCCTCGGCCAGCTCCGTGCCTCCGGGCACGTGCAGAAGAGCCTCCGCACCGAGATCCGCGACAACCTGCTCGACGCCCTGCGCGAGGGCCGCGATCCCTGGCCGGGCCTGCACGGCTTCGCCGAGACGGTCATCCCGCAGGTCGAGCGCGCCGTCATCGCCGGTCACGACATCGTCCTGCTGGGCGAGCGCGGCCAGGGCAAGACCCGCCTCCTGCGCACCCTCGTCGGCCTGCTCGACGAGTGGACGCCCGTCATCGAGGGGTCCGAGCTCGGTGAGCACCCCTACGAGCCGATCACCACGGAGAGCCGCCGCCGCGCGGAGGAGCTGGGCGAGGACCTGCCCGTCGCGTGGAAGTCCCGCGAGGAGCGCTACGTCGAGAAGCTGGCCACGCCCGACACCAGCGTCGCCGACCTCATCGGCGACGTCGACCCGATGAAGGTGGCCGAGGGCCGCAGCCTGGGCGACCCGGCGACCATCCACTTCGGCCTCATCCCGCGCAGCCACCGCGGCATCGTCGCGATCAACGAGCTGCCGGACCTGGCCGAGCGGATCCAGGTCGCCATGCTCAACGTGATGGAGGAGCGCGACATCCAGATCCGCGGCTACGTCCTCCGCCTCCCCCTCGACGTCCTCGTCGTCGCGAGCGCGAACCCGGAGGACTACACGAACCGCGGCCGGATCATCACGCCGCTGAAGGACCGCTTCGGCGCCGAGATCCGCACCCACTACCCGACCGCTCTCGTCGACGAGGTCGCCGTCATCCGGCAGGAGGCGGACCTCGTCGCGACCGTGCCCGATGCGCTCATCGAGATCCTCGCCCGCTTCACGCGGGCCCTGCGCGAGTCGAGCTCCGTCGACCAGCGCAGCGGTGTCAGCGCCCGCTTCGCCATCGCCGGCGCCGAGACGATCGCCGCCGCCGCCCTGCACCGCGCCACCCGCCGCGGCGAGGAGGAGGCGGTCGCCCGCCCCATCGACCTCGAGACCGCCGTCGACGTGCTCGGCGGCAAGATCGAGTTCGAGTCGGGGGAGGAGGGCCGCGAGGACGAGATCCTCGACCACCTGCTCCGTCAGGCCACCGCCGAGACCGTCCGCGCCCACCTGCGCGGCGTCGACCTCGGGCCGCTCGTCGAGGCGGTCGAGAACGGCGCGATGATCACGACGGGCGAGCAGGTGACCGCCCGCGAGTTCCTGGCCGGCCTGCCGCTGCTGGGCGAGGCCCGCGTGTACGACGAGGTCGCCGAGCGCCTCGACGCCGTGGGGGAGGGGCGCCGCGCCGGAGCGGTCGAGCTCGCCCTCGAGGGCCTCTACCTCTCGCGCAAGCTGAGCAAGGAGACGGGCGGGGGCGAGGCCGTCTATGGCTGATGCTCCGCGCGGCAACCGGCGGCTGAAGCGCGACGCGCGCTACGCGAAGTACGACGGGGGACCCGATCCGCTCGCTCCTCCGGTCGACCTGAAGGAGGCCCTCGACGCGATCGGCGAGGACGTGATGGGCGGCACCTCGCCCGAGCGCGCCCTGCGCGAGTTCCTCCGCCGGGGCACCCGCGACCGCGAGGGCCTGGACGACCTGGCCGCCCGCGTCGCCGAGCGGCGTCGCGAGCTCACGCAGAGGAACAACCTCGACGGCACGCTCCGCGAGATCCGCGAGCTCCTCGACAAGGCCGTCCTCGCCGAGCGCAAGCAGCTCGCCCGCGACACGCAGATGGACGACGGCGACCGCGCGCTCGCAGAGATCCAGCTCGACAGCCTCCCGCCCTCACCGGCCGCGGCCGTCTCGGAGCTCCGCGACTACCGCTGGCAGAGCCCCGAGGCGCGCGCCGACTTCGAGCGGATCCGCGAGCTCCTGGGCCGCGAGATGCTCGATCAGCGCTTCGAGGGGATGAAGCAGGCCCTCGAGAACGCGAGCGACGAGGACCGCGCCGCGATCGACGCGATGCTCCGCGACCTGAACGAGCTGCTCGAGGCGCACGCGCGCGGGGAGGACACCCCCGAGCAGTTCGACGCCTTCATGGAGCAGCACGGCGAGTACTTCCCCGAGGGCCCGGAATCGGTGGACGAGCTGATCGACGCGCTCGCCGCCCGCGCGGCGGCGGCCCAGCGGATGCGCAACTCGATGACCGCCGAGCAGCGCGCCGAGCTCGACGCCCTCGCCCAGGAGGCCTTCGGCACGCCGGAGCTCATGCAGTCGCTCGGCCGCCTCGACGAGACCCTGCGGGGGCTCCGTCCCGGCGAGGACTGGGGCGGCTCCGAGCGGATGGACGGCGAGCAGGGGCTCGGCCTCGGCGACGGGACGGGCGTGTTCCAGGAGCTGGCCGACCTCGACGCCCTCGCCGACCAGCTCGCGCAGACGGACCGCTCCTCCCTCGACGACCTCGACCTCGACCTGCTGGCGAAGCGCCTCGGCGAGGACGCCTCCGTCGACGCGCAGACGCTGAAGCGCCTGGAGCGGGCCCTGCGCGACTCCGGGACCCTGCGCCGCGGCTCCGACGGCCGCCTCGCCCTCAGCCCGAAGGCCATGCGCCGGCTCGGCAAGGCGCTCCTGCGCGACATCGCCGAGACCGTCTCCGGCCGTCAGGGCGCCCGCGACGTCCGGCGTGCGGGCGCGGCGGGCGAGCGCTCCGGAGCGACGCGCTCGTGGGAGTTCGGCGACACCGAGGCCTGGGACATCCCCCGCACGGTGACCAACGCCCTCACCCGCAGCGCCGGCGAGGGCCGACCGGTCGGCTCGGGGGTGCGCATCCTGATCGACGACGTCGAGGTGCAGGAGACGGAGGCGCGCACGCAGGCCTGTGTCGCGCTCCTCGTCGACACGTCGTTCTCGATGGCGATGGACGGCCGCTGGGTGCCGATGAAGCGCACCGCCCTCGCCCTGCACACCCTGATCAGCAGCCGGTTCCGCGGAGACGCGCTGCAGCTCGTCGCCTTCGGCCGACGCGCCGAGGTGATGGACGTCGAGCAGCTGGTGGGCCTGGACGCGGAGTGGGACAAGGGCACGAACCTGCACCACGCGCTGCTGCTGGCCAACCGGCACTTCCGCAAGCACCCGAACGCGCAGCCGGTGCTGCTCATCGTCACCGACGGCGAGCCGACCGCGCACCTCGAGCCCGACGGCGGCGTCTTCTTCGACTACCCGCCGGACCCGCTGACGGTCGCCGTCTCGGTCCGCGAGCTCGACGCGTCGCTCCGCCTCGGCGCGCACACCACGTTCTTCCGCCTGGGTGACGACCCGGGCCTCGCGCGCTTCATCGACTCGCTCGCCCGCCGGGTCGGCGGCTCGGTGGTGAACCCGGAGGCGGAGGACCTGGGAGCGGCCGTCGTCTCCTCCTACCTCGGCGCTCGCGGCGCGGGTCCGGGAGGCGGCGGGACGCCGGGCGAGGAGCTGTTCGGCCGCGGCTGGAGCTTCTGAGCCGTTCAGGATGCAGGAGGGATCCGCTCCCGCGCCTGAGGATCAGCGCGTCTCCGCCGCTCCGGAGGCGTTCGTCCCGAGTTCCGACCGCGCCCTGCTCAGAACAGCGGCCAGGGCACCGCGGGCATCCCGCCCCGCGGGCCCGGGAAGCGGCCGAAGGAGCCGAGCCGCTCGCAGCGCTTCGCGAACGCGGCGACCTCGTCCTCGGTGAGCAGCTCCGAGAGCGCCTCGCCGAGCGGTCCGTCGATCTGCGCGCGCAGGAGCGCCAGCGCCGTCAGCTCCTCCTCGAGCAGCGGTTCGCCGATCCAGCCCCAGAGGACCGTGCGCAGCTTGTGCTCGGAGTGGAAGGTGAGGCCGTGGTCGACCCCGTAGCGGTGGCCGTCGGGCAGCGCGAGCACGTGCCCGCCCTTCCGGTCCGCGTTGTTGGCGACCACGTCGAACACGGCCATCCGGCGCAGCGCCGTCGAGTCCTCGTGCACGAGGGAGATGTCGCGGTCCTCCTCGTCGCTGCCGTCGAGGACGTGCCGCCATCCGTCGGGCACGGCGTCGGCGGGCACCAGGTCGACCGCGTCCTGGTCCGGATCGATGTCCTGCCAGAGCTGAACCATGCCCGGCCCGAGAGGACCGTCGCGGAGCCACGTGCGCGGCACCACGTTCCAGCCGAGCGCCTCCGAGACGAGGTACGCGGCGACCTCGCGGCCCGCGAGCACGCCGTCCGGGAAGTCCCACAGCGGCTTCTCGCCCGAGATCGGCTTGTAGACGACGGACGTCTCGCCGAGCTGCGCGAGGAACGTCGCGTTCGAGGCGATCGTGATCCGGCCGGCCAGCTCCAGCTCGCCGTCGAGCCCGCCCGGGTCGCTCATGCGAGCGGGCAGTCGTGCCCGTCGGGATCCATCGGCTCGCCGCAGCGGGGGCAGAGCGGACGTCCGGCGCCGACGACCTCGAGGGTGCGCTTCGCGAAGGCGCGCGCCGTTCCGACCGGGATCTTCACCTGCAGCATCTCGGTGGGCTCGGGCTCCTCCTCGGAGTCGTCCTCCGCCTCGGTCAGCGGGTAGGCCTCGATCACGATCTGCGCGGTGGACGGGTCCCAGCCGAGGCTGAGACCGCCGACGCGGAACTCGGGCTCCACGGGCTGGTCGAGCGGGTCGTTGTCGACGAGCTCCGGGGGAGTGCCGGCGGGGACGCTGACCGGGTTGCCCTGGGCGGTCATCAGCTGGTCGAGGATCTCGTCGATCTTCTCGGCGAGGAGGGCCGACTGCTGCTTCTCGAGGCCGACGCTGACCACGCGGGGCCCGGTCTTGGCCTGGAGGTAGAAGGAGCGCGAGCCGGGTGAGCCGACGGTCCCCACGACGACGCGATCGGGCCAGTCGAATCCGTGCACGATCGGAGGCATGCCCCCAGTCTACGAGCGCCCGCCTCCGCGGTGGCTGCGCGCGTCGGGCTCGGGCGGCCTGCTGATCGAGCAGCCGTCTCTTCTGCTGACCGAGCCCCCCGCGGAGCGGGCGCATCGAGATCCACCGCCGCCGAGCACCCGCGTCCCTGCCGCTCGGTCGAGCCCTGAAGCGGCCCTCCCGAACCGCGCCTACTCGTGCCCCGCCCCGCCCCCCACAGCGGCGTCCGCCACGGGGGCCGCCTTCCGCAGCCAGCCCAGGTCCCCGGCGTCCGTGTTCATCGCGACGACCTCGGGCCGCCCCGCGCCGTAGCGGATGATCGACACCGACGCCGGTCCGACGCTGAGCCTCTGGAACAGGTCGAGGTGCATGCCGAGCGCGTCCGCGAGGATCGCCTTGATCGTGTCTCCGTGGCTGACCGCCGCCCACACCGCGCCGGCCCCGTGCTCCTCCGCGACCGCCGCGTCGTGCCGCCGGATCGCCGATACGGCCCGGGCCTGCATCGCGAGCATCCCCTCGCCGCCGGGGAACACCACCGCGGAGGGCTGGTTCTGCACCGTCGCCCAGAGCGGCTCCGTCGCGAGATCCCGCAGCGAGCGCCCCGACCAGTCGCCGTAGTCGCACTCGGTGATGCCCTTGTCGATCACGGTCGCCGGCGATCCCGTCTGCCGCTCGAGGACGAAGCGCGTGGTCTGCCGGCACCGCTCGAGCGGGCTCGACACCACGGTCGCGAGCTCGACCGCCGCCAGCCGCTCCCCGGTGCGCGCCGCCTGCGTGCGTCCGACGTCGTCGAGCCGCACTCCGGCGGTGCGTCCGGCGAGGATCCCCGCGGTGTTCGCGGTGGTGCGTCCGTGCCGGACGAGGAGGAGCGTGGGCATGGGGCCAGCGTAGGCGGCCGTGCTCCCGCCCCGCCCCGTCGGACCACCGGGGCCGCGCCGGCGCGTTCAGCGCGACTCCATCGCGGGACGGATGCCCCGGCCGCAGCGCCTGCCTAGGGTGGAGGAGCGGCCGCCCACCGCGGCCCGGAAGGGACACACATGGACGGGACGACGCCCCCCGGCATTCCCCAGGACGGCACGGACACCGAGAGCCCCGCCGCGCGCACCGCCGCCGACGGCACCGCTGCCGAGCACACCGACTCCGCGCTCACCGACTCCGCGCTCACCGACTCCGCGACCCCCGCGTGGGCCGCCCCCGAGGCCTCCGGCCGCCACGGCGAGGTCGCCCTGCGGATCCGCGGCCTCCGCAAGCGCTTCGGCGACAAGGAGGCCGTGAAGGACATCGACCTCGACGTCCCCGCCGGGTCCTTCTTCGGGCTCGTCGGCCCCAACGGCGCGGGCAAGACGACGACCCTCTCGATGGCCACGGCCCTGCTCCGCCCCGACAGCGGCGTCGTCACGATCCACGAGGTCGACGTCTGGAAGGACACCCTCGAGGCGAAGCGGCTGATCGGCGTCCTCGCCGACGGCGTCAAGCTGTTCGACCGCCTCACCGGTCTCCAGCTCGTCACCTACTACGGCCTGCTCTGCGGGCTCGAGCGCTCCGTCGTCGTCGAGCGGACCGACGACCTCCTCGCCCTGCTCGGCCTCGATCCGGCCGACCGCACGCTCGTTGTGGACTACTCCGCGGGCATGACCAAGAAGATCGCGCTCGCCTGCGCGCTCGTGCGCGCCCCGCGCCTCCTGGTGCTCGACGAGCCGTTCGAGTCGGTCGACCCGGTCTCGGCGGCGAACATCCGCGACATCCTGACCGGCTTCGTCGCGTCGGGCGGCACGGTCATCGTCTCGTCCCACTCCATGGACCTCGTCGAGCGGATGTGCGACCGCGTCGCCGTCATCGCCGACGGCCGCGTGCTCGCCTCCGGCACCCTCGAGGAGGTCCGCGCCGGGTCCAGCCTCGAGGAGCGCTTCGTCGAGCTGGTCGGCGGCCGCACCCACCAGGAGGGACCGGCATGGTTGCGCATCTCCTGAGGCTGCGGCTGCTCCTGCTCCGCAACTCGCTGACGCGGAACGTGTGGCAGCTGATCGGCGTGATCCTCGGCGGTCTCTACGCGATCGCGGTGCTCGGCCTGGTCGCGGCCGGCCTGGTCGCGCTCGGAGGCACGGACCCGGCGTTCGCGAACGTCGCGATCGTCCTCGGCGGCTCCGCTCTGATCCTCGGCTGGGTGCTCGGGCCGATCTTCCTGTCCGGCTCCGACCAGAGCCTCGACCTGCCCACCCTCGCGACCTTCCCGATCCCGCTGCGGACCCTCCTCCTCGGGCTCGCCGCCGCGGGCCTCGCGGGCATCCCCGGCGTGGTGACCTCGCTCGGCGCGCTCGCCTCCGCCGCCGCCTGGTGGAGTCGGCCCATCGGCATCCTGCCCGGCCTCGTCGCCGCGGTGATCGGCGTCGCGACCTGCGTGGTCGCGTCCCGCCTGATCGGCGCGCTCACCACGGGCCTGGGCTCGAGCCGCCGCTACCGCGAGGTGATCGGCGGCGTCGTGCTCGTCGTCGTCATCCTGCTCGGACCGCTCTTCTTCGGCCTGACGAACGTGATCCGCGACGGCCTGGACGTCCTGCCCGTGATCGCGGGCGCCCTCGGCTGGTCGCCGCTCGGCGCGATCTGGGCCGTCCCCGGATCCGTCGTCGCGGGCGACTGGGTCGCGGCGATCGCGCGCCTGCTGATCGGGCTCGCGACGCTGGCCGTCCTCGTCTGGGCGTGGGCCCGGGCGCTGCGGCACGCGCTCGCGGAGCCCGCCGCGTCCGGCGCGCACTCCGCCTCCGGATCCGCGGGCCTCGGCCTGTTCGGGCGCTTCCCCGGCACCCCGACCGGCGCCGTCGCCGCGCGTGCCCTCGGCTACTGGTGGCGCGACCCGCGCTACAGCCGCGGGCTCCTCGTCATCCCCGCCGTCGTCGTCCTCGCGGTCTTCTACTCCGCGATCGGCAGCGGCGGCGACACCTTCGTGCTGCTCTCGGCCGTGCTCGTCGGCCTGATCTTCGGCGTGACCCTCTGCGCCGACGTGTCGTACGACGGCACCGCCTGGGCGGCGCACGTCAGCTCCGGAGTGACGGGGTCGGCCGACCGCGCCGGTCGCGTCGTCGCCGCCGCGATCATCGGCGTCCCTGCGGTGGTCGCCGTGGCGGTGGGCACCGCGCTGTACGCGGGACGCGCCGACGCGATCCCGGCCGTGCTGGGCATGGCGCTGGCCCTCGTTCTCAGCGGGTTCGGAGTGTCGAGCGTCGCCTCGTCGCTCGTCGTCTACCCCGTGCCCGGGCCGGGGGACAGCCCGCTGAAGACGCCGCCGGGCTCCGGGATGATCTCGAGCGTCGTGATGCTGGGGAGCATGGCCGCGACCGGTCTGCTGGCGCTCCCGTCGATCGTCCTCGGCGCGATCTCGCTCATCGGCGGCGACCCGGCCTTCGGCCTGATCGGACTGGCGGCCGCCCTCGTGCTGGGCACCGTCTTCGCGCTGGTGGGCATCCGCGTCGGCGGTCGGATCGTCGACCGCCGAGCGCCGGAGCTGTTCGCCGCCCTCGTGACGATCGGCTGACGCGGGGGCGGGGCGCGGGGCCGGCGGTGCCCGCCCGCTCCCCGTCTCCGCCCCGCTCCCCGCCCCCGCGAGTGCGCGAAAGTTGTCGCACTCGAGCTCGAGTGCGACAACTCCTGCGTGCTTGCGAGTGCGACGACTCCTGCACACTCGCGGGAGCCGGCGAGGACCGCGCGCACCCGCGAGTGGCCGCGCGTCCGCGAAAGCCAGCACACATTGCCCGCGGCAGAATGTGGACATGCGCAGCCTCGAAGTCCTCCTCGATCCGGAGTCGGAGGCTCGCGTCCGCAGCCAGTGGGAGGCGCTCGAGGCGGCCGGCATCCCGAGCCTCGCGCTGCACACGTCCGCCAGCAACCGCCCGCACCTCACCCTGGTCGCCGGGCCCGAGCTGACCGCCCCGGAGCCGGGCGCGCTCGGTCCGCTTCCGGCGACGGCCGACCTCGGTGCCGTCCTCCTCTTCCCGCACGCCGGGCGCTTCGTCCTCGCCTGGGGAGTGGTCCGCTCGCCCGCCCTCGACGCTCTGCACGACCGGGCCACGCGCCTCGTGCCGGGCGGCGTCGACACCTCGCTGCCGGACGCCTGGACGCCGCACATCAGCGTCTCGCGCCGCCTCCGCGCCGAGCAGCTCGGCGACGCCGTCCCCCTCCTCGGCGAGCCGTTCACCGTCGGCCTCGCGGGCGTCCGCTTCTGGGACGGCGACACCCGCACCCTCACCGACCTCTGATCCGGGCGCCGCAGAAGACCCCCGACCTCCCCGCAGCCGCCTCCCCAGCTCCCTCCCTGCGGCCCTTCTCCACAGTTCCCCGGACCCCCGGGGCGGCGTCGGAGGCGGCGGGTAGAGTTCCCCGGGTGACAGAGCCCACCGCGACAGCCCTCCCCGCCCCGCCGCTCGCCGACCCCTCGGCGGAGTCCCGCGGCGGCGTCCGGAGCGACGCGGCGAGCGGCGCTGCGGGCTCCGGATCCTCCGAGGCGCAGGCGATCCTCGAGAAGGTCTTCGGCTACGGCTCCTTCCGCGGCGAGCAGCAGGCCATCGTCGAGCAGGTCATCGGAGGCGGCGACGCCGTCGTCCTGATGCCCACCGGCGGCGGCAAGTCGCTCTGCTACCAGATCCCCGCCATCGTGCGCCCCGGCACCGGCGTGGTCGTGTCCCCGCTCATCGCGCTGATGCAGGACCAGGTCGACGCCCTCCGCGCGAACGGCGTCCGCGCCGAGTTCCTCAACTCCACCCAGGACGCGGGCGAGCGCAGCCGCGTCGAGCGCGCCTACCTCGACGGCGAGCTCGACCTGCTCTACGTCGCCCCGGAGCGCCTGGGCAACGAGGGCATGAAGCAGTTCCTCGCCCGCGGCCGGATCGCCCTCTTCGCGATCGACGAGGCCCACTGCGTCAGCCAGTGGGGCCACGACTTCCGCCCCGACTACCTCGCACTGGGCGAGCTCGCCGAGCGCTGGCCCGACGTCCCGCGCATCGCCCTCACCGCGACCGCCACCGAGGCGACGCACCGCGAGATCACCTCGCGCCTGCACCTCGGCGCCGCCCGCCACTTCGTCTCGAGCTTCGACCGCCCGAACATCCAGTACCGGATCGTCAACAAGGTCGAGCCGCGCAAGCAGCTGATCGACTTCCTGCGGCGCGAGCACGCGCACGACGCGGGCATCGTCTACGCCCTCTCCCGCAAGAGCGTCGAGGCGACGGCCGAGGCGCTGCGCTCGGCGGGCTTCGACGCCGTCGCGTACCACGCGGGCCTCGACTCGCGGGTGCGCGCCGCCGCCCAGTCGCGGTTCCTCCGCGAGGAGGGCGTCATCGTCTGCGCGACCATCGCCTTCGGCATGGGGATCGACAAGCCGGACGTGCGGTTCGTCGCGCACATCGACCTGCCCAAGTCGGTCGAGGGCTACTACCAGGAGACGGGTCGTGCCGGCCGCGACGGACTGCCGTCCACCGCCTGGCTCGCGTACGGACTGCAGGACGTGGTGCAGCAGCGCCGGATGATCGACGAGTCGCCGGGAGACCTGGCGCACCGTCGGCGGATGTCCGCGCACCTGGACGCGATGCTCGCGCTCTCCGAGACGGTCCAGTGCCGCCGGGTGAACCTGCTCGCCTACTTCGGCCAGGAGAGCACCGCCTGCGGCAACTGCGACACCTGCCTCGAGCCGCCCGCCTCCTGGGACGGCACGGTCGCGGCGCAGAAGTTCCTGTCGACGGTCGTCCGCCTCAAGCGCGAGCGCAACCAGCAGTTCGGCGCCGGTCACATCATCGACGTCCTCCGCGGCAAGACCACGCCGCGCACCACCCAGCACCAGCACGACGGCCTCGCCACCTGGGGCATCGGCGCCGAGCTCAGCGACACCCAGTGGCGCGGAGTCGCCCGCCAGCTCCTCGCCCAGGGCCTGCTCGGCGTCAACGACGACGGCTTCGGCACGCTCGTGCTCACGCCCGCGTCCGGCTCCGTCCTCAGCGGCGAGCGGAAGGTCGAGCTGCGGCAGGAGCCGGAGAAGCCGGCCCGCTCCAGCGGATCCTCCCGCTCCGGGCGGTCCACCGTCGCCGAGCTGTCGGGCGAGGCTCAGCCGCTGTTCGAGCGGCTCCGGGAGTGGCGCGCCGCGCAGGCCCGCGCGCAGGCGGTCCCGGCCTACATCGTCTTCAACGACGCGACCCTCCGCGAGATCGCGACCGCCGAGCCGGCGACGATGGACGCGCTCAGCATCATCGGCGGCGTCGGCCAGAAGAAGCTGCTCACCTACGGCGAGGCCGTTCTCGCCGTCGTCGCGGGGGAGAGCCCCGAGATCGCCGTCCCGGAACCCGGTGAGGAGGCTCCCGCTCCCCGCCGCGCGCCGACCGCCCGTGGCGGGTCGTCCCGCTCGCAAGGGGCGAAGCCCTCGTTCGGCCGCGAGTCGTCCGGTCCGCCGGTGTCCGCCGCTCAGCCGCCGGAGGACGACTGGGTGCCGCCGGACGAGCCCGACTGGGAGCCCGGCTGGGACAGCTACTGATCCGTCGCTGAGGCGCGCGGTTCACCACCCGCGACGGAGGCGGGCGCCGGCGCGGGCGACCGTGTTCCGGGCTCCGCGTCGGCGATCGTGCCCATCTCGTCACCGACGCGAGCGTCCTCGGTCCGAGGCGTCGGCGAGCGCCCTCAGCCGCCCGCGCCCGTCGACGCCATCCACCCGCCGAGCAGCGTGCAGCAGAACGACACCGCGAGGCCCGCCACCGGCACCCAGAACGCGATGCGCCGCCGCACCAGCAGCACGATCGAGACGGCCAGCGCCGCGAGGAACGGCACCCACACTCCTCCTGCGGCGAGGACCACCCCGCCCTCGATCAGGCCGATGTCGCAGGCGTTCGATCCGCCGCACGAGTCGCTGGCCATCGCGAAGAACAGCCCGAAGAACGACAGCAGCAGCGT
Source organism: Rathayibacter sp. AY1E6 (assembly GCF_002931115.1). NCBI lineage: Bacteria > Bacillati > Actinomycetota > Actinomycetes > Micrococcales > Microbacteriaceae > Rathayibacter > Rathayibacter sp. AY1E6. The sequence goes on along the minus strand of NZ_PSVK01000004.1, from coordinate 243,648 downwards.
CACCGCGGAGGCCACGAGGATCAGCACGATCGTCAGCACCAGGTCCCAGACGCGGACCGGGCGCCCATGCGGAACCCCGGATCCCGGCGCGGCCGGAGGCGCGGGAGGCGCGGCCGCGACGTCCACGGGCGGCGCACCCGGAGTCCGGGGAGGCGCTGCCGCGACGTCCGCGGGCGGCCCGGCCGCCGGGTGTCGGGCGGGCGGAGGGGGAGGCAGCGGCGGCTCGCTCATGCCGAGAGACTAGCGAGGCGGCCTCCGGTGCGGCGTCCCTCCTCCGCAGAAGCAGCCCGTAGGGACAGCCCGTTCAGCACACGGACGAGCCGCCCCCTTCTCCGCTCCCGTCGCAGGGACAGCCCGTCCTGCGCACGAGCCGCGCGCCCCGCCCCCGCCTGGTCGGTTCCGACAACGCGCTTCCTCCTCCGCCCGGCGCCGTTTGTGCCCGGGCGACGGAACGTTTCCGCCGCGCCGCCGCGCGACCTACCGTGCGAGGACCGCCTCCGCTGCCGCGACCGTCGGCGCACGACGCACCGGGAGCGGCCCGAACCGCAGACGGTCGAAGGGACACGAACACCATGGTCAGCACCGCTCCCCACCCCCGCTCCGCCGCCGACGCCGCCGACCGGGCGGCCACCGGACGCACGCGGGCCCGGCGCTCCCGCTCAGGCTCCATCGCGCCCACGCCGCCGGTGGACTGCCTCGGCTCCGAGGTCGACGCGCGCCTGGACGAGGACGGCGCCCCCGCCGTCGACGTCGCCGCCCTCGGCGAGACCCTGCTCGGCGCCTGGCGCGAGCAGCGCCTCGCCAGCCGCGCCCTGACCGCCCGCCCCGAGCTGCACCGCACCGACGGCCTCCCGATGAAGGAGCACCGCCTCCGCGTCTCGGAGCAGATGCGCGTGCTCGCGGCCGAGGGTGGCGTGCACCGCGCCTTCCCCGTCGACCTCGGCGGCGAGGCCGACCACGGCGGCAACATCGCCGGCTTCGAGGAGCTGGTCACCGCCGACCCGTCGCTGCAGATCAAGTCCGGCGTGCAGTGGGGGCTCTTCGGCGCCGCGGTCCTGCACCTGGGCACCCGCCCGCACCACGAGAAGTGGCTGCCGGGGATCATGAGCCTCGAGATCCCGGGCGCCTTCGCGATGACCGAGACCGGGCACGGCTCCGACGTCGCGTCGATCGCCACGACCGCCACCTACGAGGACGGCGAGTTCGTGCTGCGGACTCCGTTCCGCGCGGCCTGGAAGGACTACCTCGGCAACGCGGCGGTGGACGGGCGCGCGGCGGTCGTCTTCGCGCAGCTGGTCACCCGGGGCGTGAACCACGGCGTCCACGCCTTCTTCGTCCCGATCCGTGACGAGCAGGGCGCGTTCCTGCCCGGCGTCGGCGGGGAGGACGACGGCCTCAAGGGCGGTCTGAACGGGATCGACAACGGCCGCCTCCACTTCGACGGGGTCCGCGTCCCGCGCGAGAACCTGCTGAACCGCTACGGCGACGTCGCCGCCGACGGCACCTACTCTTCGCCGATCGCGAGCCCGGGCCGCCGCTTCTTCACCATGCTCGGCACGCTGGTGCAGGGCCGCGTCTCGCTCGACGGAGCCTCGGTCGCCGCGGCGAAGATCGCGCTGACGGTCGCCGTCACCTACGGCGACCAGCGCCGCCAGTTCACCGGCGGCGGCGAGCGGGAGGAGGTGCTGCTCGACTACCAGCGGCACCAGCGCCGCCTCCTGCCGCGCCTGGCCACCACCTACGCCGCCGCCTTCGCGCACGAGAAGCTGCTGACGGCGTTCGACGAGGTCTTCTCCGGCGCGAACGACACCGAGCAGTCGCGGCAGGACCTCGAGACCCTCGCCGCGGGGCTGAAGGCGCTCTCGACCTGGCACGCTCTCGACACGCTGCAGGAGGCGCGCGAGGCCTGCGGAGGCGCGGGCTTCCTCGCGGAGAACCGGCTCACGCAGCTGCGCGCCGACCTCGACGTGTACGCGACCTTCGAGGGCGACAACACCGTGCTCCTCCAGCTGGTCGCCAAGCGCCTGCTGACCGACGTCGGACGCCGCTTCAAGGGCGCCCAGCCCGCGGAGCTCGCGCGGTACGCCGCCTCGCAGGTCGCGGGGGCGACCGTCGACAACTCGGGTCTGCGCCGTCTGGCCCAGGTCGTCGCCGATCGCGGATCGACGGCCCGCTCGGTCGGCCAGCTACGGGAGGACCAGCGCGAGCTGCTCACCGGCCGCGTCGAGAGCATGGTCGCGGGGATCGCCTCACGGCTGCGCCCGGTGTCGAAGCTGCCCTCCGACGAGGCGGCCCGCCTGTTCAACGCGCACCAGAGCGAGCTCATCGAGGCGGCGCGCGCCCACGCCGAGCTGCTGCAGTGGGAGGCGTTCACGGAGGCGCTCGCCGGCGTCGAGGACGCGGGCACGCGCACCGTCCTCACCTGGCTCCGCGACCTGTTCGGCCTGGGCCTGATCGAGAAGCACCTCGACTGGTACCTCATCCACGGGCGCCTGTCGTCGCAGCGAGCGGTCGCGGTGACGTCCTACATCGACCGGCTGCTCGCCCGCATCCGCCCGCACGCCGCCGACCTGGTCGCGTCGTTCGGCTACGGGCCCGAGCACGTGCGCGCGGCGATCGCGACCGGTGCCGAGGCGGAGCGCCAGGAGGAGGCGCACGCCTGGTACGAGGCCGCCCGCGCCTCCGGCACCCTCCCCACTCCGGAGAAGCGCCGCTGAGCCCCTCCTCGAGATGCCGCTCCGGTACGCGACACGTCGCGCGAGGCGTACCGGAGTGGCATCCCGTGGCGACAGGACGGGGAGGGGCGCGTCAGGACGCGAGGAACGCCAGCGCCTGGTCGCGCTCGGCGCGCAGCTCGAGCACGGACTCGTCGATCCGCGCGCGGGAGTGCGCGTCGATCTCGAGCCCCTCGACGATCCGCCACTCGCCGTCGACGGAGCGGACCGGGAACGAGGAGATCAGCCCCTCCTCCACCCCGTAGGAGCCGTCCGACTCGACAGCGGCCGAGGTCCACGACGTGCCGTCGACCCAGTCGCGCACGTGGTCGATCGCGGCGGAGGCGGCGGACGCGGCCGAGGAGGCTCCGCGGACCTCGATGATCTCGGCGCCGCGCTTGGCGACCCGCGGCTCGAACTCCGTGTGCAGCCACTCGGCGTCGACCAGCTCGGGCACCGGCCGTCCGCCGACGGTGGCGTGCGTCGCGTCGGGGTACTGCGAGGCGGAGTGGTTGCCCCAGATCGCGACGCCCTCGATCGCGTCGACGGGGGCGTCGAGCTTCGCGGCGAGCTGCGCGACCGCCCGGTTGTGGTCGAGGCGCGTCATCGCGGTGAAGCGGCCGGCGGGGATGTCCGGGGCGCTGCGCCGCGCGATCCAGGCGTTGGTGTTGGCCGGGTTGCCGACGACCAGCACGCGGATGTCGGAGGCGGCGTGCGCGTTCAGCGCGGCGCCCTGAGGCCCGAAGATGCCCGCGTTCGCGGCGAGCAGGTCGGCGCGCTCCATGCCCGCGCTGCGCGGCCGGGCGCCCACGAGGAGGGCGACGCTCGCGCCGTCGAACGCGGCGGCCGGGTCGTCCGTCGCCTCGATCCCGCGGAGGAGGGGGAAGGCGCCGTCCTGCAGCTCGAGCGCCGTGCCCGCGGCCGCGCGGAGGCCGGAGGGGATCTCGAGCAGGTTCAGGCGGACGGGGACGTCCGGCCCGAGGAGCTGACCCGAGGCGATGCGGAAAAGGAGCGCGTAGCCGATGGCGCCTCCCGCTCCCGTGACCGTGACCGTGACCGGAGTGCGCTGCTGGTTCATGCGCCGAGCGTATTCCCGCCGGCTGGGGGAGGGGGAGGAGTCAGCCGGACGGCGGGCCCTCGGCGGGAGGCGCCGTCGACCCGCGGAGCACGAGCTTGTTGCGCAGCCGCACGTGCTGCTCGGCCACGCTCCCGCCGTCGATCAGCGTCAGGAGCGCCCGGGCGGCCGCGCGCCCCACGCGGTGCAGCGGCTGCCTCACCGTCGTGAGCGCGGGGACCACCCGGGAGGCGTCGGGCACGTCGTCGTAGCCCACGACCGAAAGCTGCCCCGGCACCGAGAGGCCCAGCGCCCGGGCCGCCTCGATCACGGCGATGGCGGAGGCGTCGTTCGCGGCGAGGACCGCCGTCGGGCGGTCGGGCAGCAGCAGCAGCTCGTGGGCGGCGGCGAGGGAGGGGTCGTGCCGGTAGTAGCCGACCCGTACGAGCGCGGGGTCGTAGGGGAGGCCGGCGTCCGCGAGCGCCCGCTGGTAGCCGGCGCCGCGCCGGTGCGACGACTCCAGGTCGGGGCGGCCCGCGACGAAGCCGATGCGGCGATGGCCGAGCCCGATCAGGTGGCTCGTCGCCAGCTGCGCTCCGCCGAAGTCGTCGGTCGCCACCGAATGCAGCTCGGTCTGCGCGGTCAGCGGATCCACGACGACGAGCGGCAGGTCCGACGAGGGGATCACGCCGGAGGGAGTCACCAGGATCGCTCCCGCTACGTGCGCCTCGGTGAGGCGCCGCAGGGACTCCTGCTCCCAGCCCGCCCGGCCCCGGCGGCTCGCCCCGCTGCCGGCGAGGAGGTCGAACCGGGTCCCCCGGAGCGCCGTCGCCACTCCCTGCAGCACCTCCGTGCCGAACGGCTCGAAGTCGCCCAGGAGCACGCCGATGACGCCCGAGCGCTCCGCGCACTCCGTCGTCACGACCTCCTGCTCGGCCTCCGCCGTCGCCGCCCCTGCGGACATCCTCGTCCCCTCCCGCCGTCCCCGCCCGGCCGCGGCGGAACGCGGTGATCGCCTCGCTGCGCTGCTCCGGACGGTTGAGAACACGTCCTTGCAATCGGGAATGTTCCCGGTAACATTGCCCGCAAGACTAGCTGAGGGAAAGCTCAGCAGTCGAGAGAGACGAGTGTCGGGCAGCCTTTCTCCCCTCAGTGCTGAGGGGGTCGAGAGCTGGAGCTCGCGTGGCCACGCTGTGGAAGCCGCCGCGCACGAGCCGTCCGCCGCTCTCCGCGCGTCCTGCGCTCCAGGCGCGGCCGAACGCCCCTCGGGCTGCGCCGCGCTCCGTCCTCTCGCGGCCTCGGGCCGCGCCACCACTCCGCGCCGTCCGGCGCTCGACCTGATCGGCGACGATGCCGATCGAGTGAGGAACACCATGTCCACGCGACGCACCCTCCGACCCCTCTGGCTCGTCCGCTCGGGCACAGCTCTCGCCGGCTGCCTGCTCCTGTCCGGCGTCGCCGCCGCGGCCGCGGCCGCCGACACCGAGTACGGCTCCGACGACGTCGACGTGAACGTCAGCATCGAGGAGCTGGAGCAGCCCGGCGCCCTCTCGATGTCGATCGACGGCACCTCCGCCACGCTCGCCGAGGAGGGCTCCACCCCGACCGTGCGCGCCTTCACGGGGCAGCTGCCCGACGTGACCGTGACGGACACCCGGACCGTCGACGAGATCCCGGCCGGAGCCGGCTGGTACGTCCTCGGCTCGGCGAGCGCCTTCACCGGCGACGCGGACCAGGAGGACATCTCCTCCGACCACCTCGGCTGGACGCCGGTCCTCGTGGACGGCGGCGAGTCGGGCCTCGTGTCCGAGGGCGACCCGGTCGACACGATCCTCGACGAGGGTGCCGACGCCGTGGGCCTGTTCGACCAGGAGCTGCTCGCGCTGTCGCTCGACTCGCAGGAGACCGCGACGGACGGGTCCTGGACCGTGTCCGCGGGCCTCACCCTGAAGACCGAGGCCGACGTCGCCCCCGGCGACTACTCCTCCGTCCTGACGCTGTCGCTGTTCGAATGACCCCGATGCGCGCAGTCGCCTCCACGGCGATCGGCGCCCTCCTCGCGGCGGGCCTGCTCGCCTCCGGCGCGGCTCCGGCGACCGCGGCCGGCGCGTGGTCGCCGAAGGCCTCGTACACGTCGACGGACCGCGGCGACGGCACCTACTCCGTGCCGCTGCTGAACGCCGACGTGCCCGACGTCAGCGTCGAGCGCGTGCCCGCGGCCGAGAACGACGAGGGCCGCGACATCTACTACATGATCAGCACCACGATGCACCTCAGCCCGGGCGCCCCGATCATGAAGTCCTACGACCTCGTCAACTGGGAGATCGTCAACTACGTCTTCGACCGGCTCGAGATCGGCGACCGCTTCTCGCTCCGGAACGGGCAGAACTCCTACGGCAACGGCCAGTGGGCCTCGTCGCTCCGGTACCACGACGGCCGCTACTACGCGGTCTTCAACACCAACAACCTCGGCGGCTCCTACCTCTACTCGACCGACGACATCGAGGACGGAGCCTGGACCCGCACGGCCCTCGGCCGCGCCTTCCACGACCCGTCGCTCTTCTTCGACGACGCGGACGGCGGCACGCCGTACATCTTCTACGGCTCCGGATCCACCAGCGCCGTGAAGCTGAGCGAGGACCTGACGACCGTCGTCGCCGAGTACCCGAACATCCTCCGCACCTCGGACTACCCGGGAGCCGGCTACCTCGGCGGCCTGTTCGAGGGCGCGCAGGTGCAGTACATCGACGGGCAGTACTACATCGTCATCATCACCTGGCCCTCGGGCCAGGGCCGCCAGGTGGCGCTGTTCCGCTCGTCCGAGCTGCTGGGCCGCTACGCGACCGCCGACGGCAGCAACCCCTACGAGGGCAGGGGCGTGCTGAACTCCAGCGGGTTCGCCCAGGGGAGCCTCGTGCCGATCGCGAAGGAGGACGGCTCGACCGCCTGGCACGGCATGTTCTTCCGCGACAGCTTCCCGACCGGCCGCATCCCCGGGCTCATTCCGGCGACGTGGAAGGACGGCTGGCCGACGTTCGGGACGAACGGCTCGGTGCCGGTGGGCGGGAGCTTCCCGAAGCCGATCCGCCTCAGCCCCGAGGAGGAGCTGTTCGAGCGGCAGAAGAGCATCGTCGTCTCGGACGACTTCGACAACGACGCCCCGGCGAAGGCCTACCAGGACGAGTCGTGGACGATCCCGCCCGCGCCCGCCTACGACGCGTCGCTACTCGGCGTGCAGCTGCTCCAGAACCCGGGAGCGGAGTCGGGGACGGCGCCGTGGGCAGGCCAGTTCGGCGCGACGCTGTCGGCCGACACGACCGACCCGGCGTCCGGCACCGCCGCGCTCCGCGTGGGCACCCGCACGCTCAACGGCTCCGGCCCGAGCCAGGTGCTGGCGAACAAGCTGCAGCGCGGCGTGACCTACACCGTGTCCGCGAAGGTGAAGTACACGACCGGCCCCGCGTCGGTCCGCTTCAACCTCTGCGCCGACTTCGGCGCGGGACCCGTGACGATGGCCTCCGCCGCCGTCACGCAGGGGCAGTGGACGACGATCACGGGGACCTACACGGTGCCCGAGACCGCGAACGTCGGCAGCGTGAAGTTCGCCGTCGAGACGCCGTGGGGCAATCCGCAGCCGGCGTCCTCGAGCACCGAGTACCTGCTCGACGACGTCTCGCTCGTCGGCGCCGCTCCCACCCTCGAGCGCCCGACGGCCGCCGAGATCGAGCCGAACGGCTCGACCCTCGCCCTCCCCTGGCAGTGGAACCACGCCCCCGACAACCGCTACTGGTCGCTGACCGAGCGCGAGGGCTGGCTCCGCCTCACCAACGGGAAGGTGCTCAGCGGAACGGCCGCGCACACGCGTCTCTCGGGCTCGCCCGAGATGACGTACCTGGAGGAGGCGCGCAACACGCTCTCCCAGCGCATCGTGGCTCCGAAGCAGTCGGCGGAGGCGGCGTTCGACGTCTCCGGGATGAAGGACGGCGACGTCGCCGGGCTCGCGGCCTACAACCGCGGCTTCTCCTACGTCGCGGTCAAGCGCGTGGACGGCGTCACCACCGTCGGCGTCGTGAACCGCAGTCAGCCGTTCGCGACCACGTTCGACCAGGCGGCCGTGGAGTCCTTCCTCCCCGGCACCGCCGCCGCCCTCGGCGACGCCTCGCAGGTGCGCCTGAAGGCCGACCTCGAGCTCTCGGCCCCGGCCGGACAGCTCTGGACGACCTTCTCGTACAGCCTCGACGGGACGAGCTGGACGAAGCTCGGCAGCCGCGTCGGCCCGCAGACCCTCGACGGTCAGCTCACGCACTTCATGGGCCACCGCCTCGGGCTGTTCAGCTACGCGACGAAGACCGCCGGCGGCCACGTCGACGTCGACGAGTTCCTCCTGAGCGACACCCTCTCCTCGGAGGGGAAGGCGCTCGACCGCTCGCAGCTCGACGCGGCCGTCGCTCACGCGGCGACGCTCCGCTCCGACGACTACCCGGCCGACGCCTGGTCCGACCTCCAGTCGGTCCTCGCGAAGGCGCAGGCGGTCGGCACCGCGGGATCGCAGAACCAGATCGACGCCCCGGAGCGCGCGCTCAGCTACCAGCTGGCCCGCCTCGGGACGCTGAAGGAGGCGTCGCTCGATGTGACCGCCGCCGCCGCGACCCGCTGCATCGCGGGGAAGGTCGTCGTGACCGTGCGGGCGACCAACGCTGACGACGTGCCCGTCGCCCTCCGGATGGAGAGCGCCTCCGGCACGAAGACGGTCGCCGCGCTCGCACCCGGCGCCACGACGAGCCACGCCTTCACCACGCGGGCGGCCTCGGTCCCCGCCGCCGAGGTGGTCGTGACCGCGACCGCCACCCTCGACGGCGAGCCGGTGACGACCACGGTGAGAGCGCCCCACCCGGCCGCGTCCTGCGGCTGAGCACTCCGGGGGCGGCCCGCGCGGCCGCCCCCGCCCCCGAACGCGTCAGCGGCACCCGTCGCCGACGATCTCCTGCACGACACGATCAAGGAGGATCCGTGAGATCACCACAACGAGAAGCCGCTCCGAAGGGGCGGTTGCGGCTGAGGCTGCTGGCCACGGCCGCGCTGACCGCGCTCCTGGTGGCCCCCTTCGCCGCCCAGACCTCGTCCGCCGCTGAGGCGGAGCTCATCGTCAACGGCGGCTTCGAGAGCGGCATCAGCAGCTGGTTCGTCAACAACGGCAACGCCGCCGACGCCGGCACCATCGCGACGACCACGGACGCGCGCACCGGCACCGCCGCAGCGCTCGTCACCGGCCGCACGACCACCGGCGCGGGCGCCATGCAGGACCTCAGCGGCAAGGTCGTCGCCGGCCAGACCTACCAGGTCAAGGCGCAGATCAAGTACGAGAACGCCGCGAGCCCCGCGACCAAGCAGTTCTTCGCCACCATGCACTACGGCGGAGGCACCTACACGAACCTCGCGAGCGTCACCGCCACGAAGGGGCAGTGGGCGACGATCAACGGATCGTTCACCATCCCCGCCGGGCAGAGCGTCGCCACCGCGCGCCTCTTCTTCGAGACGCCGTGGACCGCGACTCCCTCGGCCGCGCCCGAGACGCACCTCATGGACTACAAGCTCGACGACGTCTCGCTGGTCGGAGCGGCGCCGCCCGCGCCCGCCTCGCGCACCATCGAGGTCGTGGGCAAGATCCCGGGCGACCACAACCCGCTCATGGGCTGGAAGTTCGGCGCCGACGGCTTCGGCTTCGTCGAGAACGGCCGCGTGTACATGTACATGACGAACGACACCCAGGGCTACGCTCCGAACCCCGCCACGGGCGTCTCGGCGGGCATCGACTACGGCAAGATCAACCAGATCACCGTGATCTCCTCGGACGACCTCGTCAACTGGACCGACCACGGCGAGATCCAGGTCGCCGGCTCCACCGGAGTCGCGCCCTACACCGGCAACTCGTGGGCTCCCGGCATGGCGAAGAAGACCGTGAACGGCGTCGACAAGTACTTCCTCTACTACGCCAACGGCGGCGGCTCCAGCAACGTGATCACCGGCGACTCGCCGGTGGGCCCGTGGACCAGCCAGCGCACCTCCACGCTCATCAACGCGTCCACCCCGGGCGCCGAGGCGGTCGCGTGGAAGTTCGACCCGGCACCGCTCGTCGACGACGACGGCCAGGGCTACCTGTTCTTCGGAGGCGGACCCGCCTCGACCGCGCTCCCCGCGGCCGAGCGCTTCAACAACCCGAAGAACATCCGCGTGATCGAGCTCGGCGACGACATGATCTCGACCCAGGGCACTTCCGCCGTCGTGGACGCGCCCGTCGCGTTCGAGGCGGCCCAGGTGTTCAAGCGCCAGGACAAGTACTACCTCTCGTACTCGTCCCACTTCGGCGGCAACGACTTCGGCGGCAACCAGACCCGCGAGCCCGGCTACCCGGGCGGCGGCGAGATCGGCTACATGATCTCGGACGACCCGATGTCCTGGCCCAAGGAGAACTACGCCGGCGTGATGTTCCCGAACCAGAGCCGCTTCTTCGGAGCCGGCACCGGCGGCAACAACCACCAGTCGGTCTTCGAGCTGGGCGGCAAGTACTACTTCACCTACCACGCGCCGACGCTCAACAAGCGGATCAACGGCGACACCACCCAGGGGTACCGCAGCCCGCACATCCAGGAGCTGCAGTTCAACGCCGACGGCACGGTGCAGCAGGTGGTCGGCGACTACAAGGGCGTCGACCAGGTGAAGGACTTCGATCCGTACCGCACCTTCCCGGCCGAGACCATCGGCTGGAGCAAGGGCATCGCGACGGCGCCGCTCGGCACCCCCGCCGCGGGCGCGACCCAGAACCTCGTGCTGAAGGACCTCGACAACGGCGACTGGACCGCGCTGTCGGCCGTCGACTTCGGGGACACCGGAGCCGCGACGTTCACCGCGAAGGCCAAGGCGCTGCAGGCCGGCGGCACCGTCACCGTCCGCCTCGACTCCGAGACCGGGCCCGTCGCGGGCACCGTCGCGGTGAACGGGACGACCGGTGAGTGGACCGACGTCAGCGCCGCGCTGACCGGAGCGACGGGAGTGCACGACGTGTACTTCAGCTACTCCGGACCCTCCGGCGACCTGTTCGAGCTCGACACCTTCGCCTTCACCGAGGGCGAGGCGGCTCCGGCGCTCGACATCACGGCGAGCGCGGCGACCCGCTGCATCGCGGGCAAGGCGATCGTCACCGTCCAGGCGAGCAACGGCTCCGACGTCCCCGTCGGCGTGACCTTCACGTCGACGTCCGGCACGAAGTCGTTCACCTCGGTGGCGCCCGGCAAGACCGTGTCGCACGCCTTCACCACCCGTCAGGCGAACCTGCCCGCCGGTGCGGTGACCGTCGAGGCCACGGCCACGATGAACGGCGCCCCCGTCGAGACGGAGGTGAGCGCTCCGTACGCGGCGCGCCCGTGCTCGTAGCGCACGGCTGAACCACCGGGGAGCGCCCCCGGCCCTGCGGGGCCGGGGGCGCTCCTGCGCGTGCGGGGGGATCTCGATGCGCCCTCCGGGGCTGCTCGATCAGCATGTGCCGGCCGCGCAGCGGGGTGATGAGACCCCGCTGGGTCAGCGGGTGTCGGCCAGGCGCATCGTGCCGCCGGCCTGGGCGGCGAAGGCGCGGGCGGTCGCCGCGATGGTGCGCTGCATGACCCGCGCCGCGGCGGTCGGCGCGAGGTCCGCCGGGCGCGCGAGGCTGATCGTCCGGGTCAGGGTGGGCTTCTCGAGCGTCGGCTCCTCGAGGCGGATCGAGCGCAGCCCCGGGCGCCCCTGCAGCACCATCGCCGGGACGACCGCGACCCCGAGGCCCCGCTCGGCGAAGCGCAGCACCGCGTCCATCTCGGCGCCCTCCAGCACCACGTCCGGCTCCAGGCCCGCGGCGGCGAACGCGGCGTCGGTCGTGCGGCGCAGGTCGTAGCTGGAGTTGAAGACGATCTGCGGGAGGCGGGCGACCGCCGCCAGGTCGAGCGCGCCGGTCGCGGCGAGGGGAGGCTCCGCGGCGGAGGAGACCACGACGAGCTCCTCGACGAGCAGCGGCGTCACCGTGAAGGCGCCGGGAGCGGCCGCGGTCGAGGTCGTCACCAGCGCCAGGTCGAGCTCGCCCCGGGCCAGCCGGTCGAAGAGGCTCCGCGACCCGTCCTCGGCGAGGTGCAGCTCCACGGCGGGATGCGCGGAGTGGAACGCGTGCAGCACCTCCGCGACGAGGCTGATGCAGAGCGTCGGCGTCGCGCCGAACCGCACCCGGCCGCGCTCGAGTCCGGCCAGCTCGGCCAGCTCGCGGCGCACCGATCCGGCGTCGGCGAGCATGCGCCGGGCGAGCGGCAGCAGCAGCTCCCCGGCCGGTGTGAGGGTGCTGCCGGAACGCGCCCGGTGGAAGAGCTCGGAGCCGAGGTCCTGCTCCAGCGCGGCGATCCGGCGGCTCAGCGAGGGCTGCGCGAGATGCAGCTCCTCGGCGGCGCGGGTGAAGCTGCCGAGGCGGGCGACCTCGACGAATCCGGTGAGCTGCTCGAGATCCACATGCATACTCTATGCGCATGGCTGTGCCCAGCATTATGCATTGGAGTAATCGAAGCGCCGTGCCTAGCGTGGACGCATGACCACTTCAGAGACCACCGCACCGGAGCGTCGGATCTCCACCTCCGTCCTCGTCATCGGCACCGGCGGATCGGGCCTGCGCGCCGCGATCGAGCTCGCCGAGGCGGGCGTGGACGTCCTCGCGCTCGGCAAGCGCTCGAAGTCGGACGCGCACACCTCCCTCGCCGCCGGCGGCATCAACGCCGCCCTCGCCACGATGGACCCCGACGACAGCTGGCAGCAGCACGCGGCCGACACCATCACCGAGTCCTACCAGCTCGCCAACCCGCACACGGTCGAGATCGTCACCTCCAACGCCGCCCGCGGCATCCAGGACCTCGAGCGCTACGGCATGCCGTTCGCCCGCGAGGACGACGGCCGCATCTCGCAGCGCTTCTTCGGCGCGCACACCTACCGCCGGACCGCCTTCGCGGGCGACTACACCGGCCTCGAGATCCAGCGCACGCTCGTCAACCGGGCCGCCCAGCTCGAGATCCCGATCCTGGACACCGTGTACGTCACCCGCATCCTCGTCAACGAGGACGGAGCAGTGTTCGGCGCCTACGGCTTCGACCTCGTCGACGGCACCCGCTACCTGATCCACGCGGATGCGGTGATCCTCGCCGCGGGCGGCCACAACCGCATCTGGCGCCGCACCTCCTCCCGCCGGGACGAGAACACGGGCGACTCGTTCCGCCTGGCCGTCGAGGCCGGCGGGCGGCTGCGCGACCCCGAGCTCGTCCAGTTCCACCCGTCGGGCATCATCGAGCCCGAGAACGCGGCCGGCACGCTGATCTCCGAGGCGGCCCGCGGCGAGGGCGGCATCCTCCGCAACGGCCTCGGCGAGCGCTTCATGGGCAAGTACGACGCCGAGCGCCTCGAGCTCTCGACCCGCGACCGCGTCGCCCTCGCCTGCTACACCGAGATCAAGGAGGGTCGCGGCACGCCCAACGGCGGGGTCTGGCTCGACGTCTCGCATCTGCCGCGCGAGACGATCATGACCCGGCTGCCGCGGGTGTACCAGACGATGCTCGAGCTGCAGATGCTCGACATCACGAAGGACCCGATCGAGATCGCGCCCACGGCGCACTACTCGATGGGCGGGGTCTGGGTCCGCTCGGACGACCACAGCACCGACGTCCCCGGGCTCTACGCGATCGGAGAGGCCTCCAGTGGACTGCACGGCGCCAACCGCCTCGGCGGCAACTCGCTGATCGAGCTGCTGGTCTTCGGCCGGATCGTCGGGCAGGCGGCGGCGGAGTACTCCGCCTCACTGACCGCCCAGACGCGCTCGGCCGCGTCCGTCCAGGTCGCCCGCGACGAGATCGCCGGCCTGCTCGCGGCCGACGGCACCGAGAACGTCCGCGCCCTGCAGCGCGCGATCCGCAACACGATGACCGAGCACGCCGGAGTCGTCCGCGACGAGGAGGGCCTGCTCGCCGGGCTCGCCGAGCTGGACGCGATCGAGGCGCGCATCGCCGACATCGGCGTGCACCCGGACATCGCCGGCTTCCAGGACCTCGCCCACGCCTTCGACCTCAAGTCGGCCGCGATGGCCGCGCGGGCCACCCTCGAGGCCGCCCTCGAGCGCCGGGAGAGCCGCGGCTGCCACAACCGCAGCGACTACCCGGACATCGACCCGGCCCTCCAGGTGAACCTCGTCTGGTCGCCCTCCACGGGGATCACGCGCGAGGAGATCCCCGCGGTGCCGGAGGAGATCCAGGCGCTGATCAGCGGCGAGGTCGCCACCGCGGGCAAGCTGCTCGAATAGCAGGAACCGCGAGGGCACGACGCCGGCTCCCTTCCGAGGGGCCGGCGTCGCGCTGTGCGCGGCGCTCGCCGCCCCGCCCGGATCCGCACCGCCGGTTCGTCGGCGCTTCGGATGCCTCCGGTGAGGCCGCGGCGCCGACGGAGCACACGTCCAGGAGGAGCGGAAGATACCGCGAGGGCGGCGGCGCCCGCGTCCGCGCGGGAGGCGGCAGCGCATCCCCGCCGGACGCCCGGCCCCTCTCGACTCGCCGACGGCGCGGTCCTACAGTGGCTGCGACGACCCTCGACTCCCGCCGCGGGACCGACGGCGCCGTCGCGAGCGGAGGGAAGCCGTGTCCTCGACCGCTCCCGTGCCCGGACCCGCCGTCGACGCCTCGACGAGGCTCCGCGACTTCCACCAGATCCTCCTCAACACCGCCGTCGCGAACGTGACGACGAGCTTCCTCTGGTTCGCGCTCACGTTCTGGGTGTACCTCGAGACGCGCTCCGTCCTGGCGACAGGGATCATCGGCGGCGCCTACATGCTGCTCGTCGCGGTCTTCGCGATGGCCTTCGGCACGATCGTGGACCGGCACCGCAAGTTCCGCGTCATGGTGTTCGCCGGCGCGGTCACGCTCGTGTCGTTCGGCGTCGCGGGCGGTCTCTTCCTCGCGCTGCCCGAGGCGGCGCTCCTGGACTTCCGCGCCCCCTGGTTCTGGGTGTTCTCGGGCACGATCCTCTTCGGCGCCGTCATCGAGAACATGCGCAACATCGCCCTGTCCACGACGGTGACCCTGCTGGTCCCGGTGGAGGGGCACGCCCGCGCGAACGGCCTCGTCGGGACGGTCCAGGGCCTCGCCTTCGTGGTGACGAGCGTCTTCAGCGGGCTCGCCATCGGCCTGCTCGGCATGGGGTGGACGCTGGTGATCGCGATCGGTCTCTCCGCCGCCGCGCTCCTGCACCTCCTCTTCCTGCGCATCCCGGAGGACCGGCCCGCGCCGACGGGGGAGAGGGCGCCGCTGATCGATCTCCGCGGCAGCATCACCGCGGTGCGGGCGGCGACCGGGCTGTTCGCGCTCATCGTCTTCTCGACGTTCAACAACCTGATCGGCGGCGTCTACATGGCGCTGATGGACCCGTACGGCCTCGAGCTGTTCCCGGTCGAGCTGTGGGGCGTGGTGCTCGGAGTGACGGCGACCGGTTTCGTCATCGGCGGTCTGCTCGTCGCGAGGTTCGGTCTCGGGAGGAACCCGATCCGGACGATGCTGCTGCTCGTGATGGCGATGGGCCTGATCGGCGCGGTCTTCACCCTCCGCGACTGGTGGTGGCTCTACGCCGGCGGCATCTGGATCTACATGACCCTGATCCCGGCGGTCGAGGCCGCCGAGCAGACGGTGATCCAGAAGGTCGTCCCCTTCGAGACCCAGGGGCGCGTCTTCGGCTTCGCGGCGGCGTTCGAGTCGGCCGCCGCTCCGATCACGTCGTTCCTCATCGCCCCGATCGCCGAGTTCGCGCTCATCCCGTACATGGAGTCGCCGGCCGGGCGCTCGGCGTTCGGCGGGCTGCTCGGCGACGGCATCGGCCGGGGGATCGCGCTGGTGTTCCTGGTCGGCGGAGTCGTCATGATCATCGCGGCCGGCGCGGCGATGCTCACCGGCTCCTACCGCGTCATGTCGGCGCAGTACCTGCGGGAGGCCGCGGCGAGCGGGGAGGCGGAGCCCGTCGGCACGGAGGCGCCGGAGACGCACCGGACCGCGCCGAGCACCGTCGAGCAGAACCGCTAGCGCCCGCAGACGCCGCCCGTCATGCGCCTCCGGGGGGTCCGGCGGACCGGACGGCGCCGACACGAGGAAGACGTGCCGGACGCCCCCTCCCCAGGGTGCGGCGTCCGGCACGTCGGCTGCGACCACCCGGTCGAGGGGCCCTCCTCGACTCCCGAGCGCTCCGCTGCCCCGCGCCTCCGGAGGGAGACATCGGGGCATGCGGCGCCGGCGGGGGGGAGGGCTCTGGTTCCCCGCCCCGCCGGCGCCGGCCGCCCGCGAGGGGCGGCGAGGATGCTCGTTCGGGCGTGCCTCGAGTGACGGCTACATGCCGTCACTGAGCATGGACTGCACCAGCTTCACGTGGCGCTCGAGGTTCAGCTGGCTGAACTCGCTGTTGTAGTTGAGGCCGTAGTTCAAGATGTGACCCGGGGTGCACTGGATTGTCGCGTCCGGTCCGTCCCAGGTGCGCAGCAGTGCCAGGGCCGAGTCCCAGCTGCTGTTCTCGCAGTTCGTGTTGAAGGTGGTCGACGTGCCCAAGCCCACGGTGTGCGAGATCTCGTGCATGGCGGTGCCCTCCACCATGTAGACGCGCTCCTTGCCGAAGCGGATCTGGCCGTAGATGTTCGCATCGGCCGTCGGGGTTCCGGGGCTGTACGAGACGGTCAGGGAGCGGGAGATGTTGCTGAGGCGGTTGTAGCGCGCCACGGCGCGGTCCATCGCGTCGGTGATGCGGGCGTAGGCGTCGGCCTCGTCCGCGGTCGGGCTCGCGACGCGGTTCAGCGTCCAGGTGATCTTCTGCACGGTCGGATCGGTCAGTGCCCAGCGCTGGGCCTTGGAGCCGGTGCAGGTCCACTGCTGAATGGGGGAGCCGTCGATCTGGCGGAAGTCCTTGTTGTCGAGGCAGAGGTCGCTGTGCCGATTGGCGATCTCGGCGTAGCCTCCGCCGACGGAGGTGATCCGCCACTGCTGGGCGGTGCTTCCGTTGCAGCTCCACTGCCGCACCTCCGAGCCCGGAGTGGTGCCGAAGTCGAAGTTGTCGAGGCAGAGGTTGCTGAAGGTGTTCTTGATCTCGGCGTAGCCGGTGCCGAGGTCGGTGACCTGCCAGCGCTGGTTGCTCCCCTCGGTGCAGCTCCACTGCCGCACCTCGGCTCCGGGCTGAGTGCCGAAGTCGAAGTCGTCGAGACACATGCTGCTGTGCTGGTTGCGGATCTCCTGCGCCGATCCGAGGCCGACCGGGGCGGTGGCTGCAGAGGCGGGCGAGCTGATGCCGAAGGTCGTGATGCCGACGACGGCCGCGATCAGGGCGCCGATCAGGCGCTTGGAGGGGTGGGACTTCGTTGTCCGGGACATGGGTGCCTTTCACAGACATCCGGCGTCCCCGAAGGGACGCGGATGAGGGTCGCAGGAAGGAGCCGTGTCCGAAGGGATCGGAGCACGGCAGAGGATGCGCCGGAGCGACCGGGATGGTGATCCGGTCGTCCCGCCGCGGGACGCGTCAGCGCCGACGCTCCGAGTGGGATGGGAAGCTGATCACGACCTGCATGTTGACGTGGACAACCATCGACCGGTCGCGGAGCCGGTGTCAAGTGCCGGTCTCGAGCGGATCCGGTCCGAGCCCCGCCGGGCGAGGGTGATCCGTCCACGCGGATCCCCGTGCTCGCAGGGAGAGAGCGCTCACACCCGCCGTCGCTGCGGCATCGCCCGGGAATCCGCCATTGTTACCGTTAACAAAAGTCGGTACGGTGTCACCTGAAGTGGGCAAGCGCGTCCTCGCGCCTCGCGTCCCACTCCGACCGGTTCGAAGGCGAACCTGAGAGGAACGTCGATGATGACGACAGCACCACCCTCCCGCCGCACCCTCCCGCCGCAGGCCCACGCCCGGCCCCGATGACTGTCGGCCCGGCCGACACCTTCCACGCGGTGACCGCGGTCGGCGCCCGCAGCGCGCGACGTCTCGTCCTCGCACCCACGTCGACCTCCGCCTCCCGATCACGGGTCGCCAGGCCCGCGTCCCGGGCCGCCTTCCGGCGATTCCCTCCCCGCCAGACGGACGCCGGACTCACCACTCCGCCGGCCGATCGCGCGGGCTCCGTCCTCCCCCTCCGACCCCTCACCTGAAGGACCCCCCATGTCACGAACCCCCCGGCAGGAGCGCACCCGGCGCTCACGCCTCCCCCGAGCGGGCGCCGCGCTGACGCTCGCCATCGCCTGCCTCGGCGGCGTACTCGGACCGATCGGCGCCGCCGGCGCCGCAGAGACCGTCCCCGCTCCCGCGCTGCAGTACTCGTTCGACGGCATCGGCGCGACGCTCGCCAATGGAGCCGTCGTCGCCGACTCCGCTCCGGGCAACCACCCCGGCACCCTGATCAACTCCGGCGCGACCAGCGTCGCGGGTCCCTCCGGCGCCTCCACCGACCGCGCTCTCTCGCTCCCGGGCGGATCGAGCACGTCGGCCGCGCCGCACGTCCGGATCGCCCCGGGCCTGATCCCCGCCGGCACGCAGGACGTCACGATGTCCGCCTGGCTGCGCTGGAGCGGTGCTCCGGACTGCACCTGGCCCTTCACGCTCGGCTCCAGCGTCGACTCCCACGTCCTCTCCACCACGAAGTGCGGACCGGCCGGCTTCGGCGCGATCAAGAGCGGCTCCGAGGTGCGGGCCGCAGGCAACACTCCGGTCGCCGCGAACCGCTGGGTGCACATGGCGGTCGTCGTCAAGGGCGGCCAGTCGGTCTCGACCTACTTCGATGGAGCTCTCGTCGGCCAGGGCAGCACGACCTTCACCGCCGCGTCCGCGATCGGAACGTCCACGTTCTCCGGCTTCCTCGGCAAGTCGTTCTACGGCGCGGACGCCTACTGGGCCGGTGCCATCGACGACATGCAGGTCTGGACCTCCGCGCTCACCGCCGGCCAGGTGCAGCAGAGCGCCGCATCCGTGCACTCGGTTCTCGCGAACCAGGACGCCGCCGTCTCGCTCGGCGACACCTCGAACGTGACCTCGAACCTCGCACTCCCCACGACCGGCGCCAACGGCTCCACGATCACCTGGACGTCGAGCGCCCCCGGCGTCGTCAGCACCAGCGGCGTCGTCACCCGGCCCGCCGCGGGCAGCCCGGACGCCACCGTCACGCTGACCCCGACCGCCGTCCACGGCGGCATCACCGTCGTCGGCCGTGCGACCACCGTCTTCGTCCCGGCGTACGCCGCCGGTGACAGCGCCGAGGCCGAGCTCGCCCGGGCCGTCGCCGACGGCATCAGCAACGATCCCGCTCTCGCCGGACCGGTGCGCGGCAGCCTGAACCTGCCCTCGACCGGAGCCGACGTCGCCGCCACCGCCGCGCGCGCGAACAGCTCCAGCGCCGTGGTCAGCTGGACCTCGTCGAACGAGGCCGTCATCACCTCCGCCGACAAGGGCACCGCGCCGAACGTCGTCGCGAAGGGCTCGCTCACGCGTCCGTCCGCCGACACCACCGTCACCCTCACCGCGACGGTCACCGTCGCCGGCACCACGCCCCTCGTGCGGACCCTCACGCGTACCGTTCCGGCCGCGGCTCCCGTGGCCGCGAGCGACCTCGACGCGTACCTGTTCGCGTACTTCACCGGCGACAGCATCGAAGGCGAGAAGATCCGCTTCGCGACCTCCGACGGCAACGACTCGCTCACGTGGAAGACCCTGAACGACGCCCAGCCGATCCTCACCTCCACCATGGGCACGAAGGGGCTGCGCGACCCGTTCGTCTTCCGCTCGAAGGAGGGCGACCGCTTCTTCCTGATGGCCACCGACCTCTCCGTCGGCACCACCGGCTTCGGCGGATCGACCAACCGCGGCAGCCGCTACCTCGAGATCTGGGAGTCCACCGACCTCGTCAACTGGGGCCAGCAGCGCCACGTCGAGGTCAACCTGCCCAACGCGGGCATGACCTGGGCACCGGAGGCCACCTACGACCCCACCATCGACGCCTACGTCGTCTACTGGACCTCGGCCCTCTTCACCGACAGCACGCGCAACGTCGAGGACGGCAACGGACCGCAGATCCTCACGTCCACCACCCGCGACTTCCGCGACTTCACCACCCCCGAGGTCTGGTTCAAGGCCGCTGACGTCCCCTCGCTCAACAAGAGCAACGGACTGATCGACGCCACGATGCTCAAGGACGGCGACACCTACTACCGCTTCACGAAGGCGACCCAGACCAGCGGCTGCCCCTCGCCCGACATCATCGGACAGAAGTCGACGAACCTCCGCGCCACCACCGCCTCCGGTGCGTGGAGCCTCATCGACACCTGCATCGGCCGCACCGCCGGAACGCCGGAGGTCGAGGGTCCCGAGATCTTCAAGACCAACGAGGGCGACCGGGCGGGGTACAAGTACTTCCTCTGGACCGACAACTACGGCGGACGCGGCTACATCCCGCTCGGCACGAACTCGCTCGAGGGCGACATCCAGTGGACGATCCCCAGCAGCTTCTCGCTGCCGACGTCGCCCCGCCACGGATCCGTCGTCTCCATCACCGCGAAGGAGCGCGACGGGCTCGCCGCGAAGTGGAACCCGTCGCTCCTGGTGACCTCGATCGACGCCGTGGCGCGGACCGTTCAGGCCGGATCGACCACCGTCGACCTGCCCGCCACGGTGGGCGCGACGTTCAAGGACGGCCACCGCGAGACGGTCGCCGTGACGTGGGCGACCGCCGATCTCAGCTCGCTGAAGAAGGCGGGCGACACCGTGCAGGTGCGCGGACAGCTCGCCAACTCGGCAGCGACGCCGGCCATCGCCACCATCACCGCCACGGCTCCTCCCGGACCGTCGCTGACGGCCTCGGCCGCGAGCCGCTGCGTCGCCGGCAAGGTGACGGTCACCGCGACCGGCACCAACACGAGCGGCTCCACGGTCGAGATGACCGTCGGCTCGCAGTGGGGGAGCAGGACCTTCGCCGGGGTCGCTCCCGGCAAGTCCGTGTCCGCCGCCTTCACCACCCGGGCGACCTCGGTCACCGCGGGCGAGGTGAGCGTCGCCTCGAAGGACGCGAACGGCACCAGGACGGCCACCGCGCCGTACTCGGCGCTCACCTGCCGCTAGGCCGGTGACAGGGGAGGGGCGGCGTCCAGCCGCCCCTCCCCTGACCTCCTCCGTTCCGGGGCCTCCGGCCACCGGAGCAGGGGAGCAGGGACCCTGGGTCCGTGCTCCCCGCATCCACCTCTCCCACGGAAGTAGACGAACAATGCGGTTCCGACGCACGACGGCCCTCCTGGTCGCCGCGAGCCTGACAGCGGGAGGGGCTGCGCTCGGCGCGGCACCCGCACAGGCCGCGGTGCCCAGCCCGGTCCTCTCCTACGACTTCTCCTCGTCCGCCGCCGTCGGCTCCGCCGTGGGCGCGGGCACGACCCTGACCGACTCCGCTGCGGGCCGCTCCGCCACCGTGCGCGGGACCGGAGCGACGACCGTCGCCGGTCCGCGCGGCGGCACCGACCGCGCACTCCGCCTCCCCGGCGGCGCCGCAGGCAGCTCCGCCGCCTACGCCGAGATCGCGCCGGGACTGACCACGGCGGCCACCACCGACGTGACCATGTCGGCCTGGCTGCGCTGGGAGGGGAACCAGAACTGCAGCTGGGCGTACGCGCTCGGGCAGTCGACCGAGCGGTACCTCTTCACCACGCCCCAGTGCGGAAGCAGCCTGATCGGTGCCGTGAAGAACGGCTCGGAGCAGCGCGCGGCCGACTCCGGTCCCGCCGCCACCGGCCGCTGGAGCCACGTCGCCGTGGTCCTGCGCAGCGGCGTCAGCGTCTCGACCTACGTCGACGGCCGGCTCGCCCAGACCACCCCGACCTCCGCGACCGGAGCGGCGACTGTCGGCACCTCCGCCTTCTCCGGCCTCCTCGGCAAGTCGTTCTACGGCCCCGACCCTCTCTTCGCCGGGGCGATGGACGACGTGCACGTCTACTCCTCCGCACTGACCCAGGACCAGGTGCGCGAGGACGCGGCTCCGGCCGCTGCCGCGATCGCTGCATCGGACGCCGCCGCGGCGACCATCGCCGTGACCGGACCCGTCACCAGCGACCTCTCCCTCCCGACCCGCGGCGCGGGCGGCTCCGTCCTCACCTGGGCGAGCAGCGACCCCGCGGTGATCGGCACCGACGGCTCCGTGCGCCGCCCGGCACCCGGCTCGGCGAACGCCACCGTGACCCTGACCCCGACCGCGACGTTCGCCGGATCCGCCGCCACCGGCACCGCGCGAACCGTCACCGTCGCCGCCGACACCGAGGCCGACGCCACGGCGCGCCTGCGCACGGCCCTCGTCGTCCCGCCGACCGTCGCCTCCGGAACCGCTCTTCCCACGGTCGCCGGCTACACCGTGTCGTGGAGCGCGGACGGTGCCGGCCTGTCCGGCAGCCGCCTCGTGAACGACTCGGCGACCGACCGGGCACTCGCGCTCACCGCCTCCGTGAAGGTCGGCGCCACCACGCTGACGAAGACCTTCCGCACCACCGTCCTCAGCGCCTCCACGGCGAAGACCGTGGTGTCGTACACCCGGACGCCGACCGGCGAGGACAAGGCGAACCAGGACACGATCGCCCGCGGCCTCCACCTGGCACTCGGCTCGTCCGTCGCCGACGCAGCACCGCTCTCGGGCAACTCGGGAGTCCTCTTCGCCGACGGGGTCTTCCTCGGAACCGACAAGGCCGACAACCGCGGCCTCGCGAACCCCTCGCTGTTCACCTTCGCCGACGGCACCGTCGGCGTGATCGCCACGCGCGTCCTGCAGTCGGGCGCGTCCGACGGCACCGGGGCCTCGAGCGCTCTGATCTTCAAGGCCACGGACGCCACCGCGTCCGACTTCACCGAGCTCGGCCTCATCGACCTCGGCACCACCGGCGGCGTCGTCGCGCCGAAGGCCGTCTTCGACACGGACCAGAACCGCTACCTCGTCTCCTGGACGGACTCCTCCGGGGCGGCGAAGTACACGACCGTCACTGACCTCGCCCGCACCGAGCTCCGCGCGCAGGCGTTCTGGCCGAAGGACGGCGGCCGTCGCAGCGTCGTCGTGACCGACGGGAACCGCGGTGCGGTCCTCGGAGGAAGCCCCGCCACCGTCGCCGCTCCCGACCTCTCCGGAGTCCCGGGCCGCGTCGCCGACGCTCTGCCGGGCGGCGCGCTGACGGTCTCCGGCTCCGTCGCCGACTCGCTCGTGAAGAAGTTCGGCCGCACGGTCAACACCGGATCCTCGGTCGCACCGCAGACGATCGATCAGGGCGACACCTCCGCCCTGTCCGGAGTGAAGGCGCAGCTCTCCTACAACGACGGCTCGACCGGCAGCCTCGGCATCGACTGGAACCAGCAGCAGCTCGCCGACCTCGCCGCGAAGGGCCCGGGAACGTACGACCTCTCCGGGACCGTCCGCCAGCGGCAGTACAACGAGCCGTTCGCCTACAACCGCGCGGATCCGACGATCTACCGCTACGAGCGCAACGGGAAGACGCAGTACCTCTTCACCGCCACGGACGACACGAACAACAACAACGTCGCCTCGCAGCACCTGCCGATCCGGGTCGCCGACAGCATCGACCAGCTCAGCGACGACAACGGCGGACGGGCCCGTGAGGTGGACCTCCTCAACCGCACCACGCGGATGGACCGCACCGCCGAGGGCAAGGTGATCGCGGGCTGCTACTGGGCCCCCGAGATCCACGAGATCGGCGGCAAGCTCTCCATCCTGTTCGCCCCGTGCTTCAACCCGGACAACGACCAGTCGAACCAGAACGGTCAGTGGTTCACGGTGCAGGCGCACATCATGCAGCTGCGCGACGGCGGAGACCCCGCGAACCCCTCCGACTGGAGCGCGCCGCGCGCCGTCGTGAAGAGCGATGGGAGCGCCCTCGGACGCCCCGGCACGGGACGCAACATCAGCCTCGACATGACCTACTTCGAGTCCGGTGGAACTGCGTACTACGCCTGGTCCCAGCGCTACGTCGACAACGGAGTGAGCGACCCGGCGACCTGGATCGCCAAGGTCGATCCCGCGAACCCCACCCGCGTCATCGGCGAGCCGACCCCGATCATCGTGCCCTCGCTGACGTTCGAGGACCACCTGTCCGAGGGAGCGTTCGCGATCCAGCGCGACGGGAGGATCACGCTCGTCTACTCCAGTAGCGGCGTCAGCCCGAAGTACATCGTGGGCGGCGCCTGGGCGAAGGAGGGCAGTGACCTGACCGACATCGCGAGCTGGACCAAGTACGACGCCCCGCTCCTGCAGAGCGTTCCCATGCCCGACGGCGTCCTCGACTACCGCACCTACGAGCAGGGTCCCGGCCACGGAGCCGTCACCCAGGACGAGGACGGCAACGACGTGTACGTCTACCACACCTGGGGCAACGGAGTCGGGGGTGACGGCCGCGACACCCGTCTCGCCCGCATCCACTACGCCGCCGACGGCCGGCCGGTCTTCGATCTGACGCCGACGGAGGAGGTCGCACCCGCGAACCGGACTGTGACCGCGAAGGTCACAGTCACGTCGCCGCTGACCGTGACAGCCACGGCGTCGACCCGCTGCGTCAGCGGGAAGGTCGTCCTGACCACTGTGGTAAAGAACGACAGCCGCTCGATCATGGACATCACGACGGTCACCGCCTTCGGCTCGAAGACCGTGACCGGAGTCGCTCCGGGATCGTCCGCGTCGAGCGCCGTCACCACCCGAGCGGTCTCGATCCCCGCGGGGTCGGTGGCCGCGACAGGAAAGGCCGTCGTCGACGGGAAGACGGTCAGCACGCAGACGAGCGTCGACTACCCGGCGCGCAGCTGCCGCTGAGACGGTGAGGGAGCGGGCGCCACGATCGCCCGCTCCCTCGTCGCCCCGCCCCCGACCGGCACTGCGCCGCCCTGCAGTGCCGCCACCTCAGAAGGACGACCGACGAGATGCACCACAGAGTGAGAACCGGGACGGTCCCGACCATCGGGCCCGTGCTGACGAAGGTCGCGCAGTCGCACACCCTCACCGAGGAGAAGGACGACGGAGCGGCCGGCAGCGCAGCTGCGGTCGGAGGACACGACCTCCTGCTGATCAACGGCAACGCCCTCCCTCTCTCCTGAGCCCCCCTGCGCCGTTCGGACGGGTCCTCGACCCTGATCGCCCGACGATCCCGCCGCGGCGGCATCACCACCGGCTGCGGACCGGGGCGGCGATCGGGCCGTATCCTGCTGTCCGGACCGATCGCTGATGTGCGAACCTCTCCTGAGCGGACTCCCGGATGCGGGCCGACCGTGACCGGTCCGGCCCGTTCCTCTCGTTGCAGCAGGAGACCGCCGTTCCCCAGGAGATACCCGTGATGCGCCTCGATCGATTCCTCGTGTCCCTGGCACGCTCTGCGCGGTGCACGAACCGCTGCGGAGCCTGCGGGCTCGACTGCAGCATCGACGTCTTCATCCTGATCGCGCTCGCGACCGGAGAGAACCGCGACGAGACCCGCCTGCGAGCAGTCCTCGACCTCCGCTCCGGCGACCGTGTCGAGGTCCTCGAGGTGCGCAAGCGGCTCCTCCGGCTCTCCCGCCGGGGCCTGGTGCTCCTGGAGAGAGGCAGGAGGACCGCACTGCAGCGCATCGAGCGCTTCTCGATCACGCGCGACGGCCGGGCCTTCCTGGCGTCCCACGCGAGAGCGCTGGACCTCCTCGCCGAGGAGATCCACGTCGCGCTGCTGTCCCGCTGACGAGCGGAGTGCCAGTGCGGGCGCACGCGGGACGTCTCCTGGTCGGCCGTCGTCGGACCGGTCGTGTCGGTGACGCTCCAGGTGGAGCGACTTCGACACGTGCGTCGCCTCCGACCGCGTCCCGAGCGCTCCGGGGCAGCACGAGGCATCGCCGACCGTCATGGGCGCCGCGCTCGCGACCGTGCTGCCGCGGCGCGAGGCGGTGGCGGCGCTCCTCGAGGACGCCGTCGCTGCTGCATCCTCAGCAGTGTGAGGCGGGCGGGGGACCCGCCTCACGCCGGAACGCGCCCTTCGTGCATCACCCCGTGCTGGAGAGCTGGATGATCTCGGAGATCACCGCGGCTCGAGTGTCGTCCGGTATCCGATCGCCTCCGAGGGAGTGGTGCGACCACAGGCCGTCAGCCGCAAGGCAGGCGATGAACTGGCGGAGAGCGATCGGATCGGTCGCGGTCTCCTCTGCGGAGGGCGTCCACCTTCGGCGCACCTCCGCTACCGGCGCTCGGAGAGCGGTGTCGCTGCCCGTGGCCTGGAGGAGTCCGATCTGCATGTGCGTCGACGGCGTCAGGGCGACGGCGACGTAGGCACTCACGCGCTCCGTCAAGGTGGCCTCGTCCGCGGTCTTCCCCGCGACGTCGATCAGCTGGGCTTCCCAGCCGGCCGCGACGTGCTCCTGGAGAGCATGGGCGAGATCGGCTCGATCGCGGAAGTGGTACATCATTCCACCGCGTGTCAGCCCAGCCTCTTCGGCAGTCGCTTCGAGCGTGACGCGAACAGAACCTTCCCTCGCCGCGACACGGACCGCTGCGTCGAGGATCCGAGTCCGGTTGTTGGGTCGCGTCGCGCGAGGAGACGTCCGAGGAGAAGGCAGGACCCCCTCACCGCTGGGCGGGTTCGGTTCCATGTCGTGATCGATTCCGCCGCTCCCTCGGTCCGAGTGAGCGGCTAGGGACGGCGGGTGCTGAGGCGCCCGGAGGGTGTCGACGCGTCACCGCACGAGCGGGTGCGACAGCGTCGGCCGCCAGTCTGCCATCCTCTCCTGCCGACGTCGGAAGGTGAGGCTCGACCCCCTCGGTGTCGAGCCGTCCTGACGACGGACTGCAGCCGGAGGGACGGCTGTCACGGTCGACGAATCAGGAAGCAACTGTACATTCATGATTGTACAGTTGTGGTACGGTAACGGCCTGCCCAGCTTCGGAGCTGCGGGCGGTCAGATGCACTGCCGGTGCGGGATCCGAGGCTGAAAACCTCCAGCGACTTCATTCCTCAGAAGCCTGGAGGTTTCTTCATGTCCAGAATCGCGGACAAGCCGAACGCCCGCTGGTGGGCGCTCGCCGTTCTCGCCATGACCCAGCTCGTCGTCGTCCTCGACACGATGATCGTCACCATCGCCCTGCCTCAGGCCCAACTGGATCTCGGGATGAGCGACAGCCTGCGCCAGTGGGTCGTCACCGCCTACGCCCTCGCTTTCGGAGCACTTCTCCTTCTGGGCGGTCGGATCGCCGATTACTGGGGCCGCAAGCGCACCTTCATGGTCGGAATGATCGGCTTCGGAGCGGCCTCGCTCTGGGCCGGACTGTCGCAGAGCGGCATGGAACTCGTCATCGCTCGCGGCGTCCAGGGCGCCTTCGCGGCACTGCTCGCCCCCGCCGCACTCGCCATGCTCACCGTGACGTTCGCCCACGGCAAGGAGCGCAATCTCGCCTTCGCCGTCTTCGGCACGGTCGCCGGATCCGGAGCCGCAATCGGCCTGATCCTGGGCGGCGTGCTCACCGAATTCACCGACTGGCGCTGGTGCCTCTTCGTCAACCTCATCTTCGTCGCCTTCGGCCTCGTCGGCGGGGCTCTCGTGCTTCGCGAGAGCAAGGCGGAAGGAGACAACCGCTACGACGTCTGGGGAACCGTCACCGTGACCCTGGGACTGGGCGCGATCGTCTACGGGTTCACCCGAGCCGAGCACGGATGGGGCGCGATCGACACCGTCGCCTTCCTCGCACTCGGCATCGTCCTGCTGACCGTCTTCGTGCTCATCGAACGGACGGTCGACCAGCCGTTGCTGCCCCTGCGCGTCATCCTGCGTCGTGTGCGAGGCGGCGCGATCCTGATCCAGGCCGCCAATGGCGCCGTGATGATCGGGGCCATCCTCTATCTCGCGTTCTACTTCCAGATCGTGCTCGGAATGGGACCGCTGATGGCAGGACTCGCGAACCTCGCCATGACCGTCGCGATCATGGCGTTCTCGCCCGTCACCACGAAGATCCTCAACACGTTCGGCCCCCGACCCCTGATGATCGTCGGGCCGCTCGTCTCGGCAGCAGGGCTCTTCCTGCTCCTCGGCATCACCCCGGACGGAAACTACTTCCTCCAGGTCCTGCCCGCCCTGGTCGTGCTCGGAATCGGACTCTCCATGCTCTTCGTGCCCGTCCAGAACCTCGCCCTTCTCGGGGTCGAGAACGAGGACGCCGGAGTGGCCTCCGCCGTCGTCAACTCCGTCTTCCACATCGGCGGGTCGATCGGTCTCGCGGTGTTCACCGTGTTCTACGCGAGCACCGCGGACTCCGCCATCGCGTCCGGAACGGCCGAGCTCACCGCATTCACCGACGGCTACAAGGCCGTGTTCCTGGCCGCAGCAGTGACCATGGTCGCGGCCTCTCTCACCGGATTCCTCCTCATCCGAGGGAAGAAGGAAGACCTGAACCCCGCCTGGGACGAGGCGGAGGCCGCCCTCGTCCACTGAGACGATGCCGAAGGGGCGGGCCGGTTCGTGCAGCAGCGGCAGACCGGCTCGCCTCTTCCCGTCCGACTCACGACACCCCGTACGTCGCCGACCGACGACCTCCCCTCGATGGGGAGTCGTTCGTGGATCGCAACGGTCCGGTCGTCCGACGCGGCCGCGTCATCCGGTGGGTCCTCTCCCGCGATGCCGGCTGCACCGCCGAGATCATCGAGGGTCGCGATTCGGTCGCCCGGCGCATCACCGCAGACCGGAACGACGACGCCCGGCCGCCCTCAGGTGAGAGGCGGCCGGGCGTCGTCGGTCGGAGGACCCGGTCAGGTCAGCCGCAGCGGAGCGCCGGGTAGGCGGCGCTCACGGGAGCGGAGGCGCTGCCGACGGTGGCGACCCCCTGGACGGTGCCGGCGGCGACCGAGGCGGCCCGCGTGGTCACGGCCAGCGAGGCGGTCCGGCCCGCATCGATCTGCTGCGTCTTCGCGCCCCACAGGGTGTTCCAGCGGAGGTCGGCGGTCGACGCGGCCTTGTTGACAGTGGTCAGCGTGACCACCACCTTGCCCGCGACGCAGCGAGCCGCTGCAGTGGCGGTGACGGGCACAGCCGGCGCCTTCACGGTGATCGTCGCCGTGACGGTGCGGTTGGCCGAGGCCACCTCCTGCTCCTTCGAGAGCGAGAGGTCGAGCCGGCCGCTCGCGCGGATGTTCACGCCCTTGAACCAGGTGTTGCGGTCCGAATCGAACAGGCCGCCCGCGTTCTGCGGGTCGGTCGCCGTGTGCGGGTCCGGGTAGGGGCGGGCGTGGTAGGCGAGGAGCAGGTTGCCCGACTCGTCCTCGACGAACGAGTTGTGCCCGGTGCCGGCCTGCTGGCGCGAGAAGTACTGCGTCTCGTCCGCGCCGAGGCGGCCCAGGTAGGTGTCCTCGGTGTCCAGCACGGGGAACGCGGTCTGCGTCCACGTCGCGGGATTGAGGAGGTCGGCACTCGCGTCGGCCGTGAGCATGCCGAGCGAGTAGTACTTGTCGACCGTTCCGCCCGAGTAGGTGAGGTACATGCGTCCTCCCTTGGACACGATGAACGGCGCCTCGACGACGCCCTGGTCGTTGCCCTCGGTGGTGTCGGACGGGGTCGGCGAGCGCTTGCCCGACTCCCACGGCTGGCTCTCGCCGTAGATGCGGGTGACCGCACCGGTGACCAGCGGGACGGTGCCCTTGGGCCCCATCGTCGCCTTGGCGAGGGAGAGCGTGTTGCCGTTGGGCAGGACCCAGTAGCCCTGGGTGGCGCCGTTCTCCTGGCGGTCGATGTAGCTGACGTCGAAGGCCGCGCCCTCGAGGACGACCGGCTCGCCCCACTTCGTCTGGTCGAGGAATCCGCCCTCGGCGATCGAGGCGTCGGTCCCGGTGTAGGGGATCAGGACGGTGTTGTCGCACCAGCCGCCCACAGGCGCGTAGCCCTTGTTCATGCCGGCGACGATCCACCAGGTGCCGTTGATCTTGTGGAACTCCTGCGCCCAGATGTATCCGCCCCAGCCGTAGAAGGTGTTCGGGTACTGGCTCTGGCGACCGGGCGTGCCGGCGTCGGGGTCGATCACGATCTGCTCGGGAGCGGAGTCGAGACCGGCGATGGTCTTCGAGCGCTTGAGGCCGATCTTGCGGTAGCTGGAGCTCTCCTCGATCGGGCCGAGCGAGTCCTGACCGTAGTGCGAGCCCGTGAGGTAGTAGTAGCCGTCGTCCTCGTTGAAGAAGACGTGCGGATCCGCGCGGGCCTCGTTGACCATCGCCTCGGGGTCCTGCTGGACGGAGCCGGTGACCCGGTAGGTCCCGGGACGCGAGGTGTCGACGGCGGTGGTCAGATCGTCCTGCCAGTCGACGTTGAGCGACTTGGTCGAGCCGTCGTTGTACTCCATCACGGCCTGCCCCGGGAGCGCTGCGGCGATCGCAGCGGATCCGGCGCCGGAGTCGACGGAGCCGCTGAGCGACTTCACACCGGTGTTCTTCAGGTCGACGTACTCGCGGTAGAACGTGCTGAACTCGGTCGAGGTCAGCGCCGTCTCGCCGGCCTGGCCCTGGGTGAACCCGGCGGGGAGACCCGAGCCCTGGACACCGGGGACGCGGGCGTCGGCGCGGGTGGTCGCTCCGGGAGCGGTGCCGGAGGCGAGGTCCGTGAACAGCGTCACGCGGCCCTCGGTGGTGAGCAGATCGGTCCAGAACAGCTTGTAGACGCCGAGGGCGGAGTCGAAGACGATCCGCGGGTCGGTCACGACCGAGCCCGGCGCGACCCGGAGGACGCGCTGGTCGCGGAACGTGCGGCCGTCGGCGGAGCTCCAGAGGTAGACGGAGTCCGTGGCGTTGTTCTGCGACGAGACCGCGCCGAGCGAGCCGTCCTTCGAGCGGAACAGCAGCGGCGAGCCCATCTGGGCGTTCGGGCGCTGCGCCTGATCGCCGTCCTTGAGGACGGAGAGGATCGACTGCGAGCGGTTCAGCGGCTCCCAGGTGGTCGCGCCGGCGGGCAGTGCGGCCGTGAAGAGCGAGTCCGCGCGGCGGTCGTCGTTGTACGCCAGCGGGTCGTCCTTCACTCCGTTCGTCGTGGTGACGGTCTTGACGGAGGTGGCGATGCGCCCGCCGGGCACGGCGAGGGTGCTGTCCCACGCGAAGGTCTGCCCGGCGACGGCTGCCTGGAGGCGGACGGCGACGGGAGCGGTGAGGCCCGAGAGGTTCACGGCGCCGGTGGAGGAGACGCGCGCGGCGCCGGCGCCGGAGGCGGTCCACGTCACGGTGTTCCCGAGGACCTGCGCGGGCAGGTCGCCGAGCACGGTCGTGGGGACGTCGAGGGCGGCGCGCAGGTCGGTCGCCACGGTGCTGCTCGTCGCGCCCAGCTCGGCCCCGGTCAGGGCGCGGTCGTAGACGCGCAGATTGTCGAGGAGTCCGGTGAAGTACTCCCCGCCGCCCCAGTTGGCCTTGCCGATCTGCAGGACTCCGCCGGTCGATCCGAGGACCGTCGCGAGCGAGGGGCCGGCCGTCGTGACGGCGACGGGCTTCGCGTCGACGTAGAGGCGGGCGGTGCCGGCGCTCAGCACGAGATCGACGTGCTTCCACTCCGTGCTGCTCGGGCCGGTGAGGTTGCCCGAGGAGTCGCGGGCGCCGCTGTTGGCGTACCGCTCGACGGTGATGCCGTTCGTCCTGTCGAGGACGCCGACGTACTTCTCCTGGGCGTAGTCCTGGGTCGCGGCCGAGCGAGCGGCGAAGACCGACCAGCCGACGTTGTCCGCGGCGGCGGGCTTGGAGTCGTACGACAGAGTGACGGAGTCGCGACCCTTCAGCAGCGGCTGCCCGTCGGTCGCAGTGAGGTCGAGCCAGAACGAGGACGACAGCGAGACGGCGCTGCCCTGCCCGGTGCGGCCGGCGACGAGGGTCGGCGTGCCCTTCACGGCGGCGCGGGTCGACCTGTCGGTGAAGGCGCCTCCGCTCGGGGCGGTGTCGAAGGTGAAGTCCGCGAGCAGGCTCTGCGCGGGAGTGGTCGCCGCTGTCGCGGCGACGGCGACCGGCACGGCGGCGCCGGCGGCGAGGGCGATCGTCGCGGATGCGGCGAGGGTGGCGGCGAGCAGGCGCGAGGGCCTGCCTCCGCCCGGGGGTCGTGACGTCATCGTCGACGTGTCCTCTCGGGTTCTGCAGCGAACCGGTGGGCGGACGGGGGATCCCGCCTGCGGTGTGGTCTTCGCACGGTACCGGCGATTGTTCACGGTAACAAGGGAGCACGACCATCGGTTGCGTAACTCCCACACCCGTCGGACATCCGAGCGAGCAGAACGCCGAAGCGGGAGGGCCGGCAGCCTCTGCGCCGGCCCCGCCCGGTCAGTGCCCGCGCGCGATCCACTCCTCGCGGTGCGGCGCCTCCGCCCCGATCGTCGTCGAGTCGCCGTGGCCGGTCCGGACCACCGTCTCGGCGGGCAGCGTCAGCAGGCGCTCCGTGATCGAGTCGATGATCGTCGGGAAGTCGCTGTACGAGCGGCCGGTGGCCCCCGGCCCGCCCTGGAAGAGGGTGTCGCCGGTGAACACCGTGCCGAGCGCCTCGGCGACGAAGCAGACGGCGCCGGGGGTGTGGCCCGGGGTGTGCCGCACCTCGAGCTCGACGCCGGCGACGGGCACGATCCGCCCGTCGACCAGACCGCCGCTCGGGGCCGTGCCGGGGTGCACGGCGTCCCACAGCATCCGGTCGGCCTCGTGGAGCAGCACCGGAGCGCCGGTCGCAGCGCGGACTCCCTCGACCGCGTCGAGGTGGTCGTCGTGCCCGTGGGTCAGCAGTACGGCGAGGAGCCGGCGCTCGCCGACGGCCGCGAGGATCGCGTCCGCGTCGTGGGCCGCGTCGATGACGACGCACTCGGAGTCGTCGCCGACGATCCAGACGTTGTTGTCGACGTCCCAGGTGCCGCCGTCGAGGCTGAAGGTGCCGCTCGTGACGAGCTGCTCGATCCGCGCGCCCATCAGAGCACCACCACCGAGCGGAGCACGTCGCCGCCGGCCATCGTGGCGAAGGCCTCCTCGATGTCCTCGATCCCGATCCGCTCGCTCACGAACTCGTCCAGGGGAAGTCGGCCCTGGAGGTAGAGGCCGGTCAGCATCGGGAAGTCCCTCTCCGGCAGGCAGTCGCCGTACCAGCTCGACTTCAGCGAGCCGCCGCGGCCGAAGACGTCGAGCAGGGGGATCTCGAGCGTCATCTCGGGAGTCGGCACCCCGACCAGCACCACGGTCCCGGCGAGGTCGCGGGCGTAGAACGCCTGGCGCCAGGTCTCGGGGCGGCCCACGGCGTCGATGACGACGTCCGCTCCGAAGCCGTTCGTCAGAGCCTGCACCGCCGCGACGACGCCCGCCTCGTCGAGGCCGCTGGAGTCGATGACGTGCGTGGCGCCGAGCTTCTCGGCCGCGACCAGCTTCTTGGGGTCCCGGTCGATCGCGATGACCGTGCCGGCGCCCGCGAGAGCGGCGCCGACCACGGCGGCCGTGCCGACTCCTCCGCAGCCGATGACCGCGACGGAGTCGCCGCGCGTCACGTTCCCGGTGTTCATCGCCGCGCCGAGGCCCGCCATGATCCCGCAGCCGAGCAGGCCCACCGCGGCGGGGTCCGCCTCCGGATCGACCTTCGTGCACTGCTTGGCGTGCACGAGGGTCTTCTCGGCGAAGGCGCCGATCCCGAGGGCGGGGCTGAGCTCGGTGCCGTCCTCCAGGGTCATCCGCTGCGTCGCGTTGAAGGTGTCGAAGCAGTACCAGGGCTCGGCCCGGGTGCAG
Source organism: Rathayibacter sp. AY1E6 (assembly GCF_002931115.1). Classification (NCBI taxonomy): domain Bacteria; kingdom Bacillati; phylum Actinomycetota; class Actinomycetes; order Micrococcales; family Microbacteriaceae; genus Rathayibacter; species Rathayibacter sp. AY1E6. The sequence goes on along the minus strand of NZ_PSVK01000004.1, from coordinate 210,091 downwards.
GCCCGGCACTCGCCGCAGACCGCGCGCCAGTTGAGGACCACGAAGTCGCCGACCGCGACGTGGGTGACTCCCTCTCCGATCGCGCTGACCCGCCCGGCCGCCTCGTGACCGAGGAGGAAGGGGAAGTCGTCGCTGATCCCGCCCTCGCGGTAGTGGAAGTCGGTGTGGCAGACACCGCAGGTCTCGATGTCGACCACGGCCTCGCCCGGGCCCGGATCGGGGACGACGATGTCGACGAGCTCCACGGGAGCGCCCTTCGACCGGGCGATGACGCCGCGCACAGTGGTGGGCATGGGGGCTCCTTCGACGGGGGCGTGCAGGTCCGCTCCACAGTAACGACCGCGGGAGGCGGGTGCGCCGGGTGGACGCGGGCGCTCCCGCCCTCTCCGGTAACGGACCGCCCGCCTCGCGGACCGCGACCCTGACAGTCGGTAGGGTGCGGGCCATGCGCACTCTGTACCCCGAGATCGAGCCCCACGACTCCGGCATGCTCGACGTCGGCGACGGCCACTCGCTCTATTGGGAGGTCTCGGGCAACCCCGAGGGCAAGCCCGTCGTGTTCCTGCACGGCGGCCCCGGAGCCGGCACCTCGCCCGCCCACCGCCGGCTGTTCGACCCCGAGAAGTACCGCATCGTGCTGTTCGACCAGCGGATGTGCGGCCGCTCCACCCCGCACGCCGGCGAGCCGGAGGCCGACCTCTCGACCAACACCACCTGGTACCTGGTCGCCGACATCGAGCGCCTCCGCGAGCACCTCGGCGTCGAGCGCTGGCTCGTGCTCGGCGGCTCCTGGGGCTCGACCCTCGCCCTCGCCTACGCCGAGACCCACCCCGAGCGGGTCAGCGAGATCGTCCTCCGCGGGATCTTCACCCTCCGCCGCGCCGAGCTCGAGTGGTTCTACGAGGGCGGCGCCGCCGCGGTCTACCCGGACCTCTGGGAGGGCTACACCTCCGTCGTCCCGGCCGGCGAGCGGGGCAGCCTCATCGAGGCGTACTACCGCCTGCTCCACGACGCGGACCCCGCCGTGCACGGCCCCGCCGGTGTCGCCTGGACCACCTGGGAGGCGTCGACCATCACCCTCCTGCAGAAGCCGGAGCTGATCGCGGACTGGTCCGATCCCGTCTTCGCGCTCGCCTTCGCCCGCATCGAGAACCACTTCTTCGTGCACAGGGGCTGGCTGGAGGAGGGGCAGCTGATCCGCGACGCCGGCGTCCTCCGCGACATCCCGGCCGTCATCGTGCAGGGCCGCTATGACATGTGCACCCCGGCCTTCACCGCCTGGGACCTGCACCGGGCCTGGCCCGAGGCCGACTTCCGGATGATCGCCGACGCGGGCCACGCCTTCGATGAGCCGGGGATCCTCGACGCGCTGATCGAGGCGACGGACCGCTTCGCGTCCTGACGGGCGGGGCGGTCCGCGCCTCGCGGCCGGGATGCCCGGGCGCCCGTGCCTGAGCGTCCCGCGCCCGGTGCCGTCGTGTCCCGGGAGCGGGTCTACCCTGATCAGATGCGCGCGGACGACGCCTCCGGTATGGAGGACTGGCCCACCGGCCGGCTGCTCTCCACCGCCTCCCGGATGGTCGAGCACGCCTGGCACGGCGCCCTCGCCGAGATCGGCCTCACCCACGCCGGCCTGATCGTGCTGCACCTCCTGCAGGCGGGTCCCGTCGCGCAGAAGGAGCTGGCCGCCGCGGCCCACGTCGAGGTGCAGACCATGTCGCGCACCATCGAGCGCCTCGAGCGCGAGGGCCACGTCTCGCGCACCACGGATCCGTCGGACCGCCGCCGGCAGCTCGTCGCGCTCACCGACGCGGGCGGCGAGGCCTGGCGCCGGGCGCACCGCCTCGAGGTCGACATGTTCCCGGGCTCGCTCGAGCACGGCCCCCTGCGCGAGGCACTGCTCGAGATCATCCGCTCGGCCAGCGAGTCGCGCTGGGGCTGACCGCAAGCCCGAGCGGAGCCCGTCCGCGGAGCGCTAGCTTCGTCGGCATGACCTTCAACGACGACTCCCAGCTCAGCGGCGGCAAGGTCCGCCGCCGCGGCCGCACCACCGGCATCGCCGTCGGCGGGGGCGCGGTGGGCGTGGTCGTGCTCGCGCTGCTCTCGCAGCTGCTCGGCGTGAACCTCTCGGGCCTCGGCGGGGTGTTCGGCGGAGGCGGGTCCTCGCCGGAGGGCGTCACCTCCACCGCGGTGGCCTGCGACAGCGGCGCCGACGCGAACACGCAGGTCGACTGCCGCCTCGAGGGTGCGGCCGAGTCGCTCGACCGCTACTGGGGCGAGCAGACGCCAACCCTCGGAGTCGCCTACACGACCCCGACCGGCGTCGACCTGTTCGAGGACAGCACCACCACCGGCTGCGGGAGCGCGACCGCCGCGGTCGGCCCGTTCTACTGCCCGCCGGACCGGACGATCTACCTCGACACCGACTTCTTCGACGAGCTGCGCACCCGGTTCGACACCTCGGGCGGATCGCTCGCGCAGATGTACATCCTCGCCCACGAGTGGGGCCACCACATCCAGAACCTGACCGGCGCGATGGAGTCGGCGGACCGCTCCGGCACCGGCCCCGAGTCGGACTCGGTGCGCCTCGAGCTGCAGGCCGACTGCTTCGCCGGAGCCTGGGTGGGCGACGCCTCGACGGTGCCCGACGAGACCGGCACGCCCTACCTCAAGCCGGTGACGGCGCAGGAGTACCAGGACGCGCTCGGCGCCGCGGCCGCCGTCGGCGACGACCGCATCCAGGAGCAGGCCACCGGCACCGTCGATCCGGAGGGATGGACGCACGGCTCGGCCGAGCAGCGGCAGCGCTGGTTCCAGGCCGGCTTCGAGGGCGACGCCACCAGCTGCGACACCTTCGCGGCCGCGCAGCTCTGACCGGGCGCCGCTGAGGGCTCCTCGCCGCTCCTAGGGACCCGCGCGGGTCAGGACACGGAGTCGGCCGGCTCCTCCATGTACCACTCGGTGAACGAGCGCGCCCGCCCGTCGGGGGCGAAGCGGATGACCCAGAGGTTCAGGTAGGTGCGGTCGCCCGGGTAGACGGTGCGCCCCTCCACCACCGCGGTCTCCTCCGTCAGTGCGACCAGGCCCCACGCGAACGTCGGGTCGGCGGGCTCCTCCTCCGCCAGCCACCACTCGACGATCGCGTCGCGCGGAGTGATCGCGTCGCGGTGCGGCGCCGTGAAGTACTCGGCGTCCTCGGTGAACAGTGCGGCCACGTCTGCCGCGTCGTCCGTGGCCCAGGCCTTCTCGTAGCCGGTGATCCAGCTCTCGATGTCGATCATCCGCCCATCCTCGTCCTGCCCGACGCGCGCGGGAAGGAGGAGGAGGGAACAAAGTGGCGGCCCGCGCTGTTGAGCCCCGAGCCGGTCGAAAGCAGAGCCGAGCGATACGATCCCGCCGACGACGGCCCGCCCGCCGCCGCGGTCCGGGTGCGCGTCCGCCGCCGACACGAAGGACCGCCGTGCCCGACTCCGACAGACGCTCCCTGACCCGCTCGCCGGACCCGCGCCTCATCACCGCCGTCCTCGCCTTCGCGGGCATGAGCGCCTCCTTCATGCAGACGCTGGTCGTCCCGATCCAGTCCGAGCTGCCGACGCTGCTCGGCGCCGACCGCACCGAGACCGCGTGGGTGATCACCGCGACGCTGCTGAGCGCCTGCATCCTCACCCCGGTCTCCGGCCGCCTCGGCGACCTCTACGGCAAGCGGCGGATGGCCGTGGCCGCGCTGGTCGTGCTCGTGATCGGCTCGATCGTGTGCGCCTTCGCGGGGGACGTGTGGACGCTGGTCGTGGGCCGGGCCCTCCAGGGCGCGGTGATGGGCGTCATCCCGCTCGGCATCTCGATCCTCCGCGACACCCTCCACCGCGACCGGCTCCCCGGTGCGATCGCCCTGGTCAGCGCGACCCTCGGCATCGGCGGCGCGCTCGGCCTGCCGCTCAGCGCCCTCATCGCGCAGAACACCGACTGGCACGTCCTGTTCTGGATGTCCGCGGGCCTCGGCGTCCTCGACATCGTCCTCGTCCTCCTGGTCGTACCGGTGTCGACGCTGCGCTCGCCCGGCACCTTCGACGTGGTCGGCACGATCGGCCTCGCCCTCGGACTGAGCGGCGTGCTGATCGCCGTCTCGCGCGGCAACGACTCCGGCTGGACGAGCCCCGCGATCCTGGGCTCCGGCCTCGGCGGCATCGCCGTCCTGCTCCTCTGGGGCTGGTACGAGCTGCGGCAGGAGAGCCCGCTCGTCGACCTCCGGGTGGCCGCCCGCCCCGCCGTGCTCTTCACCAACCTCGCCTCGGTGGCGGTCGGCTTCGCGTTCTTCGGCGCCCAGATCACCCTGCCGCAGCGCCTCGAGCTGCCCGCCGCGTCGGGCGTCGGCTTCGGCCTGAGCCTGATCGTGGCGAGCCTCGTGCTCGCGCCCTCGGGCCTGGCGATGATGGCGACGTCCCCGCTCGCCGCCCGCCTCTCGGCGCAGTCCGGGCCGCGGCTCGTGCTGATCGCCGGCTCCGGGCTGATCGCGGTCTCGTACCTGCTGATCCTCCCGTTCGGCGGCGAGGTGTGGCAGATCCTGGTGATCAACGCCCTCATCGGCGTCGGCCTGGGCCTCGCCTACGCCGCGATGCCGACGCTCATCATGCACGCCGTCCCCGCCTCCGAGACCGCCGCCGCGAACGGGCTGAACTCGCTGATGCGCACCCTCGGCACGACGCTCTCCTCCGCCGTGACCGCGGGCGTGCTCGCGCAGCTGACCGTGTCGGTCGGCGACGTGCAGCTGCCGAGCTCGCAGGGCTTCGAGACCACGTTCGTGATCGGCGCGATCGGAGCGCTGGTCGCCGTCGCCCTCGGCCTGCTCATCCCGCGGGCGCCCCGACCGGAGGCGCGACCCGCTCTGCCCTGACCGGCCCGCGCGTCGTCGGCCGCGAGTGCTCCTCGCCGAGGAGACCTGGTCGCGGCCGGCGACGCGCGTCCGCTACTCGTCCTCGAGCAGCATCCGCTCGATCTGCAGCTCGCGCAGCCGCGTCGAGGCCTGCAGGTTCTCGCGCGCGGCGAGCACCAGGCGGCACAGCAGCACCAGCAGGACGATCGCGAGCACCGCGACCGCCGTCACGACGACTCCGTACAGCGCGGTCAGGACTCCCCAGGTCTGGATCATCCCTCGACGCTACGGAGCCGCACCCGCCCTCGCGTCCCCCGCCCGACGGAGTGCGCGGGGCGAGGCGAGCGGCCCGTGCAGGGGCAGCGGACGCGCAGAGCCCTGCCCGCAGGGGCTCAGCCCGCGAACGCCCCGCGGTACGCCCGCGCCGGGTGCGTCGCCGGCAGCTCGTCCGTCCCGAACAGCTTGCGTCGCAGCGTCCCCTCGGCGTACTCGGTCTGCGCGAGGCCCCGCTCCTGGAGCACCGGCATCACCCTGTCGACGAACTCCTCGTAGCTGCCGGGCAGGATCCAGTTGACGACGTTGATCCCGTCGATCCCCGCGTCGCGCCAGCCCGCCAGGTGGTCGGCGATCTGCTCCGGAGTGCCGACGACCCGTCCGCGCAGCTTCGCCGAGAGCCGGGCCAGATCACGGACGGTCGGCTCGCGGTCGGGGGAGGCGTCGCGGATCCACTGCAGGTGGCTCTGGCCGGCGTAGGTCTCGATCGCCGAGAGCGGCAGGTCGGGGTCGAGCTTCTCGCCCGTCGCCGGGTCGAAGCCGAGGTTCGAGTGCACGAGGAACGCGTCCGAGGAGAGGTACTCGTCGATCTCGCGCTCAGCGCGGCGCGCCTCCTCCTCCGTGTCGCCGGTGATGAAGGAGAGCCCCAGGTAGAAGGAGGGCGCACCCGCTCCGCGACCGGCCGCCGCGGCGAGGGCCCGCGTGTCCTCGATCAGCTCGCGGGTCTTCTCCGGCGACCCCGAGAACACGAACTGCGCCTCCGCGTTCCGCGCGGCGAAGCGCCGGCCCGCGGGGGAGGAGCCGGCCTGGAAGAGCACGGGCGTGCGCTGGGGCGACGGAGCCGAGAGGTGCGGCCCCTGCACGCGGTAGCGCTTCCCGACGTGGTCGATGCGGTGGATGCGCGCCGGGTCGGCGAAGGAGCCGCTCTTGTCGCGCAGGAGCGCGCCGTCGTCCCACGAGCCCTCCCACAGCTTGTAGACCACGTCGAGGTACTCCTGCGCCCAGGCGTAGCGCTCGTCGTGCTCCTCGAGCCGGTCGTAGCCGAAGTTGCGGGCCGCGCCGTCGAGGGCGCTGGTGACGATGTTCCAGGCGATCCGCCCCTTCGAGAGGTGGTCGAGGGTCGAGACCTTCCGGGCGAAGTCGAACGGATGCGACTGCAGCACCGAGCTCGTGAACGCGAAGCCGAGGTGCTCGGTGCTCACCGCCAGGGCCGAGAGCAGCACGGACGGGTCGTTGCTGGGCAGCTGCAGCCCCTCGCGGGCGTTGACGTCCCAGTCGCCGTCCGCCGGACCGTAGAGCCCCGCCACGTCGGCGAAGAACATCGCGTCGAAGCGGCCGCGCTCCAGCGTCCGGGCGAGGTCGATCCAGAGCTGCACGTCGTCGAACTCGTGCTGCCTGGCGTCGGGGTGGCGCCAGAGGCCGTGCTGGATGTGGGAGGCGGTGTTCATGACGAACGCGCAGAAGCGCAGCGGGCGGGGCTCGGTGATCACGCTCCCAGGCTAGGCCGGGCGCCTCCCACCGGTCTCGAACGACTCCGCGCGTAGGGTGTCCGACTGTGGAATCCCGCATCCCCGAACCCGCGCACGCCGTCCCTCCGCTGACGGATGCCGTCGCCGAAGCGCTCGACGCCACCACCGTCGCCGAGATCCGCGCCCTGCGCGACGACTTCGCGCGCTTCATGCTCCAGTACAAGTTCGGGATGGACGAGATCGTCACGAAGGTGTCGATCCTGCAGGAGGAGTTCCGCGAGCTGCAGGAGTACAACCCGATCGAGCACGTCACGAGCCGGCTCAAGTCGGCCGACAGCCTGATCGAGAAGATCGAGCGCAAGGGCTGCGAGACGACCTTCGAGGGCATCGCCGACGCGATCACCGACATCGCCGGCGTGCGGATCACCTGCAGCTTCGTCTCGGACGTCTACCGCGTCTTCGACCTGCTCACCTCGCAGTCCGACGTGACGGTGCTCGAGGTGAAGGACTACATCGCCGAGCCGAAGGAGAACGGCTACAAGAGCCTGCACGCGATCGTCGAGGTGCCCGTGTTCCTCTCCGGCGGATCGGTCGACGTCTGCGTCGAGGTGCAGTTCCGGACCATCGCGATGGACTTCTGGGCGAGCCTGGAGCACAAGATCTACTACAAGTACGACCGCCAGGTCCCGCAGGAGCTCCTCGACGGCCTCGCCGACGCGGCCCGCACCGCCGCCACCCTCGACGCCGACATGGAGCGCCTCCACCGCCAGGTCCACGGCCCGCTGCCCGGGGCGCGCACCTACGACGTCTGACGCGCCACCCCACGCCCCCGATCGGGCCGCCCCGACTCCTGCCGATCGAGCAGCCCGCGCAGCGGGCGTCTCGAGATCCCCCCTACGGAGTCAGCAGCGGCAGCAGCGCCAGCAGCAGCACCGCGGAGCCGTTCAGCGTCGCGTGCGAGACGATCGCCGCTCCGAGCCGCCCGGTGATCGTCGCGATCCAGCCGTGCGCGAGTCCCGCGGTGACCGTCGTCACGCCGAGCGTCACGATCGTCGCCGGGTTCACCATCTGGTGCCCGTGCAGCAGGGCGAAGACCGCCGTGGACGCCAGGATGCTGAACACCATCGCCCAGACGCGGCGGCCGCGGGTGGGCGGCGCCGACTCCGCGGAGCCCCGGAGCATCCGGTTCCGCACCGCGCGCATCACGACGCCGCGGCAGAGGACCTCCTCGACCAGCGGCGCGACGACGACGGGGATGAGGACCGAGCTCAGCACGAACCACAGCGGATCGGGGTCGATGTCGAGGTTCCCCTGCGCGTCCTGGAGGAGCGGAGCGAACGCGGCGAGCACGAACAGGATCACGACGCGCACCGCGATGCCGAGCCCGATCCCGATGGGCACGTCGATCCAGCGGAACCGCAGCCCGAAGTCGGCCGCCATCGTGCCCAGCCCGCGCAGCCGAGACGCCGCGAACGGGACGATCAGCGCGACGAGGTAGCTCGCGAGCGCCCCCGCGAAGGCGAGTCCAGCGGAGTAGGGGAGCACTCCGAACCCGAACAGCAGGATGAGCACGGCCAGCGGCAGGACGATCCCGACGATCGTGAGCACGGCGGTCGGCAGGCCCCAGCGGACCCGAGGATCGGGCAGGTAGAGGAGGGAGGAGTAGGGCGCGTGGACCGAGGGGAGGGGCTCGGCCGGCCAGGACGTCGTCGCAGCGGAGTCGGGCGCGAGCGTCGCGGGATCGGGCGGCGGGAAGGCGTCGGGTTGCATGGCCGGGCCAGCCTACGCAGACCGCCTGGACGGGATCCGGGCTGCTGTCACTGCTCGGCGCGGTCCGGATCGGCAGGACGGGCGCACGTAGCGGATCGCGGCGGCGGGGACCTCCGGGTACGAAGAAACCCCCGCCATGTAGAAGCTAGGCGAGGGTTCCAGTGGCTCCGACGGGCGTCGATCCCGTGACCTCACGATTTTCAGTCGTGCGCTCTACCAACTGAGCTACAGAGCCGTTGCGACGTGATGTCGCTGGAGAGGTGATCTCCTGAAAAAGGCCCTTCCTCTCGGAAGGGCCTCTTTGCGACCCTGACGGGACTTGAACCCGCGACCTCCGCCGTGACAGGGCGGCACGCTAACCAACTGCGCTACAGGGCCTCGTTGCGAAGACAAGCATACTGCCTTCGAGGCTGTTCTATTTTCACGCCCCGACCCTCTCGAGCCGGCGCACTTTCCGGTGGTGCTGGTACTTCTGGTGGTGCTGGTAGTACCGACCCATCCGTGACCCCAACGGGATTCGAACCCGTGCTGCCGCCGTGAAAGGGCGGTGTCCTAGGCCACTAAACGATGGGGCCGGAGACTCGCGGGGCGACCCTGCGGCCGACCCCCCATGACTACCGACACGCAAGCATAGGGGGCCGCGGCGCAGGATGCAAAATCGACGGTTCCGCAGGCGGCGTGCACCCCGTCCGGGGTTGACCCGGGTCTAGGAGATCGGGCAGGGCCGCGGTTAGGGTGGGGCGGAATCGCTCTTCCCCCCACCCGCGCGCCGGAGCCGCACCGCCGCGGAGGGAGGGCCCCCTATCCCCGAGGTCCCATGCCCCACTCCCTGCGCCGTCCGCGTTCCGCTCGCCTCCCCGGCGCGCCGCGACTCGGGCGACTCCGAGGTGCTGCCCTGGCCTCCGCCGTCGTCGCGCTCGTCGCCGGCCTGCTCGTCGCCACTCCCGCCCAGGCGGTCGAGTACCCGTCGTGGGCCGACGTCGAGGCGGCGAAGGGCGACACCGCCGCCGCCGCCGCTCAGGTCGACCGGATCACGTCCCTGATCGGCGACCTCCAGAGCGAGGTCGCCTCCGCTCAGCAGCTCGCGCAGCAGCGCGGCGACGAGCACTTCGCCGCTCAGCAGGCGTTCGACGAGGCCTCGGACCAGTCGAAGAAGCTCGAGGACCGGGCCGCCGCCAGCGCCGAGGAGGCCGACAAGGCCTCGCAGCAGGCGGGCCTCCTCGCCGCGCAGCTCTACCGCAGCACCGGCACCGACCTGTCCGTCAACATCTTCCTCGACCAGAAGGCCGGCCAGGCCGACCAGCTGCTGTCGAAGATCGGGAGCATGACCAAGCTGGTCGAGCGCTCCTCCGCGATCTACGAGCAGGCCAGCACCGCCCGCAACACCGCGTCCTCCCTCGCCGACCAGGCCGAGGTCGCGCAGACGGAGCGCGAGCGCCTCCGCGTCGCCGCCGAGCAGAAGCTGGCCGAGGCGACCGCCGCCCAGGAGGCGTCCGAGGCCGCGCTCGCCGAGCAGCAGGAGCAGAGCGTCGTGCTCGAGCAGCAGCTCGCCGCGCTCCGCGACACCGAGTCGAAGACCGTGGCCGAGTACGAGGCCGGCGTCGCCGCCCGCGAGGCCGAGCGCCTCCGGAAGCTCGCCGAGGAGGAGGCCGCCCGCCAGGCCGCCGCCCAGGCCGAGGCCGCGCGCCGCGAGGCCGCCCGGGCCGCGGCCGCGTCCAGCGGCGGCAGCGGCGGCGGTGGCGGGTACGTCGCCCCCTCGGGCGGCGGCGGCTCCAGCGCCGTCAGCGACTCCGGCTGGGTCCGCCCTGCCGGAGGCCGCATCACCGGCACCTTCGGCCCGCGCGACAGCATCTCGACCGGCGGAGGGTCCTCCGGCTCGTACCACCGCGGCACCGACCTCGCGGGCGGCTGCGGCATCCCGATCTTCGCGGCGCACAGCGGCACCGTCTCCTACGCGGGCCCCAACGGCACCTACGGCAACTGGGTTCTGATCGACCACGGCAGCGGCATCAGCACCGGCTACGCCCACATCATGTCCGGCGGGATCTACGTCCGCGTCGGCCAGCAGGTCCAGGCGGGCGAGCAGATCGCCGCCGTCGGCTCGACCGGCGCCTCCACCGGCTGCCACCTGCACTTCGAGACCCGCGTCAACGGCTCCGCCGTCGACGCCCAACCTTTCATGGCCCAACGAGGAGTCACCCTTGGCTGACGCACAGACGACCGCACGCACCTTCACCCCGGCACCCCGGGAGCGCGCCTGGAAGGGCCGCCTCCCGCTCGTCATCTCCGCCGCCTTCGCGGTCACGGCGGTCACAGCGTCCCTCGGCATCACCCCGGCCCTCGCCGACGACGCGAAGTACCCCTCGTGGGACGACGTGCAGAACGCCAAGAAGGACGAGGCGAGCAAGCAGGCCGAGATCGACTCGATCACCGGCCTCATCGCGAGCCTGCAGACCGCGGTCGACGAGAAGTCGATCACCGCGATGAAGAAGGCCGAGGCCTGGCGCCAGGCCAAGGAGGCGCTCGACGCCGCTGCGAAGGCCGTCGCCGACCTCGAGGAGAAGGCGACCACCGCCTCCGCCAAGGCCCAGACCTCGAAGATGCGCGCCGGCCTGCTGGCCGCGCACCTCTCTCGCGCCGCCGGCGGCGACCTCTCCGCCAGCCTCGTGGCCAAGGGCAAGGACGCGGGCGACCTGCTCTACCAGCTCGGCGCGATGTCGCAGCTCTCGGAGCAGTCGCAGAAGGTCTACGCCGACGCCCTCGCCGACAAGCAGAACGCGGAGTCGCTCGGCGACCAGGCCGACCGCGCTGTCACCGAGCACCAGGCGCTCTCGGACGAGGCCGACGCCGCCCGCAAGGACGCCGACGCCGCCGCCGAGTCGGCCCGCGCGTCGCTCTCGGCGCAGGAGGAGAAGTCGCAGGAGCTGGTCGCCCAGCTCGCGCTGCTGAAAGACTCCTCGGTCGAGGCCGAGACCCAGTACCTCGCGGGGGAGCAGAAGCGCCAGGCCGACGAGGCCGCCGCCCAGGCGCAGGCCGAGGCGGAGGCCGCCGCTCAGGCGCAGTCCACCGCCCGCTCCGCCCAGCAGCAGTCCTCGGCGCAGGCCGACACCGCCGCCCCGTCGCGTCAGACCGCGTCCCTCCCGCAGCCCGCCGCTCCGCAGCCCGCGCAGCAGCAGCCGGCTCCGGCTCCGGCTCCGGCCCAGCCCGCTGCTCAGCCGATCGCCCAGCCGGCGGCTCAGCCGCTCCCGCAGCCGGTGACCGCTCCGGTCCTGGTGCCGACCAGCGGCGCCGTCGAGAACGCGATCTCGTACGCGATGGCTCAGCTCGGCGAGGAGTACGTCCTCGGCGGCATGGGCCCGGACCAGTGGGACTGCTCCGGCCTCACCAAGGCCTCGTACGCGTCCTCGGGCATCTACATCGGCACCCACTCGGCGACGAACCAGTACAACACGATGGCCGGCGCCGGCAAGCTCGTCCCCTACAGCCAGCGCCAGCGCGGCGACCTGATCTTCTGGGGCGGCGGCGGAGACTACTACCACGTGGCCATCTACCTCGGGAACAACCAGATCATCGAGGCCGCCGACTACGGCAAGCCCGTGCGCATCTGGAACACCTGGGGCACGCCCGCCGGCATGGTCGGCCGCCCGGCCGCCTGAGCCGCGGCCGCACCGCACAACGAGAGAACCCCCTCCTGTCGAGACGACGGGAGGGGGTTCCTTCGTTGATGCGAGGGGTCAGTGACCCTCTTCGGCCAGCTTCTTGATGCCGTCCTGGACGATCTGCTCCGCCTCGGCGGCGTCGCCCCACGCGTCGACCTTGACCCACTTGCCGGGCTCGAGGTCCTTGTAGCGCTCGAAGAAGTGCTTGATCTCGTTCTTCGTCTGCTCCGGGACGTCGCCGATGTCCTGGATGTGCTGCCAGCGCGGGTCCTTCGCGGGGACCACGATCACCTTCGCGTCGGAGCCGGCCTCGTCGCTCATGTTGAGCACGCCGACCGGGCGGACGGAGACGCCCACGCCCGGGAAGACGGGGTACTCGAGCAGCACCAGCGCGTCGACGGGGTCGCCGTCGAGGCCGAGGGTGTTCTCGAAGTACCCGTAGTCCGTCGGGTAGACGAAGGAGGTGAAGAGCACGCGGTCGAGGTAGACGCGACCGGTCTCGTGGTCGACCTCGTACTTGTTGCGGCTCCCCTTGGGGATCTCGACGACGACGTCGTATGCGGCCATGCTCTCTCCTTGAGTCGGTGGCGCCGTGAGCGGCGCATCGGCGGACGGATCGGCCTCCGGAACGCTCGCGCGGGTGCGCGCGCGGGAGGGGCGGATCGCTGGCATTACGTTACTTGATGTGCCCGATCGCCCCCGCCTGACCCCCGCCGTCGCCGATCTGCGGCGGGCGGTGCGCGAGAGCCTCGACGGGCTCGACCCCGGAGCGCTCGTGCTGGTCGCGCTGAGCGGGGGAGCGGACTCGCTCGCGCTCGCGGCGGCGGTCGCCTTCGAGGCCCCGCGGGGCGGGAGGCGGGCCGGCGCGGTGATCGTCGACCACGGGCTGCAGGAGGCGTCGGCGGAGGTCGCGCGGCGGGCCGCGGAGCAGGCGCACGGGCTGGGGCTCGCGCCGGTGCTGCGCCAGGTGGTGACGGTGTCCGCCGAGGGCGGTCCGGAGGCGGCCGCCCGCAGCGCGCGCTACCGCGCCTTCGACGACGCGCTGACCGCGACGGGCGCCGCCGCGATCCTCCTGGGCCACACCCTCGACGACCAGGCCGAGACGGTGCTGCTGGGCCTGGCACGAGGGGCCGGTGCGGCCTCGCTGCACGGGATGGCGCCGGTCAGCGGACCGCTGCGTCGGCCGATTCTGGGCCTGCGGCGCGAGACGACCCGCCTCGCCTGCTCCGACCAGGGGCTCGTGCCGTGGGACGACCCGCACAACGACGACCCCCGCTACTCGCGGGTCCGGGTGCGGAACCGCGTGCTGCCCGTGCTGGAGGACGAGCTCGGGCCGGGAGTGGCACAGGCTCTGGCGCGCACGGCCGAGCAGCTGCGGGAGGACGGGGACGCGCTCGACGCGCTCGCCCTCGACTGGGCGCTCGAGCTGGTGGGCCAGGACGAGGCGGGGCACGTCACGGTCGACGCGCGCGGGCTCGCGGCGGACCCGCCGGCGCTGCGGCAGCGGATCATCCGCCTGGTCGTGGCGAACGAGTTCGGAGTCGCGCTCTCGCGGTCGCAGACGCTGGCGGTCGCCGCGCTGGTCACCGACTGGCACGGCCAGAAGGGCGTCGACCTCCCCGGCGTCCTCGCCACCCGCCGCGGCACCACCCTCGTCTTCGCACCCGCCTCCCCCTGACCCCGTCCCCGCGACGCCGGTCCCCGCGAGACGCCCGGCCCCTCCCCGCAAGATGCCGCTCCGGCACGCGACTCGCCGACGGAGGTGTACGAGAGCGGAGTCTCGCGGAGGGGAGACGGGGGCCGGTCACCCGTAGAGTGGCCGGGTGGAAGCAGCCGACATCGCCGACGACATCACCGAGGTCCTCTACACCGAGGCCGAGATCCACGAGCGGATCCGCGACCTGGCCCGCGCCATCGAGCGCGACTACGCGGGCGAGAACCTGCTCATCGTCGGGGTGCTGCGCGGCGCCGTGATGGTGATGGCCGATCTGGCCCGCGAGCTCAAGCTCGACATCGTCATGGACTGGATGGCCGTCTCGTCCTACGGGAGCGGCACCAAGTCGTCCGGCGTGGTGCGGATCCTGAAGGACCTCGACTCCGACATCACGAACCGCAAGGTGCTGATCGTCGAGGACATCATCGACTCCGGCCTCACGCTCTCGTGGCTGCAGGGCAACCTCCGCAGCCGAGGCGCCGAGTCCGTCGAGATCTGCGCGCTCTTCCGCAAGCCCGCGGCCGCCAAGGTCGAGGTCGACGTGGCCTACGTCGGCTTCGACATCCCGAACGAGTTCGTGATCGGCTACGGGCTCGACTACGCCGAGCGCTACCGCAACCTCCGCGATGTCGCCGTCCTCGCCCCGCACGTCTACGAGTAGCCCCGCGGACACCGCGCAGGAGAGCCTCGAGCGGCTCTTCGCGGTGCCGCTGCTGGGCTACCACATGAGCTACCCGACCTCCCTGCGGGCCGACCTCGAGTTCAACTACTGGTGGCTCGCGCACGCGATCGACGCGGCCGTCGACGCCTTCGAGCGCACGGGCGACGAGGCGCACCTGGAGCGGGCCCGGCGGATCCACCGCGCGATCCGCCTCCGCAACGGCGGGCGCCTGGTCAACGGCTACTTCGACGACATGATGTGGCTCGGTGGCGCGCTCGCCCGCCTCGGGGAGGCCTCGGGCGACCCGCGCTTCCTCGACCGGGCCGACCGCCTGTGGCGCTTCGCCGTCGCGAAGGGCTGGAACCTCCGCCACGGGGCGAGCCTCGCCTGGCGCCGCCGGCAGCTGGACTACAAGAACGCGCCCGCGAACGGCCCGTTCGCGATCCTCGGCGCGCGCCTGGAGCGGCTGCGGCCGGACGGCCGGGAGGAGCTCTCGCGCGCCGCCCTCGACTGGATGCACGTGCGCCTCCGCGACGACGACACCGGCTTCGTCGCCGACGGCATCGGCCGCGAGGGCGGCTCTGCCCGCGACGACTGGGCCTTCAGCTACAACCACGCCGTCTACATCGGCGCGGCGCTCGCCCTGCACCGCCTGCGGCCCGACCCCCGCCTGGTGGCCCACGCCTCCCGCACGGCCGAGGACCTGCTGGACCGGCTCGCCCCCGATGGCGTCTTCGTCGACCAGGGATCGGGGGACGGCGCCCTGTTCGGCGGCATCGCCTACCGGCACCTCGTCGACCTCGCCACGACGAGCGGAGTCGCGCCCGCGGTGGCGGCTCGCGTCCGCGGTTTCGTCACCGGCAGCGTCGCCGCGCTGCAGAGCTCGAGCGTCCGCCGCGGCGTGCTGCTGGCCGGGCCCCGGTGGGACGCGCCTCCGTCGCTGCCCGCCACGCTCTCGGCCGAGATCGGCGCCGTGCTCGCGCTGGAGGCGTCAGCGCGACTGGACCGGTCGCCGGTGCCGTCAGACTGACGGGGTGAAGGCACCCGAGAAGCGCACCGTCGCCGTCGTGATCAACCCGAGCAAGTTCGACGACGTCGGCGCCGCGGAGGACCTGGTCGCGACGATCGCGCGCCGCCACGGCTGGAACGAGCCGCTCTGGTTCGAGACCAGCCCGGGCGACTCCGGTGCCGCCGCGGCCCGCGCCGCGCTCGAGGCGGGCCCGGACCTGGTCTGCTCGATGGGCGGCGACGGCACCGTCCGCGCCGTCGCCACGGTGCTGCGCGGCACCGGCGTCCCCTACGGCCTGCTGCCCAGCGGCACGGGCAACCTCCTCGCGCGGAACCTCGGGATCCCGCTCGGCTCGCTGCCCGAGGCGGTCGAGATCGCCCTGCTCGGGCAGGACCGCGCCATCGACGTGGGCACGGCCGCGTTCGACGACGGCGAGGAGCGGGTGTTCATGGTGATGGGCGGGGTGGGCCTGGACGCCGAGATCATGGACAAGACGGACGAGGAGCTGAAGAAGCGGGTGGGCTGGGGCGCCTACTTCGCGGCGGGGGCGCCGGCGATGTTCAAGGCCGGATTCGAGGTGACCCTCACGATCGACGGCGCGGAGGAGCCTCCGCAGCGCTGCTTCATGGTGCTGGCCTGCAACTGCAGCTCCGTGGTGGCGAACATCGAGCTGGCCGCGGGCGCGGTGCTCGACGACGGCGACCTGGAGCTGGTGCTGCTGCGTCGGCGCTTCGGCCTCGCGCTGGATGTCGCGACCGGCAACCGCAACGGGCTCGCCTCGCTCCGGCAGTGGCCCGGCCGCGAGTTCTCGTTCGAGCTGGACCAGCCGGTGCTCGCCGAGCTGGACGGCGATCCGGTCGGCCGCACCCGCTCCGGGCGCTTCGGCGTGGATCCGGGCGCCCTGCTCGTGCGCCTGCCGGTGCCGACGCCCCGGAGCCCGGGACTGACTCCGCACGACTCGGTGATCGTCGACACGTCCGCCATCTCGACGCTGCTCCCGGAGCCGCCCTCCTCTTGACGCTTGCGCGCTCTTCTTTACGGTTGTAAGTTATCTGACGGACGTAAAGAAGGCGCTCCTCGCGCCGGGAAGAAGGACCCTGTGACCGATCCGCGGCTCACCCGCTCGCGCGAGCTCCTGCTCACCGCGATCACGACGGCCCTCGACCGCCCGGGCGATGACCAGCCCTCCATCACGGAGCTCTGCGGCGCCGCGGGCGTCAGCCGCCCCACGTTCTACCAGCACTTCGGCGATGTGCCGTCCCTGATCGAGGCCGCCGCGGTGGAGCGGATGCACGCGCTGTTCGGCGACGTCGCTCCCGGCACCGCCCCCGCCGACTGGGAGGGCGCGGTCCCCCGCATCGTCCGCGGGCTCCTCGAGGGCCTGCTCGTGCACGCCGACTTCTACCGCCGCGTGCTGAGCGGAGGCACGGCCCGCGCCGTGCAGGAGTCGGTCGTCGCGTTCCTCGCGCAGCGGCTCCTCGCCTTCTCGCCCCTCGCCGAGCGCGGATCGGGCGGCGGCGACCACGCCCGCGTCGAGCGCTTCGCCGTCCTCCTCGCCGCCGGCACCACCTGGCTGGTCGTCGGCTGGCTCCTCGACGGCGACGCCCGCCGTCCCGTGGCCTCGGCCTCCGCCGACATCGCCGAGCTCCTCGTCACCGGGGTCGCCTCGCCGCGGCTCGCCGCCCTGCACTCCACGAAGTAGAAGGACCATGACCACCTCCCCGCTCCGCCGCGCCCTGCGCGCCGTGAACCCGCGCCTCGTCGTCGTCTTCGCCGCGATCGCGCTCATCCCGCTGATCTACGCGGGACTGCTGACCTCGGCCAACCTCGATCCCACGCACCACCTCGACACGGTGCCCGCCGCGATCGTCAACGAGGACACCGGCGCGACCGCCTCGGACGGCTCCGCGCTCGCCCTCGGCGACGACCTGACCGAGCAGCTCACCACCGACACGTCCGGCTCGGACTTCGCCTGGACGGCGACCGGTGCCGACGAGGCGTCCCGCGAGCTCGCCTCCGGCGACGTCCTCGCCGTGCTGACGGTGCCGGCCGGCTTCTCGGCCGACGTCGCCTCTGTCGGCGGCGACGACCCCGCCGCGGCCGTGCAGGCGAAGCTGTCGATCGAGACGAACGACGCGGCCAACCTGATCGTCGGCAACATCGCCTCCACCATCGGCACCACCGTGACGAGGACGCTGGAGGAGAAGGTCGGCGCGACCTACCTCGAGAACGTCTACCTCGGCTTCACCGACGTGCACTCCAGCCTCGAGCAGGCCGCCGACGGCGCCGCTCAGCTGGCGGACGGCGCCGGGACCGCCGCGTCCGGCTCCTCCGAGCTGGTCGTCGGGCTCGCGCAGCTGCAGGACGGCACCGCGCAGCTGGCGACCGGCGCCGACTCCCTCCGCTCGGGCGCGGGGAGCGCGGCCTCCGGAGCGTCCGACCTCTCGTCGGGACTCCAGCGGATCGCGAGCGGGACCGGGCAGCTGCCCGACCAGGCGGCGGCGCTCGACACGGGAGCCCGCACGGTCGCCGACGGCGCCCAGCAGCTCGACGGCGGAGCGGCGTCGCTCGCCTCGGGCGCCACCGACCTCGCCGCGGGGACGTCGACCCTGAAGGACGGCGCGGCCTCGGCGGCATCCGGCGCCGAGGCGCTGGCCACCGGGTCCGCCTCCCTCTCCGACGGAGCGGGGAACGCCCTCGCGGGAGCCCAGCAGCTCGCGACCGGTGCGGGAGCGCTCGCGACCGCTACTCCGCAACTCGCCACCGGAGCGACCGGAGTCGACTCCGGCCTCGCCTCCCTGCTCTCTCGGTACGACTCGCTGTCCGACGCCCAGCGCGTGGCCGAGCTGACCGCCCTCGAGGAGGGCGCGGCCGCCCTCGCGGGCGGAGCCGCCTCGGCGGACGCGGGCGCGCAGACGCTCGCCTCCGGTGCGACCGCGCTCGTCGGCGACGACGGCAGCGGACTGACGGCGCTCGCCGCCGGTGCCGCCACGGTCTCGAGCGGAGCCGCCGACCTCGCGACCGGCACCGCCGCTCTGTCCACCGGGGCGACCTCCGCCGCCGACGGCGCCCAGAAGCTGCAGACCGGTGCGCAGGCCCTCGCCCAGGGAGCCGCGACCCTCGACGGCGGAGCCGCCCAGGTCGCCGGCGGAGTGGACACCCTCTCCGGCGCGGTCGGCCCGCTCACCAGCGGGATCGCCTCCGCGGCCGCCGGCGCCTCCGACCTCGCCTCCGGGACGGCCGCCCTCGCGACGGGCGCGTCGGACCTCGCGGACGGCGCCGAGACCGCCGCGACCGGCTCGGCCGACGCGGCCACCGGTTCGCAGGACCTCGCCGACGGGATCGACTCGCTCGCCTCCGGATCGCGCACCCTCGACACGAAGCTCTCGGACGGCGCGGACGACGTGCCCACCTACACCGGCGAGCAGGCTCAGGAGCTCAGCACCGTCGCGGCCGCCCCGGTCGGGATCGACGCCGAGCGGATGAACCGCGTGCCGTCCTACGGCTACGGCCTCGCCCCCTACTTCATGGCCCTCGCGCTCTGGGTCGGCGCGCTGGCCTTCTACCTGATGAGCGCCCCGCTCAGCTCCCGCCTCCTCGCCGCGCGCCGGCCCGCCTGGGTCATCGCGCTGCGCAGCTACCTGCCCGGCGCGCTGATGGCGGTCGCCCAGGGCGTCCTGGCCGCGCTCGTCATCCGCTTCGGAGTGGGCGTCGAGGCGTCGAACCTGCCCGGGCTGATCGGGATCGCCGTGCTCACGAGCCTCACCTTCGTGGCGATCAACCAGGCGCTGATCGCGCTGCTGGACGCCCCGGGCCGGTTCCTGGCGCTGCTGATGATCGTGCTGCAGCTGTCCTCGGCCGGAGGCACCTACCCGGTCGAGACCGCTCCCGCCTTCTTCCAGGCGATCCACGGCGTGCTGCCGCTGACCTGGACGGTGGAGGCGTTCCGCTCGCTGATCGCCGGCGGCAGCATCGGAGTCGCGCACGCGGTCCTGGTGCTCGTGCTCTGGCTGGTCGGGGCGCTCGCCGTGACCGTGCTGGCCGCCGCCCGCCGCCGCCGCGGCCTCGTGCCCGCCCTCCGCGACCCGGAGCCCCTCCTCGAGTCGGCCTGACCCGGGCTGTGCAGGCCCGGTCCGTCCGCGTCTGCCGCCCCTTCTCGCGGCGGCCCCGCCCGGACACCTTCGCCCCCTCCGAGACCGCAGTAGTCGTCGCTGTCGAGCTCGAGTGCGACAACTCCTGCGCTCTCGCGGCGCGCCCGCTCGGACACCTTCGCCTCCTTCCCGAGACCGCAGTAGTCGTCGCTGTCGAGCTCGAGTGCGACAACTGCTGCGCTCTCGCGGCGCGTCCTGCTCGGACACCTTCGCCTCCTTCCCGAGGCCGCAGTAGTCGTCGCTGTCGAGCTCGAGTGCGACAACTCCTGCGCTCTCGCGGCGCGTCCCTACCGCCGAAGCGCCGATCCCCGCGACCTCCACCCACAAGGCAGAGGACGCGGACCGGGAAACGCGTGTCAGCGTTTCCCGGCAGTCCGACGAGACCCGCTCTGCGGAACGCACCATCTCGTGAAGCCGACCGCGCGCGGGGATGCCGCCCGCCGCATCCCCGCCAGACAACACAGCCCGCGGCCGTTCGGCCCACGGCGAACGCGTGGGCGGCGCTCAGAGTGCGGGAGGTAGCCTGGCAGGCACAATCTCCTCGTCAGAAAGGCGCCGGGTGTCGCACCCGCAACAAGCATGAACGTGAAGCGCATCTTCCGGGGTCCCATCCTCTACGTCGTCCTGGCGATCGTCGCGGTGTGGATCGGCTCCTCGCTGATCACCATGTCCGGCTTCCGGCCGGTCACGACGCAGGAGGGTCTCGACCTCCTGAAGGACGGCAAGGTCGATTCGGCGAAGATCGTGGACGGCGAGCAGCGCGTCGATCTCACGCTCAAGCAGGCCGACGGCGACAACGGCACGCAGGTGCAGTTCTACTACGTGGCCCCTCGCGGCGCGGAGGTCGTCGACGCGGTGTCCGCGGCCGATCTCGGCAGCACCGGCTACAACGACGAGGTCCCGCAGACCAACTGGTTCCTCTCGGCTCTCGGCTTCCTGCTCCCCATCCTGCTGATCGGCGCGTTCTTCTGGCTGATGCTCTCGGGCATGCAGGGCGGCGGCAACCGCGTCATGCAGTTCGGCAAGTCGAAGGCGAAGCTCGTCTCGAAGGAGTCGCCCAAGGTCACGTTCGGCGATGTCGCCGGCGCCGACGAGGCGATCGAGGAGCTGCACGAGATCAAGGAGTTCCTCAAGGAGCCCGCGAAGTTCCAGGCCGTCGGCGCCCGCATCCCGAAGGGCGTCCTGCTCTACGGCCCTCCCGGCACCGGCAAGACCCTGCTGGCGCGCGCGGTCGCGGGCGAGGCGGGCGTCCCCTTCTACTCCATCTCCGGATCGGACTTCGTCGAGATGTTCGTCGGCGTCGGCGCGAGCCGTGTCCGCGACCTCTTCCAGCAGGCGAAGGAGAACTCGCCGGCCATCATCTTCGTCGATGAGATCGACGCCGTCGGCCGCCACCGCGGCGCCGGCATGGGCGGCGGTCACGACGAGCGCGAGCAGACCCTCAACCAGCTGCTGGTCGAGATGGACGGCTTCGACGTCAAGACGAACGTCATCCTGATCGCGGCGACGAACCGCCCCGACATCCTCGACCCCGCGCTGCTGCGTCCGGGCCGCTTCGACCGCCAGATCGGCGTCGACGCCCCCGACCTGCTCGGCCGCAAGCGGATCCTCGAGGTCCACGGCCGCGGCAAGCCGCTCGCCGGGGGAGTCGACCTCGAGGTCGTCGCCCGCAAGACCCCGGGCTTCACCGGCGCCGACCTGGCCAACGTCCTCAACGAGGCCGCACTGCTCACCGCCCGCTCCAACGCGCAGCTGATCGACAACCGCGCGCTCGACGAGGCGATCGACCGCGTCATCGCGGGGCCGCAGCGCCGCACGCGGGTCATGCGCGACAAGGAGAAGCTGATCACCGCCTACCACGAGGGCGGACACGCTCTGGCGGCGGCGGCGATGCGCCACACCGACCCCGTGACCAAGGTCACGATCCTTCCGCGCGGTCGCGCCCTCGGCTACACGATGGTGCTCCCGCTGGAGGACAAGTACTCCACGACCCGCAACGAGCTCCTCGACCAGCTCACGTACGCGATGGGCGGCCGCGTCGCGGAGGAGATCGTCTTCCACGACCCCACCACCGGAGCGTCGAACGACATCGAGAAGGCGACCTCCATCGCCCGCAAGATGGTCACCGACTACGGCATGTCCGCGAACGTCGGAGCGGTCAAGCTCGGCCAGTCGTCGGGCGAGATGTTCCTCGGCCGCGACATGGGCCACCAGCGCGACTACTCCGAGCAGATCGCCGAGACGGTCGACGCCGAGACGCGACAGCTCATCGAGCAGGCGCACGACGAGGCGTGGCAGGTCATCAACGACAACCGCGACATCCTCGACCGCCTCGCGATGGAGCTGCTCGAGAAGGAGACGCTCGACCACGACCAGCTGGCCGAGATCTTCAAGGACGTCCGCCGCATCGACGAGCGCCCGCAGTGGCTCTCGAGCGACAAGCGCCCCCTGTCCGACCTGCCGCCCATCGCGGTCCCGGTCGCCAAGGCGCCGATCGACTCGGGTGCGACCGACGGGGGAGTCTCCTCCGCCGGTGCCGACGAGGTCGCGCCGAAGCGCCCGCCGCTGATCAACCCGCGCCCCGCGACGGCGTAGCGCGCGCGTGCCCGTCGACAAGGCGCGCATCGAGGCGGCCGTCGCCGAGATCCTCGCGGCCATCGGGGACGACCCGGGCCGCGAGGGACTCCTCGACACGCCGCGGCGGTTCGCCGAGGCGTACGAGGAGTTCTTCGGCGGGTTCGACGACGACGCCGCGGCCCAGCTGACCGAGACGTTCGCGGTGGTCGAGGGCGGCCAGGAGTCGCCGCTCGACCAGACGGTGATCGTGCGCGACCTCGCCTTCCGCTCTGTCTGCGAGCACCACCTCCTGCCGTTCCTCGGCGTCGCGCACATCGCCTACCGGCCGCGCGAGCGGGTCGTCGGCCTCGGCCGGCTGCCGCGCGTGGTCGAGACGGTCGCGTCGCGACCGCAGATCCAGGAGCGGATGACCGAGCAGATCGCCGACGCGCTCGAGCAGGGCCTCGCTCCCGAGGGAGTGCTCGTCGTGGTCGACGCCGAGCACGGCTGCGTGCGGATGCGCGGGCCGCGCCAGACCGCGAGCTCGACCGTGACGGTCGCCGCCCGCGGCTCCCTCGCCGACCCGGCCGCCCGCGCCGAGATCATCGCGCTGATCGGCGCCGCGCGGGGGGAGTGACGTGGCCACCACCGTCGCCGACCTCACGCCGACCGGCCGCGCCGCGCTCCTCGGGATCCTCAACGTCACTCCGGACTCGTTCAGCGACGGCGGACGCTGGCTGTCCGTCGACGACGCCGTCCGCCACGGCCTCGACCTGACCCGGCCCGCCGGGGACGGACCCGCCGCGTTCGGCGCGGACCTGGTCGACGTCGGCGGCGAGAGCACCCGCCCCGGTGCGGCGCGCGTCGACTCCGCCGCCGAGCAGGGCCGCGTGCTGCCCGTCGTCCGCGCCCTCGCCGCGGAGGGGGTGCGCGTCAGCATCGACACGATGAGCGCTGCCACAGCGGAGGCCGCTCTGGACGCGGGCGCCGTCGTCGTCAACGACGTCTCCGGCGGCCTCGCCGATCCGCGGATGCTCCCGCTCGTCGCCGAGCGCGGCGCCGTCTACATCGCGATGCACTGGCGCGGGCACAGCGCGGGCATGACCGCTCTCGCCTCCTACGGCGACGTGGTGGCGGACGTCCGCGGCGAGCTCGAGCGCCGCGTCGACGCCGCCCGTGAGGCCGGGATCCGGGACGACCGCCTCCTGCTCGACCCCGGCCTCGGCTTCGCGAAGGTCGGCGCGCACGACTGGGCGCTGCTGGCCGGGCTCGACGCGATCGTCTCGCTGGGCTTCCCGGTCCTGGTCGGCCACTCGCGCAAGCGGTTCCTCGCTCCGTTCGCCCCCGCCGGCGCCCCGGCCGCCGAGCGCGACGAGGTCTCCGCCATGCTGAGCCTCGTCGCCGCCGAGCACGGCGCCTGGGGCGTCCGGGTCCACGACGTCCGCTCGTCCGCCCGCGCCCTGGCCCTCGCCGCCCGACTCCAGGAGGAGACCCCGTGACCGCGATCGACCCCGCCGCCCTCGCCGTGCGCGACTCCATCACCCTCACCGGGCTGCGCGTGCGGGCGCACCACGGCGTCTTCGACTTCGAGCGCGAGAACGGCCAGGACTTCGTGATCGACGCGACGGTCTGGCTCGACACCGCGCCGGCGGCCGAGGGCGACGCGCTGGCCGAGACGGTGCACTACGGCGAGCTCGCGATCGCCCTGGCCGACGCGGTGACCCGCGACCCGGTCGACCTCATCGAGACCCTGGCCGAGCGCCTCGCCCGGGTGGCCCTGGGCTTCGCCGCCGCCGACGTCGTCCGCATCACCGTCCACAAGCCGGACGCGCCGATCCCGCTGCCGTTCGAGGACGTCGCCGTGCAGATCACGAGGACCCGCTCGTGAGGCCGCGGCAGGAGCGCGTCCGCCCGGTGCGCCACGTCGTGCTCGCGCTCGGCAGCAACCTCGGCGACCGCCTGGCGCACCTCGAGGAGGCGCTGCGGGCCCTCGCCACGACGCCGGGCCTGCGCATCGAGGCGGTGTCCAAGGTCGTCGAGTCGCCCGCGTGGAAGCCCGAGGGCGTCGACGAGGACGCGCCCGGGTACCTCAACGCGGTCGTGACCGGCTCGACCGTCCTCGAGCCCGACGACCTGCTCGCGGCGACGGCGGCGATCGAATCGGCCGGCGGCCGGATCCGCGGCGAGGGCGAGGAGCGCTGGGGCGACCGGACCCTCGACATCGACGTGATCGCGGTCGGCGGCGTGCTCCGCGACGACCCGCACCTGACCCTCCCGCACCCGCGGGCGGCCGAGCGGGCCTTCGTGCTCGAGCCCTGGCTCGACGCCGAGCCGGCGGCGGTCCTTCCCGGAGCCGGACCCGTGGCCGAGCTGCGCGCACGGGCGGCCGACCGCGTGACCGACCACCCGGCCGGGCTGACCTGGCCGGGGCGCGACTCCACCCGCGGCAGCACCGCCGACCCCGAGAGCAGGACCCCGTGAGGCGCACCCGCATCAGCACCCTGCTCGGACTCGGCCTCGCCGGGGCCGTCGCGGGGTTCCTCCTCGACCTCGCGATCGCCGCCGCCGGCCGCCCCGTGCTCATCCCGCCGCTGACGGTTCCGCTGACCCTGATCGTGGTCGCCGCCCTCGTGCTCGGCTTCGCCGTGCCGATCCACCGCGCCACGAAGGGCACGCTGCGCCGGGCCATCGATCCGTTCCGGGCGATGCGCGTCGTGGTGCTGGCGAAGGCGTCCAGCCACGTCGGTGCTCTGCTGCTCGGAGCCTCCGGCGGCATCCTGGTGTACCTGCTGAGCCGTGCGATCCCTTCGCTAGGCTCCGTGTGGCAGGACGTCGCGACCATCGTGGGTGCGCTCGTCCTGCTGGTGGCCGGCCTGGTCGCCGAGCATCTGTGCACCATCCCGCCGAGCGACGACGACGACAGCGCCGTCGGCGAGGTGAACCACGCCTGACGCCGACGCCCGGATCGCCGCGGGCAGTGAGGACGACGCCATGCCCGCCGAGCCCGAGGACGCGTCGCCGACGACCCGCCGCGACGCGAGGGGACGCCGGCGGGACCGCCTCGACATCACGGGGGAGTGGCGCCGCGTCTCGCCCCGGTACGTCGCGGTCGAGATCGTGTCGGCCGTCGTGTCGAGCGTGCTGCTGCTCGCCGTGCCCGTGGTGCTGATGCTGATCGGCCTGCCGTGGGGCTGGATCCCGCTGGCCGCCGCGGCCGCCGTCGCGGTGACCCTCCTGATCGTGGCCCCGCGCCGTGCGCGCGCCTACGGCTACCTCCTGCGCCAGGACGACCTGCTCTTCCGCCGCGGCATCATGTTCCAGCGCTTCGTGTCGGTGCCGTACGGGCGGATGCAGCTCATCGACGTCAACCGCGGGCCGCTCGCCCGGGCGCTCGGCCTCGCCGACCTCCGCTTCGTCACCGCCGCCGCGGCGACCGGCGTCAGCATCCCGGGCCTGGCCGAGCAGGACGCGGAGGAGCTCCGCGACCGCCTGGTCGAGCTCGCCGAGTCGCGCCGGGCCGGCCTGTGACCGAGCTCCGCGCCGTCGAGACGGACCTCGCCGACGGGGAGTGGCACCGCCTCCATCCCGCGACCCCGGTCCTCAAGGGCGGGATCGGCCTGCTGGTCGTCCTCGGCATCGTGATCACGAACCTCCGCGAGCGCCTGGTCGAGCTGTTCCTGCCCGGGCCGGAGGGGTACGAGAGCGGCGATCCGGTCGACGAGCTGCTGCGCCGCGGTCTCGTCGGCTGGGCGCTGCTGGCGGTCGCGGTGGGCCTGGCGGTCGCCGTCTTCGCGTTCTGGCTGTCCTGGCGGATGCACACCTTCCGCATCACGGACGAGCTCGTCGAGGTGCGCTCCGGCGTGCTCTTCCGGACCAACCGGCGGGCGCGGCTGGACCGCATCCAGGGCATCGCGGTGCAGCGTCCGCTGTTCGCGCGGCTGTTCGGGGCCGCGAAGCTCGAGGTGAGCGTGGCCGGGCAGGACGCGAACGTCCAGCTGTCGTACCTCGGCTCGCGGCTGGTGGACGCCCTGCGCCGCGACATCCTGCGGCTCGCCTCCGGGGTGCGCGAGCGGGAGGCGACGGTCGACGGTGCGGCTCCGGCGGGCGGGTTCCTGGCGCGCCGGCTGGAGGAGTTCGGCGAGCCTCAGGACGAGACGCCGCCCGAGTCGGTCGTCTCGATCCCGCCGGGCCGACTCCTCGGCTCGCTCGTCTTCAGCGGCTTCACGCTGTTCCTGGCAGCCTCGGTCGTCGCCGTGGTGTTCGTCGCCGTCTACGGCTCGCCCTACGTGCTCTTCGCGATCCTGCCGGGCCTGATCGGCTCGGGCAGCTACTACGTCCGCCAGTTCGTGCGCTCGCTCCGGTACTCGATCGCCGCGACGCCCGACGGCGTGCGGGTCGGCTACGGCGTGCTCTCGACCAGCAGCGACACGATCCCGCCCGGCCGGATCCACGCCGTCGAGATCACGCAGCCGCTGCTCTGGCGCCCCTTCGGCTGGTGGCAGGTGCGGATCGACCGCGCCGGCCACGCGGCCTCCCGCGGGGCGAACGGCGAGCCGAACACCACGATCCTGCCCGTCGGCGACCTCGCCGCGGTCAAGCGCGTCCTCGCCCTCCTGCTGCCCGGACCGGCTGAGGGAGCGGAGTCGACGCCCGTCGGAGACGCACTCCGGCGCCGCGACGCGGCCGGCTTCACCCGGGCGCCGCGCTCGGCGGTGTGGCTCCGCCCCTTCTCGTTCCGGAGGACCGGGTACCGGCTGACGGACGAGGTCGCGATCCTGCGCAGCGGAGCGGTCTGGCGGCGGGTCGCCGTGGTGCCCCTGGCGCGGATGCAGAGCGTCGGGGTCCAGCAGGGACCGCTCCAGCGCCTGCTCGGGCTGGCCTCGGCGCGCGTGCACACGGTGGCCGGCCCCGTCACTCCGCTCGTGCCGGTGATGAGCGCGGCCGACGGACTCGCCTTCTTCGAGAGCCTCGCGACGGCCGGAGTGCGGGCCGCCGACCGCGACGCGAGCCACCAGTGGGGGCGGCGCGCGGCCGCACCCGCCCTGCCCGACTGGCCCGCTCCGGAGGGGGAACCGCATGCCTGAGAACCGCCGCGACGGACGCCTGGGCGTCGGCGTGATCGGTGCCGGACGCGTGGGCCCGGTGCTCGGTGCCGCGCTCGCCGGGGCCGGCCACGCCGTGATCGGTATCGCCACCACCAGCGAGAGCGGCCGCGAGCGCGCCGACGCGCTGCTCCCCGGAGTCCCCGTGCTCGCGATCCCCGAGCTCGTCGAGCGCAGCGAGCTGGTGATCGTCGCCGTCCCCGGGAGCGAGATCGCCGCCCTGGTCGCGGGGCTCGCCGCGACCGGAGCGTGGCAGCCCGGCCAGCTGGTGCTGCACACGGCGCCTGAGCACGGCTACGGGGTGCTCGCTCCGGCGCTCGCCTCCGGGGTCATCCCCCTGGCAGTCCACCCGGCGATGGCCTTCAGCGGCACCAGCCTCGACCTGGCGCGCCTCGCCGAGACCTACTTCGCCGTGTCGGCACCGGGCCCGGTGCTGCCGATCGCGCAGGCGCTGGTGGTCGAGATGGGCGGGGAGCCGGTCACCGTGGCGGAGTCGGACCGCGCCGCCTACGCGGAGGCGGTCTCGACCGCCACGACCTTCTCGACCGCGATCGTCGACCAGGCGGCGGGACTGCTGGCAGGCATCGGCGTCGAGAAGCCGGGCTTCTTCCTCTCCAGCCTCGTCCGCTCCTCCGTCGACGACGCCCTGCGCCGCGCGGCGGGCTGACGGGCGCGCCGCTCGAGACGCCGCTCCCGGGTGGGACGCCGCTCGGGAGGCGGTGCCTCGCGGAGGAGCACGGCGTCTCGGTGCCGAGGGCCCGGGCGGCCGCGGGACCGCCGGTAGCATCGTCGGGTGATCAGCACCGTCCACCGCATCGGCGACCTCCGCGAGCGGCTGCAGGAGGCGCGGCGGGCCGGTCGGCGCATCGCGCTCGTGCCGACGATGGGCGCCCTGCACGCCGGGCACCTCGCCCTCGTCGAGCGGGCGCGCGAGCTGGCCGACGTCGTCGTCGTGTCGGTGTTCGTGAATCCGCTGCAGTTCGGTCCGACCGAGGACCTGGACCGCTACCCGCGCGACCTCGAGGGCGACACCGCCCTGCTCGACGCGGCCGGGGCCGACCTCCTCTTCGCTCCGGGAGTCGCCGAGATGTACCCCGACGGGCCGTCCTCCACGAGGGTCGTCGCGGGCGAGGTCGGCGGCCTCTACGAGGGGCGCGCGCGGCCGGGCCACTTCGACGGGATGCTCACCGTCGTCGCCAAGCTCCTGAGCATCGCCCAGCCGGGCATCGCGGTCTTCGGGCAGAAGGACGCGCAGCAGCTGTTCCTCGTGCGCCGCATGGTCCGCGACCTCGACCTGCCCGTCGCGATCGAGGGCGTCGGCATCGTGCGGGAGGAGGACGGGCTCGCCCGCTCCAGCCGCAACCGCTACCTCGACGAGGAGCAGCGCCGCGCGGGCCTCGTGCTCCCGCGCCTCCTCGCGGCCGCCACGGAAGCCGCGGACCGCGGTGCCGCCGCGGCGATCGAGGCCGCCGAGACCGTCGCGCACGCCGAGCCGCTCGTTAAGCTGGACTACCTCGTCGTCGTGGATCCCGCGACGCTCCTCCCGGTCGACGCCGACCACCGCGGCCCGGCACTCGTGCTCGTCGCCGCGATCGTCGGCACCACCCGCCTCCTCGACAACGCCCCGATCCTGCTCGCCTGATCGCGGCCGTCCGCCCCGAACCGAAAGCACCGCGACCCCTCATGGCCGACACCCCCGACGTCCCCGAGTCCACGACCCCCGCCGCCGAGCAGTCCGACTCCGAGCAGGCCGCCGCCGAGCGGGCCGCGCAGCAGGAGGCCTCCGAGCAGAAGGCCGTCCGCCTCGCCAAGCGCGAGCGACTGCTCGAGCTCGCGGGCGACGACCTCGGCGCCGGCGCCTACCCCGTCGCGGTCGGAGTCACCGACACCATCGCGGCCGTCCGGGCGCGCCACGAGGGCATCGAGCCGGACGTGAAGACCGGCGAGCGCGTCGGCCTCGCGGGCCGCGTGGTGTTCCAGCGCAACACGGGCAAGCTCTGCTTCGCGACCCTGCAGGCCGGCGACGGCGAGCGGATCCAGGCCATGGTCTCGCTCGGCGACGTGGGCGAGGAGTCGCTCGCGGCGTGGAAGGAGCTCGTCGACCTGGGCGACCACCTCTTCGTCGAGGGCGAGGTCGTCTCGAGCAAGCGCGGCGAGCTGAGCGTGTGGGTGTCGGAGTGGACGATCGCCGCGAAGGCGATCCTGCCGCTGCCGAACCTGCACAACGAGCTCGGCGACGAGACCCGGATGCGCCAGCGCTACCTCGACCTGATCGTGCGCCCCCAGGCCCGCGAGACGGTCGTCACCCGCGCCCGCGTGAACGCCTCCCTCCGCGACACCTTCGCCTCGCACGAGTTCCTCGAGGTCGAGACCCCGATGCTGCAGGTGATGCACGGCGGCGCCTCCGCCCGCCCCTTCGCCACGCACTCGAACGCGTTCGACACCGAGCTGTACCTGCGCATCGCGCCCGAGCTCTACCTCAAGCGGGCAGTCGTCGGCGGCATCGACCGGGTCTTCGAGATCAACCGCAACTTCCGCAACGAGGGCGCCGACTCCACCCACTCGCCCGAGTTCGCGATGCTCGAGGCCTACCAGGCGTACGGCGACTACAACTCGATCGCCGACCTCACCCAGGAGCTGATCCAGAACGCGGCGCAGGCCGTCGCGGGCTCGCACGTGGTCACCTGGGCCGACGGCACCGAGTTCGACCTCGGCGGCCGGTGGGACCGCATCTCGATGTACGAGAGCCTGTCGCTCGCAGCCGGCATCGCGATCACGCCGGAGACGGAGCTCGCCGAGCTCGAGACCCTCGCCGCGCGCGAGGGCGTCGAGGTGCACGTCCCCACGCACGGCAAGTACGTCGAGGAGCTGTGGGAGCACTTCGTGAAGGGCGGCCTGACGCGTCCGACCTTCGTGATGGACTTCCCCGTCGACACCTCGCCGCTCGTGCGCGCGCACCGCAGCATCCCGGGCGTCGTCGAGAAGTGGGACCTCTACGTCCGCGGCTTCGAGCTGGCCACCGGCTACTCCGAGCTGATCGACCCGGTCGTGCAGCGCGAGCGCTTCGTCGAGCAGGCCCGCCAGGCCGCCGCGGGCGACGACGAGGCGATGCGCCTGGACGAGGACTTCCTCCGCGCCCTCGAGCACGGCATGCCCCCCACCGGCGGCATGGGCATGGGCATCGACCGCCTCCTGATGGCGATCACCGGCCTCGGGATCCGCGAGACGATCCTGTTCCCGCTCGTCAAGTAGGGTCGCAGGAGCCGAGGGGGAGACATGGTCAGGGCATCGAGCATCGTCGCGGCCGTCGCGGCGGGCGTCCTCACGATCGCGCAGTTCGGAGTGGGGACCGCGGTCGCCGCGAGCGTCCTCACCTCCTCCGGCGACGTCGGCACCGCGCTGGCCGACCAGCGGGCGGCCGAGGCGTTCACGCCCGACCCCACGATCGCCGGCTTCGCGGAGCGGACCGCCATGTCCGACCGCGGCCGCGCCCTCTACTACGCGTCGAGCCCGTCGGTCGAGCCGACCGCCGGCTTCAACGACCTCTGCGGCTACGGCGCCTCCGACGACATCGTCCTCGGCTGCTACACCGGCACCAGCATCTACATCTCGGACGTCGCCAATCCCGACCTCGACGGGATCCGCGACGTGACGGCGGCCCACGAGATGCTGCACGCCGCGTGGGTGCGGCTCGACGCGGAGGAGCAGGCCGAGCTGGGCGACGAGCTCGAGGCCGCGTACGAGACCCTCCCGCAGGACGGCACGATCGCCGAGCGCCTCGAGCTGTACCGCACCGGCGGCCTCGGGGAGCGCGTCAACGAGCTGCACTCGATCCTGGGGACCGAGGTGGCCGACCTGCCGCCGGCGCTCGAGGCGCACTACGCCGAGTTCTTCGACGACCGCTCCGTCGTCGTGGGCCTGAACGCCCGCTACGAGGCGGTCTTCACCGATCTCGAGAACCGCATCGAGGACCTGGTCTCCCGGATCGAGACGATGTACGCCGACCTCACGGCGCGGGTCGACGCGAACAACGCCGAGTACGACGCGCTCAACGTCGAGATCGACGACTTCAACTCGCGCGCCGACAGCGGCGACTTCGGATCGACGGCCGAGTTCGAGACGGAGCGCGCCGATCTGCTCGCCCGCAGCCAGGCCGTCGACGCCACCCGCGCCGCCATCGACGCGGACATCGCCGTGTACGACGGCCTGCGCTCGGAGCTGGAGGGCCTCAACTCCGATGCCGCGGCGCTGAACAAGTCGGTCGAGAGCCAGTAGCGCCCAGCGCCCGCGAAGGCCGCTGGGCGCACGGGCCTCCGGGCTCACGGCTCCCGCGCCGGTGCCGCGGGTAGGATCGCCGCATGGACTGGGAGCTGTGGAACCAGGGGCTGTGGGCCCTCGTGCCGACGATCACGGTCGGAGCCATCTTCTGGTTCGTGATGCGCGCCCTCATCCGCTCGGACCGCAACGAGCGCCGCGCGTACGACCGCATCGAGGCCCGCGAGCGCGAGCGCCGCGGCCTGCCTCCCCGCGACGCCTCCTGACCACCGCCGCCGAGCGGGTGCCTCCCGCGCCCGCTGAGCGGCCCCGCACGACGAACGAGGAGGCGCGGTGCCCGCACCCGACTGGGCCGTGATCCTCCCGATCGCGGCCGTCGTCGTCGAGCTCGTGGTCCGCGTGATCGCCGTGATCGTCGTGCCGCGGAACCGCCGTCCGACCACCGGCCTCGCCTGGCTGATGGCGATCTTCCTCATCCCGTACGTCGGCATCCTGCTGTTCCTCTTCATCGGGAGCTACCGGCTGCCGCGCAAGCGCCGCCGGAAGCAGCAGGAGATCAACCGGTTCATCCTGGAGTCGACCGACGGCATCGACCGCGTCGCCCGGGAGCACCCGTGGCCGCAGTGGCTGGAGTCGGTGGTCACCCTCAACCGCAACCTCGGCGCGATGCCGCTGGTCGGCGGGAACGACGCGCGCCTCCAGGGCGACTACGAGCAGACCATCCGCGCGATGGCCGCCGAGATCGACCGCGCCCGCCGGTACGTGCACTGCGAGTTCTACATCCTCGCCGCCGACTCGACCACCGCGCCCTTCTTCGACGCGCTCGACCGCGCGGTGGCGCGCGGGGTGCGGGTGCGGATCCTCCTCGACCACATCGCGTCGATCCGCGTGCCCGGCTACTACAGCGGCACCCATCGCCGGCTGCGCGCCCTCGAGCGGGCGGGCGCCTCGTGGTCGTACATGCTCCCCGTGCGGCCGTGGCGCGGGCAGTACCAGCGGCCGGACCTGCGCAACCACCGCAAGCTGCTGATCGTCGACGGCAACGCGGCCTTCATGGGCTCGCAGAACGTCGTCGACTCCAGCTACAACAAGCGCGGCAACATCCGCCGCGGCCTGCACTGGCACGACCTGATGGTGCGCCTCGAGGGGCCGGTGGTGCAGGGCATCAACGCCATCTTCATCACCGACTGGTACAGCGAGACCGACGAGCTGCTCCTCCGGGAGTCGGAGCCGATGGAGGCGCTGCAGCAGCGCGACACCATCGACTGCCAGGTGGTGCCGAGCGGCCCGGGGTTCGAGGGCGAGAACAACCTGCGGCTGTTCCTGACGCTGCTCTACTCGGCGCAGAAGTCGATCATCATCACCAGCCCGTACTTCGTGCCCGACGAGGCGATGCTCTACGCGATCACGACGGCGACCCGGCGGGGCGTGCACGTGGAGCTCTTCGTCTCCGAGATCGGCGACCAGGCCGTGGTCTACCACGCCCAGCGCTCGTACTACGAGACGCTGCTGACCGCGGGCGTGCGCATCTGGATGTACCGCAAGCCGACCATCCTGCACGCGAAGCACTTCACGATCGACGACGACGTCGCCGTGATCGGCTCGAGCAACATGGACATGCGCTCCTTCACGCTCAACCTCGAGGTCTCGCTCATGGTGCGCGGCTCGGAGTTCGTCGAGGACCTGCGCCAGGTGCAGCAGGACTACCGCGAGCACTCCCGCGAGCTGACCCTCCGCGAGTGGCGGCAGCAGCCGCTCCGCTCGACCCTGCTCGACAACCTGGCGCGGCTCACCTCGGCGCTGCAGTAGCGCGGCTCCCGTCCGCCCGCCTGCGGAGGATGCGCGGCCCCGACTCGTCGCGCAAGTCCCTGTGCGGGCCGCCGCGCCCCGCGTAGCGTCGGAGCGTCCTCAGCACCATCCGGTTCCGCCTGCCCGGCGCCGGGTTCGAGAAGGGAACGGACATGACGGCATCCCGTACGACGCGCATCCTCATCCTCGGCGGCGGCTACGTCGGCCTGTACACGGCCTGGGGCCTCGAGAAGAGGCGGGGGGAGGCGCCGATCGACGTCACCGTCGTCGAGCCGAACCCCTACATGACCTACCAGCCGCTGCTGCCCGAGGTCGCCGGCGGGCACGTCCAGCCGCGCCACGTCACGGTGCCGCTGGTCTCCGCGCTCAAGCGCACCCGCGTGATCCGCGGCGCGATCACCGGCGTGAGCCTCGCCGAGCGCAGCGTCACCGTCGCCGCGATGGACGGCTCCACCCGCACGATCGAGTTCGACCAGGTCGTCTTCGCGCTCGGAGCCGTCACCCGCACCTTCCCCACGCCGGGCCTCGCCGAGCACGGCATCGGCTTCAAGACGGTGGAGGAGGCGGCGCACCTGCGCGACCGCGTCATCGAGAACATCGCGAAGGCGGCGCTCACCACCGATCCCGCCGAGCGTCGGCGCCTGCTCACCTTCGTCTTCGTCGGCGGCGGCTACACCGGCGTCGAGGCGCTGAGCGAGCTGCTCGACCTCAGCCGCAAGACGCTCGCCGCGCAGCCCTCCCTCTCGATGGGCGACGTCACCTGGCACCTCGTCGAGGCGCTGGACCGGGTCGCCCCCGAGGTCGGTCCCGAGCTCTCGAAATGGACGCTCGACCACCTCCGCTCGCGCGGCGTGCACGTGCACCTGAAGACGACGATGCCCTCCTGCGAGGACGGCGTCGTGGAGCTCTCCTCGGGCGACCGCATCCCGACGGCCACGATCGTGTGGACCGCCGGCGTGAAGCCGAACCCGATCCTCGACGCGACCGACGCGCCCCGCGGGCCGAAGGGCCACGTCATGGCGGATGCGCGCCTGCGGGTCATCCGCGAGGACGGCGAGCCGGTGGGCGGCGCCTGGGCGGCCGGCGACGGCGCGCAGGTGCCGGACCTCACCAGCGAGAAGCAGCCCGCGTACTACCCGCCGAACGCGCAGAACGCGGTCCGGCAGGCCAAGCTCCTGGCGCGCAACATCATCGCCGACCTCACCGGAGGCACCGTGGAGGAGTACCGCCACGCCTCCGTCGGGACCGTCGCCGAGTACGGCATCGGCAAGGGCGCGGGCCTGATCAAGGGCGTGAAGCTGCGCGGCCTCCCCGCCTGGCTCGCGCACCGCGCCTACCACGGAGCGGCGATGCCGACCCTGGACCGCAAGTGGCGGATCATCACGGGCTGGCTCGTCGACGCCGTCACTCCGCGCGACCTCTCGCCGATGAGCGCGCTGCAGGACCCGCGCCGCGCGTTCCGCGAGACGGCCGAGGCCACCGATCGCGAGGCCGCGGCGAAGGCCGCCGCGAAGAAGGAGTCGGACGCGTCCTGACGCCCCAGTGGGAGCGCGGGAGTCGCGGTGGTCGAGCGGGATCATCGCGACTTCCGCGCTCCCGCGTCGTGGGCCCTGCCTCGGAGCGCCTCGGCCTGACGGTCTCGGCTCAGGCCCGGCGGCGCGGCTTCAGGCGCACGGTCGGCAGCACGGGCGCGGGGAGCGCGCGTCCGCCGTACCCGTCGACGGTGCCGAACGGTCCCGCGGGATCCGCCCCGGCGATCACGTCGGACTGCCAGCGCGCGCGGGCGGCCGCCACGTCGTCGTGGCTGCGGCCGACGAAGTTCCACCACATCACCAGCTCCTCGGCGAACGGCTCGCCGCCGAGCAGCACCACGCGGGCGCCCGCGTCCCCGGCGGTCAGCATCAGGTGCGAGCGGCCGGGCGCCAAGTAGGCGAGGTCCGAGCGCGGGACGTCCGCGCCCTCGACCGCCACCGGGCCGGCGTCGACGAGCACGCCGTACTCCCACGACTCCTCGACCGGCAGCTCGACCCGGGCACCCGGCTCGAGGTCGATCTGCGCGGCGACCAGCGGAGTGAAGGTGCTCGCGGGCACCGACGCGCCGAGCATCCCTCCGACGAGGACGCGCACCAGCGCGCCGGGCAGCTCCACGGGCACGCCGCGGTGGTGCTCGAAGAACGGATCGACGAGCCGCGCCTCCTCGGGCAGCGCGACCCAGAGCTGCACCCCGTGCAGAACGGGCGCGCCCCCGGTCGAGACCTCCGAGTGCGAGATGCCGCGTCCGGCCGTCATCAGGTTGAGCTCGCCCGGGCGCACCACGGCGAGGCTGCCGACGCTGTCGCGGTGCTCGATCTCGCCCTCGAAGAGCCAGCTCACGGTCTGCAGGCCGGTGTGCGGGTGCGGCGGGACGTCCATCCCGGCCTCCTCGCCGAGCCGCACCGGGCCGTAGTGGTCGGCGAAGCACCATGCGCCGATCGTCGAGCGCGAGCGCTGGGGGAGGGTGCGGCGCACCTCGATCGCACGCGGACCGCCGAGCGGGACGAGCCGTGCCTCCAGGATCTCGACCGCGCCGGGCTCGCGAGGGACCGGCTCCGCGGCGACGGGGAGCTCGTCGGGATGCTCCTCCAGGTTGCTCATGCGGGAAGTGTATGCCTTCGCATGGACCGGTGGACGGGACCGCCGCCCGCACCCCTCCCGGATCGCGTGCACGCCCAGGGCGAACAGGCCTGCTCACCGGGGGGAGCGCTGGTTACAGTCGACGTATCGGAGCCCACCCCTGCGGGTTCTGTAGGGAGTGACAGCATGTTCGAGAGATTCACCGATCGCGCGCGGCGCGTCGTCGTCCTGGCCCAGGAAGAGGCCAAGATGCTCAATCACAACTACATCGGCACGGAGCACATCCTGCTCGGCCTGATCCACGAGGGCGAGGGAGTGGCCGCCAAGGCGCTCGAGTCCCTCGGGATCTCGCTCGACGCTGTGCGCGAGCAGGTGCAGGACATCATCGGCCAGGGGCAGCAGCAGCCGACCGGCCACATCCCCTTCACGCCTCGGGCGAAGAAGGTCCTCGAGCTGTCCCTGCGCGAAGCGCTGCAGCTCGGCCACAACTACATCGGGACCGAGCACATCCTGCTCGGCCTCATCCGCGAGGGCGAGGGCGTCGCCGCTCAGGTGCTGGTCAAGCTCGGTGCCGACCTGAACCGCGTGCGCCAGCAGGTCATCCAGCTGCTCTCCGGCTACCAGGGCAAGGAGCAGGTCGCCGTGGGCGGTGAGCAGCAGCAGCCTCAGGGGGGATCGCAGATCCTCGACCAGTTCGGACGCAACCTCACCCAGGCGGCGCGCGACAACAAGCTCGACCCGGTCATCGGGCGCGAGAAGGAGATCGAGCGGGTCATGCAGATCCTCTCCCGCCGCTCCAAGAACAACCCCGTCCTGATCGGCGAGCCCGGCGTCGGCAAGACCGCCGTCGTCGAGGGCCTCGCCCAGGCGATCGTGCGCGGCGACGTGCCCGAGACGCTGAAGGACAAGCAGCTCTACACGCTCGACCTCGGCTCGCTCATCGCCGGATCCCGCTACCGCGGTGACTTCGAGGAGCGCCTGAAGAAGGTCACGAAGGAGATCCGCACCCGCGGCGACATCATCACCTTCATCGACGAGATCCACACCCTCGTCGGCGCAGGGGCCGCTGAGGGCGCGATCGACGCCGCCTCGATCCTCAAGCCGCTGCTCGCCCGCGGCGAGCTGCAGACCATCGGCGCGACCACGCTCGACGAGTACCGCAAGCACTTCGAGAAGGACGCCGCTCTCGAGCGCCGCTTCCAGCCGATCCAGGTCGCGGAGCCGTCGCTGCCCCACACGATCAACATCCTCAAGGGGCTGCGCGACCGCTACGAGGCGCACCACAAGGTGTCCATCACCGACGGCGCGATCGTCTCGGCGGCCAACCTGGCCGACCGCTACATCAGCGACCGCTTCCTCCCCGACAAGGCGATCGACCTGATCGACGAGGCCGGCGCACGCCTGCGCCTCTCGATCCTCTCGGCGCCGCCGGAGCTGCGCGACTTCGACGACCGCATCGCCGTGGTCCGCTCCGCCAAGGAGGCCGCGATCGAGGACCAGGACTTCGAGAAGGCCGCGTCGCTGCGCGACGAGGAGAAGCAGCTGCTCGGTGAGCGCCTGCGCCTCGAGAAGCAGTGGAAGTCGGGCGACGTCAAGGCCACCGGCGTGGTCGACGAGGGCCTGATCGCCGAGGTCCTCGCCCAGGCGACGGGCATCCCGGTCTTCAAGCTCACCGAGGAGGAGTCCTCGCGGCTCGTCTTCATGGAGAAGGCCCTGCACCAGCGCGTCATCGGCCAGGAGGAGGCCATCGCGGCCCTCTCGCG
Source organism: Rathayibacter sp. AY1E6 (assembly GCF_002931115.1). Classification (NCBI taxonomy): domain Bacteria; kingdom Bacillati; phylum Actinomycetota; class Actinomycetes; order Micrococcales; family Microbacteriaceae; genus Rathayibacter; species Rathayibacter sp. AY1E6. The sequence goes on along the minus strand of NZ_PSVK01000004.1, from coordinate 172,397 downwards.
GACGATCCGCCGCACCCGCGCGGGCCTCAAGGACCCCAAGCGCCCCTCGGGCTCGTTCATCTTCGCCGGCCCCACGGGCGTCGGGAAGACCGAGCTGGCCAAGGCGCTCGCCGAGTTCCTCTTCGACGACGAGAACGCGATGATCTCGCTCGACATGTCGGAGTACGGCGAGAAGCACACCGTCTCGCGGCTGTTCGGCGCCCCTCCCGGGTTCGTCGGCTTCGAGGAGGGCGGCCAGCTCACCGAGAAGGTGCGCCGCAAGCCGTTCAGCGTGGTCCTCTTCGACGAGATCGAAAAGGCGCACCCGGACATCTTCAACTCGCTCCTCCAGATCCTGGAGGAGGGTCGACTGACCGACGGCCAGGGCCGTGTCGTCGACTTCAAGAACACCGTCATCATCATGACCACCAACCTCGGTGCTCGTGACATCGCCGGTGGTCCCGTCGGGTTCCAGATCGAGGGCGACAACGCCACCGGCTACGACCGCATGCGCGGCAAGGTCAACGAGGAGCTCAAGAAGCACTTCAAGCCCGAGTTCCTCAACCGCGTGGACGACGTCATCGTCTTCCCGCAGCTGTCGAAGCCCGAGCTGCTCCAGATCGTCGACCTCTTCATCAAGCGCCTGGGCGACCGCCTGCTCGACCGCGACATGACGGTGGAGCTGACGCAGCCGGCCAAGGAGCGCCTGATCGAGGTCGGATTCGACCCGGCCCTCGGTGCGCGCCCCCTGCGCCGGGCGATCCAGCGCGAGATCGAGGACCAGCTGTCCGAGCGGATCCTGCACGGCGAGCTCGGCGCCGGAGACCACATCCACGTGGACTTCGCCGAGAACAGGTTCGTCTTCACCACGACCCCGCGTCTGATCTCGATCAGCGCCGGCGCGTCCACCGGAGCGGCCACGGCCGGCCCGGCGACGCCCGACCTGATGTCGTAGCAGGCTGCCGAACGACCCCGTGCCCGTCCCCTCTCGCGAGGGGGCGGGCACGTCGTCGTCCGGGGGTGCGCGCCTGCTCGCAGGATCCCGCGCCCGGTGCGGCCTAGGCTTGTCGAATGGCCGATTGGAAGTACCCGGTGCGCCGCGCGCGCACGAGCGATGTCCCCTTCATCCAGGAGCTCAGCGAGCCGCTCGTGAACGAGCGCATCCTCCTGGGCAAGGACCGCGTGGTGCTCTACGGCGCCGTGCAGGAGTTCCGCATCGCCGAGGACGGCCACGGGACGGCGATCGGCTGCGGTGCGCTGCATGTGATGTGGGACGACATCGCGGAGGTGCGCACCCTCGCGGTCGCGCAGGACTGGCTCGGGAGGGGTGTGGGCCACCACATCCTGGAGCGCCTCGAGAACGACGCGCGCGAGCTCGGCCTGAAGCGCCTGTTCTGCCTCACCTTCGAGGTCGACTTCTTCGCCCGCCACGGCTTCGAGCCGATCGGCGAGAAGGTCGTCGACCCCGAGGTCTACGCCGAGCTGCTCCGCTCTCCCGACGAGGGAGTCGCCGAGTTCCTCGACCTCGCCCGGGTGAAGCCGAACACGCTCGGCAACACCCGCATGCTGAAGACGCTCTGACCGCCGCCACGTCGTAGCCTGTCCCGGTGACTCCGCCGCCCCGCCGCCTGCCCTCCCGGGTCTACCGGCGACGCCGCGCCGGAGTGCTGCTCGCGCTGGTCGTCATCGTCGCGGGCCTGGCGGTGGTGCTGTCGCTGCTCCCGCGGATGACCGGCTCCGACGCCGCGTCGAGCCCCACGCCGACCGTCGTGCTGCCGACGCTCTACCCGACCACCTCGCCCGGTGCGACGCCCGGCGCCGCACCCGCCTGCACGGCCGACTCCGTCGCCGTCACCGCGGTCACGGACGCCACGAGCTACGCGCCCGGCGAGGATCCGCAGCTCTCGCTCTCGCTGGCCAACATCTCGAGCACCGACTGCGTGATCGACGCGGGCACGAGCAAGCAGGTCTTCACGATCACGAGCGGCTCCGAGCAGATCTGGACCTCGACCGACTGCCAGACCGGCGCGGCCGATCTGCCGGTGCTCCTCCAGGCGGGCCGCTCGGTGATGGGCAGCGCGCTGACGTGGGACCGCACCCGCTCCTCCGCCGACACCTGCTCCGGCGGACGCGAGGCGGTCGAGGCGGGCGGCGCCGCCTACAACCTGTCGGTGTCGGTCGCCGGCATCCCCTCGGGCTCGCCCACGCAGTTCCTGCTCCAGTAGTCCGCCCGGGGGACGTGCCGGGCGTGCGTCGGCGCGTAGCATCGCAGGCATGTGGGGGCTGCTCGGCACGATCCTGTCCGCCTCGACCGGCCGGGCGGGGGTGGTCGCGCGGCGCGCGGCGGCCGTGGCCCTCGCGGTCCCGCTGCTGGTCGGCGGAGCGGCGGCGCAGGCCGTGGCGGCTCCGCAGCCCGTCGCGGCTGCGCAGCCCGTCGCGGGTGTCGTGCGCGCGGATGTGGACGGCTTCCGGTTCTCGGAGTACTCGGCCGACTTCCGCCTCGACCGCGACGAGGAGGGCCGCTCGACGCTGACCACCGTCGAGACCTTCGTCGCCGAGTTCCCGCCGTCGCAGAACCGCGGCATGCAGCGCGCGATCCCGCTCGACTACGAGGGGCACCCGACCGACGTCGACCTGGTGTCCGTCACCGACGGCGACGGGGAGGCGCGGCCAGTCGACACCGAGCGCGAGGACGGCTTCCTCCTGGTCACCAGCGCGGCGGACGAGTTCGTCAGCGGCAGCCAGACCTACGTCTTCACTTACACGCAGCACAACACGACCCTGCCTGGATCCGGCACGCGCAGCGGCGAGGACGAGTTCTACTGGGACGTCAACGGCACGGGCTGGCGCCAGTCCTTCGACCGCTACGACGTGCGCGTCGAGCTCGCCGGGTCGCTGGCCTCCGCCGCGACGGGGACCGTCAGCTGCTACCGGGGACCGGAGGGCTCGACGACGCCCTGTCCCATCGGCCGCGACGGCGCGGTCGTCACGGCATCGGGGGAGTCGTTGGCTCCGGGGGAGAACGTGACCGTGGCGATCGGCTTCGCTCCCGGGACCTTCACGCCGCGCGACGACCGCTACCTCGCCTCCGGCTGGTCCTGGGTGCAGCTGGGCGGCCTCGCCGCGGTCCTGATCGGCCTCGCGCTCGCCGTGCACCGCCGCCGGACCGTGCTCCGCGACGCTCCCGGCCGCCCGACCGTCGTCGCCGAGTACGACCCGCCCGCGGAGGGGCTGTTCCTCTCCGCCGCGCTGCTGCGGAAGACGTCGAAGGCCCCCGCGGCCGGACTCCTGGACGCCGCCGTCCGTGGTCTCGTGCACATCGAGGAGACGGGGGAGGGGCGGAAGCAGGAGTACGCCGTGCGGGTGCTCGACCCTGCGACGACGCCGACGCGACGCGCGGGACGCCCGCGGCCCCTCGCGTCCGACGACCGCGAGTTCCTCGACATCGCCCTCGGCCGGGCGCCGGGGACGGTGCGTGAGCTCTCGGGCAAGGACAAGGAGTTCGGCAAGGCCGTCGGACAGTTCCGGACCGCGCTGGGCAACAGGGTGACCGAGGCGGGACTGAAGAAGGCCGGGACGATCGGCGGCAGCGTGCTCGTGATCGTCCCGCTGCTGCTGGGTGTCATGGCCGCCTTCCTGGGCGCGATCCTCCTGATGACCCGCTCCTTCGGCGGAGCGCTCCCGCTCGTGCTGATGCTCGTCGCGATCGTTGCGGCCGTCGTCGGGACGATCCTGGTCTCGAGGGTGCCGCTGACGGCCGCGGGCGCGGAGTTGCGCGACCATCTGCGCGGGCTCGAGCTGTACATCCGCCTGGCCGAGGCCGACCGGATCGCGATGCTGCAGTCGCCCCGCGGGGCGGATCGGCGCACGGTCGGACCGGTCGAGGTGGTCGAGGTGACGGAGCGCCTGCTGCCGTGGGCCGTGCTCTTCGGTTTCGAGAAGGAGTGGTCGGCGGAGCTCGCGTCGGCCTACGAGCGCACCGGCGAGGAGCCGGTCTGGTACTCCGGACCGAACGGCTTCCACGCGGCGGCCTTCGCCGGCAGCGTGTCCTCGTTCTCGTCGTCGACGTCGAGCTACGTCGGATCCTCGTCGAGCTCCTCGAGCGGCGTCTAGGGGCAGGCTGCGACGGGCGGCCGCGGCGGAGCGGACGCGCGCGTGGTCGGGCGGAGCTGTCGGGCAGTGCCCATCGAGCCCGTGTTCGCCTCCGGTGGCGATCCTCGACCATGCGGTGGACGGGGGCGCCGGCGGCTCCGAGCGGTGGACGGGTGCGTGTGCGGCGTGCCGGGGACGCGGCGGTCAGTGCGTGGGCACCCGCTCCGGACGGATGCGCTCGGGAACGGGGACGAGCGCGTGGGTGATCGCGCTCGAGAGGGTGAAGGCGCTGGAGTCGAGGTGCGAGGAGTGCCCGAGTCGTGTCGCTTCGGAGGCGCGCTGCTTCGCTCCGGAGGCGGGCCGGATGTCTCCCGAGAGGCTGATCTCGCCGAACGCGGCGATCCCGGGCCGCAGCGGCGTGTAGGCGTGGGCGGAGGCGATGGCGACCGCGATCGCCAGGTCCGCCGCCGGCTCCATGAGCTTCACGCCGCCGACGGTCGACACGTAGACGTCGCAGCGCCGCAGGGGGATGCCCGCCTGCCGCTCGAGGACCGCGAGGATCATCGCGACCCGGGACGCGTCGACTCCGTTCGTGACGCGGCGGGGGTGCTCGCCGTCGTTCGCGATCACGAGCGCCTGGATCTCGACGGGGAGCGCGCGGCGTCCCTCCATCGCGACCGTGACGCAGATGCCCGGGGTGGGGAAGCGGGTGCGGCTGAGGAACAGACCGCTCGGGTCGGGGATCTCGGCGATGCCCTCGGCGGTCATCTCGAAGCAGCCGACCTCGTCCGTCGGGCCGAAGCGGTTCTTGAGCGAGCGGACGAAGCGCAGCGCCGTCTGCCGGTCGCCCTCGAAGTGGCAGACCACGTCGACCAGGTGCTCGAGCAGGCGCGGCCCCGCGATGGAGCCGTCCTTCGTGACGTGTCCGACGAGCACGAGGGGGAGCGCCCGCTCCTTGCAGACGCGGATGAGGGTCGCGGCGACCTCGCGGACCTGGCTGGGACCGCCGGGCAGGCCGTCGACGGTGTCGCTCGCGACCGTCTGCACCGAGTCGACGATGAGCAGGTCCGGCCGGACCTCGTCGATCTGGCCGAGCACGGTGGCGAGGTCGGTCTCGGCCGCGAGGAAGAGGCTGTCGTGCATCGCGCCGGTGCGCTCGGCCCGCATGCGCACCTGCGCGGCCGACTCCTCCGCGCTGACGTAGAGGACCCGCTGGCCCTCGGCCGCGGCGCGGCTCGCGACCTCGAGCAGGAGGGTCGACTTGCCCACGCCGGGCTCTCCCGAGAGCAGCACGACCGCACCGGAGACGATCCCGCCGCCGAGCACGCGGTCGAGCTCGCCCACGCCGGTGGGGCGGTGCGCCGCCGACGTGGTCTCGATCTCGGTGATGGGCCGCGCGATGCGGCCGGCGGCCGGAGCCACAGCGGCGACCGCGCGGACGAGGCCGGTGCGCTCGGTGCTCTCGATCACGGAGCCCCACTGCTGGCACTCGCCGCAGCGGCCGACCCACTTCGCGGTCGTCCATCCGCACTCCGAGCAGCGGTACGGGGCGGTGCGCGTCTTCGAGGAGGCCATGAGGTCCTTTCGGGGCGAGGAGGGGGACGAGCGCGACGCTACGGGGGACCCCCGACACCGCCGCTCGTTCGAACGTGTCTTCGACAGTACCGTCGACCACTGACGCCGCGAGCGGGGCGCGCCAGGCCGGGGGAGAGGTCTCGTGGAAGCCGTCTGTGGAGGAGCGTCGTCGCGGAGGAGCGGAGGCGGAGGAGCACGCCTCGGAAGACGACTCCCGAGCGCCGCTCCGTCGGCGTCGGACGTCTGCGGGAGACTGGGGGACATGCCCTCGACAGTGCACGTCCTCAAGTCCGGCCGCCCGCTCGGAGTCAGCTGGTCCGGCCCCGAGGGCGCCGAGCGGGTCGTCGTCCTGGCGCATCCCGCTCCCGGCTCCTCGGACTTCGACCCCGACCCGGAGGCGACCGCGCGCCACGGGGTGCGCCTGCTCTCGTTCGACCGCCCGGGTTACGGCGCCTCCTCCCTCCTGACCGACCTCGACCCCGCCGGAGCGGGCGTCGGCGCCAGCCCCGAGCAGGCCGCCGCCGACATCGCCGAGTACCTCGCGACCGTCGGCATCGCCTCCGTCAGCGTCGCCGGCTGGTCGGCGGGAGGCCGCGTGGCCCTCGCGCTCGCCGCGAACTACCCCGGCCTCGTGGCGCGCGTCGCCGTGATCGGCACGCCCGCTCCCGACAGCGCCGTGCCGTGGGTCGGCGACGAGAACCGCGCCGAGCTCGCCCGCCTGGCCGACCTCCCGCTCGACGAGGCCGTCCGCTCGCTCACCCGCACCCTCGAGGGCGCCTTCGGCCCGACCCCCGCCCCGGACGCGCTGCTCGGGATGCTCGGCTCCGGCGACGCCGACACCGCGGTGCTCGAGACCCCCGGAGTCCGCGAGCGCCTCTCGCGCATGCTCGAGCGCGCCGCCGCCCAGGGCGCCCTCGGCATGGCCGCTGATCTCATCGGCTACGGCGTGCAGGAGTGGGGCTTCACCGTCGAGTCCGCCGAGCCGCCCGCGCTCCTGCTCTACGGCGCCGAGGACGCGGTCGCCGGCCGCCGCCATGCCGAGTGGTACGCCGCCCGGCTGCCCGACTCCCGCCTCGAGGTCGTGCCCGGCCGCGGCCACCTGCTCGCGATCCCGGAGTGGGACCGTGTGCTCGGCTTCCTCCTCCCCGCCTGACGGCGGCCCGTCCTCTCGATTGGCGCGACTTCCGGCCGTCGCGTACACTCGACCCCGGTACCGTGTCCGAGCGGCCGAAGGAGCATGTCTCGAAAACATGTGTGGGCTTGCGTCCACCGTGGGTTCAAATCCCACCGGTACCGCCAACGAGAAGGCCCCCTGCTTCCACGGAAGCAGGGGGCCTTCGTCGTTTCCGGCGAGCTCCGGCGGTCGCGACGTGCGGGTCAGCCGGCCCGGAGCAGCCAGGAGCGGCCGGCGCGCAGGGCCCGGTACAGGCGCGTGACCGCGTGGTCGGCCTCGGCCGAGCCGACGTCCGAGAAGGAGCCCGCCCCGCCCCAGAGCCCGAGCGCGTCGGCGGCCGCCGCCCGCACCTCTCTGCGGGTCGTCGCTCCGGCGAACAGCTCGTCGAGCCGGTCCGCGACGCGGGCCCGCGCGCCGTCCTGCTGCGACCGAGCGACGTCGCGCACCTCGGCGACGGCCGCCGTGATCTCGGCGAGCACAGCGGGGATCGTGCGGTCCATCCTCCTGAGCCTAGGAGCGGGAGCGCGAGCGCTGCGAGGCGGCGTGGGTCAGGAGCGTCGCCACGACTCCGACGAGCACGCCCAGCGCGGTCTCGAGCGCCCGGTCGCGCAGCAGCACGAGCTCGTCGACGGGGTGCGCGAGCTCGACCATGAGGATCGCGAGCGGAGTGACGAAGGCGAGGGTCAGGCCGTAGTTGCGGCCGACGACGAGCTCGGCGGTCATCTGGAGGAGCACCACCACCACGATCACGGCGAGCGGGGAGAGCGGCAGGGCCAGGAGCGCGGCCGCGATCAGCACTCCGACGATCGTGCCGAGCATCCGGTGGCCCGCGCGCACGAGCCGGGCGCCCGCGTCCGCTCCCGAGACGGCTGCGACGGCGGAGACCATCGCCCAGTAGGGGTGGCCCAGGCCCGTCGCGGTCGGGACGGTGCCCGCCACCAGGACGACGGCCCCGAAGCGGAGCAGGGCGGCGCGCGTCGCCGGACGGGCCGCCGCCGCGCGGAACGAGGTGCGCCACGGCGTCGGGGCGAGGCGGCGTGCGCGGGGGAGCGCGAGACCGCTCAGGCCGACGACGAGCGAGAAGGCGGCGGAGCCCGCGGCGAGAGCGACGGCGAGCGGGATCCGCGAGGGCTCGGACGGGACGGACGCGCACGCCGTGACGGCGAACACCGGGAACAGCGGGCCGGGCGGATGCCAGTGCAGGGCGTCGCTGAGATAGGCGGCCGCGACGGTCACGGCGACCACGACGGGGATGATCAGCCAGTCGCGGTGAGGAGAGAGGGAGACGACGGTGCCGAGGGTCACGGTGGTGACGAGGAACGCGGCTGCCGACAGCTGCATCAGCAGGCGCGGCCGGTGCGTGTGCTGGCGTCCGTAGAGGGCCGTGAAGGCGCCGAAGGTCGCATAGAGGGCGAGATCGGTGCGGCCGAGCGCCCAGAGGACGAGCAGCGGGACGGCGATCGAGACGCCGGCGCGCAGGGCGACGCGATGGGCGCCGGCGTGCGGGCCGAAGGCGAGGAGCTCGCGGGGGTGGGGCAGAACGGGGGTGGCGGCCATCGAGTCCTCTGATCGGGGTCCGAGCGGCGGCGGCCGGAGAAGTGTTTCACGGGTGAAGCAGATATACTTTACGTGTGAATCAGTCTGAAAGCCAGCCGGGCGACGCGGTCGACGAGATCAGGGCGGGCTGGGCGGTGCTGCGGCCCGAGCTCGACACCTCCGCCGTCGACGTCGTCGGGCGGGTGATCCGCGCCTCCGCGCTGATCGTCCGGGCGACGGAGGAGCTGCTCGCCGCCCACGGGCTGACCCGCGGCGAGTTCGACGTGCTCTCCACGCTGCGTCGCGCCGGCGCTCCGCAGTCGCCGACGACCCTCCGGACGATCGCCCTCGCCTCCGCTCCCGCGATCACCAAGCGCGTGCACTCGCTGGAGCGTCGGGGCCTGGTGCGGCGCGCCGCGAACCCGGCGGACGGGCGCGGCTCGCTCATCACGCTGACTCGCGAGGGGGAGGAGCTGGTCGACCGGGCCTTCCCCGAGGTGCTCGACGCCGAGCGGGTGCTGCTCTCGGGGGTGCCCGCCGATCTGCGGGCGGAGGCGTCGCGCTCGCTCCGCGCGGTGCTCGCGAGCGTCGAGGCGGCCGCGAGCCGGTGATGCGCGCGGGGACCGCGAGGCAGCGGGTGCTCGCTACCGTGGTCCCATGCGCCTGACCTCGAGCTTCACCGTGCCGACGCGGCCGCCGGTGCTGCAGCTGGTCAAGACGGCGGCGGCCACGGTCGTCACCTGGCTCCTCGCCGGCGTCGTCTTCCCGGGGACGCTGCCCGTCTTCGGCGCGATCGCCGCGCTCCTCGTCGTCGCGCCGAGCATCAACCAGTCGTTCTCCAAGGCCCTCGAGCGCTCGGTCGGCGTCATCATCGGCGTGATCGTCGGATCCGTGATCGGCACGGTGCTCGGCGGCGAGAGCATCATCGTGCTCCTCGCGATCGTGGCCGCGATCGCCGTCGGGTGGGCCGTGCGCCTGACCCCCGCCTCCGCGGTGCAGATCCCGATCAGCGCGATGCTCGTGCTCTCGGTGGGCGCGGTCACGCCGAACTACGCGCTCGACCGCATCCTCGAGACCCTCCTCGGCGCGGCGGTGGGAGTCGTCATCAACGTGCTCATCGTCCCTCCGGTCGTGCTGGCACCGGCCGAGCGGGCGATCGGAGACCTCACCGCTCAGCTCGCCGCCGCCCTCGACGACCTCGGCGACGCCCTCCAGGCCCCCGTCCCGCGACGCCGGCTCGACGAGCTGCTCATCAACGCCCGGCTGCTGCAGACCATGCAGAGCAAGGCGGAGGAGGCGATCGCGACCGGCGAGGAGTCCCTCCGCCTCAACCCGCGCCGCTCCGCCCACCGCGACCGGCTGCTGGCCCTCGACTCCGTCGTCCCGCGGCTGGGGCGCATCGTGACCCGGGTCCGCGGCATGACGCGGACCGTGCACGACCTCTACGACGACGAGCTCGTCGGGGAGCCGACGATCGCCGACATCGCCGTCCAGCTGCACCGGGCCGCCCACGATCTGCGGCTCCTCGTGCAGTCCTCGGTCGACGTTCCCGAGCCGGAGGCGATCACGGACGAGCTGCCCGCTCTCACCGCGCCGCTCGTGATCGCGACCCCGCATCCGCAGCACTGGATCCTGCTGGGGGCGCTCGCCGAGGATCTGCGGCGCATCCGCGAGGAGATCGTCGGCGCGGAGTCCTGACGGGCGGGCGCCGAGTGGCGTCGGCGGGAGGGCTGCTCTTTCTGCGCTCGGCGTCTCACGCCGCGCGACATGCGGCTCGTGGTGGCCTGCGGTGGTCAGCCGTCCTGCTCGCCGTCCTTCCTCGGTCCGCCGCCCTCGACGAGCTCGCCGTCGCCCGGGTCGGGAGCGACCTGGCGCAGTGCCTCGGGGTCGCTCGCCTCGGCGTGGAGGGTCTTGCCCTCGGCGATGAGGGAGTCGTCGTCCACGAGGATCCCGGCCAGCTCGGTGATGCGTCCCCGGAGAGCGCCGATCGGGTCCTCGGTGGGCGCGTCCTCCTCGGAGTGATCGACCTCCGAGTCGGGGTAGCGGCGGAGGGCGGCCTCGTCCCGGTCGGGCCGCGGTGCACGGGCGTGCTCGACGCAGAGGCGGGCGACCTCCTCGGCGTGCGCGTGCATCACGGAGTGGGAGGCGTCGGGGATCTCCCAGGCCCGCGCATTCGGCATCGACCGGGCGATCTCCTCCGCCCACTCGCGCGGAACGAGCCGGTCGAACTCGCCGCGGATGACGAGGGCGGACGCGCGGATCCGGGGGACGGTCTCCTCGATCCGGTAGTGCATCATCTCGGGCAGCACGCGGGAGAACCAGCGCGGTCCGCAGAGGAGGTAGGCGCCCGCGGCGAGGATCGCGACCTTGAGGGGCTCGCGGACGCTCGACTGGGCGAAGCGGAGCGCGGCGGTCGGGAGGCGGCGCTCGTGCCGGTTCATCACGGGTCCGAGCAGGACGATGGTGGTCAGCTCCGGACGGCGGGCGGCGAGCTCGGCCACCACCTGCGTCCCCATCGAGTGGCCGAGGACGACGGGATCGTCGAGGCCGAGCTCGTCGATGACCGCGCCGACCAGCTCGGCGTAGTCGCCGATGTCCATGCGCCGCGCGTCGATCGGGTGCGGCACGCCGCCGAAGCCCGGCAGGTCGAGAGCGTGCACCGGGCCGAACTCGTTGAGCGCGGGCGCGAGGCGCTCGAAGTACGTGGCCGCGACTCCGATCCCCGGCACGAGGACGAACGTGCGCTCGCCGTCGCGCCCCACTGTGCTCACCCGCGCCCAGACGTCGCGGTGGTGCACGCGCTGGACCGAGACGTCGGTGCTGCGGGTGCGGCGGTGCGGATCTCGCCCCCGAGAGCGCGTGGTCGCGAAGACGTCGCGGACTCCGCGCCGCAGGGTCGTGGCGAGGGTGGGGAGGAGGTCGCTCGGGCGGAGCACGGGGCCTCCTTCGATCGGGGGAGTCGGTCGCTGCGAGCCTAGGCGCTCGCCGCCGGGCTCAGATCAGCATGTCGTCCGACCTGTGGAGGATCAGACGGGCCGGCCCGGTGTGGAGGACGCCGTTGGTCAGGGGGGCGGTCCGGACGCCGCCGCGCCTCCGCATAGCCCGGAACGCCCCGGGGGCGAGCACGACGTCCATCCAGGCGCAGGGGTTCGCTGGTCGTCCGCCCTGGAACTCGATCCGCTCCCCGCCCTGCTCGATCGCGAACGTGCGGCCGGCGAGCGCATCGACGTCGGCGCCGCGGACGATGATGTTGCGGCGGGTGTCGGCGGGGTCGAAGGGCCCTGCGCCGAGCTCGGCGGCGATGTGCTCGAGGGTCTCGACCGCGAAGAGCGTGATCGCCGCGGGGCGGTGCGCGCGCTGGGCGAAGAAGCGGTCGCCGACGATGCCGAGGCCTGCGCGGATCTCGATCCGCTCGGGCTGCTCGTTGCCCTCGGACGGCACCGGGCCATCGGCGGGGCGGCCCTCGTAGCGGTGCAGCGGAGAGACGACGAAGCCCACGAGCTCGATCGCGGCGGCCTCCATGAGCCCACGGTACGCCGTGAGGGGGAGCAGCGGCGTCCGCCCGTCGGAGGCTCTGCGAGGCGCTCCGGGACACCGCGACGGAGCCTGGGTTCTCGTGGCCGCGGCGGCGTCCCGAGAGGGAGCCGTCTGCGCCGCCGCCGCCGATTCGCGGAGGGGGCTCCCGGCATGTATAGTCGTACCTCGTTGCGTGCGCCTCTGGCCCACGTGATGGATTGCGCCCGTAGCTCAACGGATAGAGCATCTGACTACGGATCAGAAGGTTGGGGGTTCGAATCCCTCCGGGCGCACTCTGGTTGAGACAGAGCAGAACGGCCCGCTTCGGCGGGCCGTTCTCGTTTTAACGGTCGCTCGTTCCGGTGGCTGTCGGCGTCGGCCTCCCGGAGAGCGCAGGGCGGCGGAACGGCCGGTTCTCCGCCTCGCAGGACGCCTCTTCGCGCCGTCGACGGCGCCGACCGTCTTCCGCCCGCACCCGCGATCAGTCCGCGCCCGCGCTCGCGATCACTCCTCGCAGGCTCCGCGATCACCCGTCGCGAGCACGCCGCTCGGCTCTTCTCGCGCGCCGTTTCCTCCTCCACAGCGCCCATCTCGCGCCGTTCTCCACGGATGCAGCCGTACCGGCCGCGGTGACGTCGAACCGAGCAATACTCTCCTTCCGTGGGGCTGAACGGTCGCCGCCGACGCAGTGCGCTCGGTCGGCAGAGGAGAGGACATCGGATGAGTCGAACGGAACAGTCGGGGCGGGACGAGCGCGGACGACCCCGAGCGCGGACGGCGCGAGCGCTGGTCGGCACGACGGCGGGCTGCGTGCTCGTGAGCGGGCTGCTGGGCGGAGGCCTCGCGCCGCCGCCCGCCCTCGCCGCCGACGGTCCTCACACGACGATCGAGAACACCCTCCTGCAGGGAGGCGCGACGAACGCCGGCGTGACGACCGTCTCGGCCTGGGTCCAGAAGGGCGAGACGCTCCGGGTGGACCTCCACCCGCTCCAGGCGGGCTCGGGGACCGGCGAGGGCGAGACCGGCGGCGGTACCGCCCGGGTGACGGCTCCGGGCGGAGCCGTCCTCGACGAGCAGGACTTCGCGCCCGGAGCGGCGCCCTCGGTGTCCGCCGGCGGCTCGTTCGTGGCAAACGAGACCGGCGTCTTCCAGATCCGGGTGTCCGACGACGACGTGACGGCGCCGGTGAACCTCGTCTGGAGCATCGGCGTCCAGGACGCGCGGGGCGCGGCGGTCGCGGGCCGGGTGTGGTCCGACTCCTATGCGATCCAGTCCGGGGCGAAGGAGTCCTACTCCTCGCCCGAGGAGCGGCGCTCCTCCTTCACGCTCCACGCCGTCACGGAGACGGGCGCCCGCTACGAGCTGGGGCTGCGCGGCTACGACGGAGTCGCCTCGACGGTCCAGGCCACGAACAAGGGCAACGTGAAGGTCGGGTCGTCCGATCCGTCCTACCTCTCGGTCCCCATGCCGCAGTCGAGCGAGGCGGGCGGCATCGGGGCGCAGTACGTGCAGGCGTCCGGACGCTCCGGGATCGACGGCCTGCAGACCTACAAGCTCTTCCTGGACCCGCCGTCGTCCGACCTGCCGGAGTCGATCGCTCCGGCCTACCGCGCGCCGACGATCGAGGGCCTCGCCTTCCGCCGGTCGACCGCGGGCTCCGACGCGGGCACGCTGACCGGCGTCCTGGGGACGCAGCCGGGCACCGTCGTCGTGGACGTCGATGCGGACGGGGACGGCTCCTACGACGGCGAGCGCGACGTGCACCTCACCCGGATCGCGGGGACGACCGGTCCCTTCTCGGTCGATTGGGACGGACGGGACGCGAAGGGCGGGACGGTCGACGTGACCGACCCCGACGTCACCTTCCGCGCCTCCATCGGCCGCACGAACGAGTTCCACTTCACGCGGGTCGACGCCGAGACGTCCGCCGGCGGCGTATCCGTCGTGAGGTCGACCGGCGGCGGCGACGACCCGTCGATGGTCCACTGGGACGACTCGCTCCTCGCCGGATCGAACTCGGAGCGGTACTCCGGCACCTCCGCGGTGACGTCCGGCGACGGCGGCACCGACTCGTCCGGCGGGGTGCACCGCTGGGAGGGCGACGACTCCGGGCGAGGCCGCATCCCCAACGCCAACGACTCGGTGCACGGCTCCTACGGCGACCTGCGGGCGATCGACGACTGGGCCTACGGCTCGGACGGTGCGGTCGCGGTCGCACGCCTCGATCCGCTCGCGCCGCACGTGACCATCGCGAAGACCTCGTCGGTCGACTCCGCCACTCCGCTGCTCCGCGGCGCCCGCGTGCCCTACCGGGTGACGCTGACCTCGGACGGGACCGGGGACTACTCCGACGCCGCCGTCATCGACTACCTCGACAAGGGCGTGCTCGACGACGCCGAGCTCGACTCCGGCTCCCTCCGCGCCTCGCAGGGCACGGCCACGATCGATGCGGAGACGGGCCGCATCTCCTGGGCGGCCGGCAGCCTGCCGGTCGGGGCGACGGCTGAGCTGACCTTCGACGTGATCGTGACCGGCGAGGGGGACCGCGCGCTGACGAACACGGCCTGCCTCGCCGATGCGCCCTTCGCTCCCGCCTCGTCCGGCACGGGGACCGACGCGAACCCCTGCGCCACCGTCCCGCACGACATCGGCGAGGGGTCGCTCCTGATCCGGAAGACCGCGTCCCAGGCGAGCGCCGAGCACGGCGGCACGGCGGGCTTCGACATCGTCGTGGCGAACACCGGAACGGTCGACGCGACGGACGTGACCGTGACCGACGTTCCGACGCTCGACCACCTGCTCGAGGCGACCATCGAGAACGGCGCCGGAGGAACGCAGCCGGCCACGGAGCCCGTCACGGGTCTCGACATCCCCGCCGGCGGCCAGGTATCGCTGCACGTCAGCGGCCGGGTCGCCGACGGGTACGACGCCGCGACCCTGCCCAACCGCGTCTCGATCACCCACCAGCCCGAGGGCTTCGACCCGCCGACGGTCGAGAACGCCTGCGCTGACGATGCGACGTCGTCCTGCGCCGAGATCCCGGTGCCGCCCGTCGAGGGCAGGCTCTCCATCGAGAAGACGGCGATCGGGAATCAGGTCGACCACGGCGGGCGTGCCGGGTTCCGGATCGTGGTCGCCAACGAGGGGGCTCGGCCGGCGGACGGGGTGACCCTCACCGACGTCCCCGAGCTCGCGCACCTGAGCGACGTCACGATCTCCCGGGACGGCGGCCCGGCGTCGTCCGACCTGACTGTCGAGAACCTGTCTCTGGCACCGGGAGCGTCGACGACGTTCACCGTGACCGGACGGGTCGCCGACGGCGTGGACGCGTGGACCATCCCCAACCGGGCGCGCCTGACCGAGGTCCCGGAGGGCTTCGATCCGACGACCGTCCTGCACCCGTGCGCGGACGACGGCGGAGCCAGCTGCGCCCAGGTGGCGGTGCCTCCGGTCGGACTCGTGCCGACGGTGCTCGCCTCGACGGGAGCGGCGGCCGGGCCCCTCGCGGCCGGAGCCGGCGCTCTGCTCCTGGCCGGCGGCGCTCTGACGGCGCTGCGCCGTCGCTCGACCCGCACCTCGTGAACCGGGAGCCCGGGCCGCTGCAGCGCGGCCCGGGCTCCCGGACCCTCTCCTCGAAAGGCACTACTGCATGACCGAGCACGGCCTCCCGTACCGCATCACCGAGCGCTTCCCTCTCCCCGATGGACGCGTCGGTGTCAGCACCTGGTGGTCCGCCGACCCGGAGCAGCTGGAGCAGCAGCTCCGCACGCGGTCCGGGCATCCGCATCCCGAGAGGGAGCCGGTCCGGAGACTGCACCTCGCGACCGCGACGATCGTGCTGATCGAGGAGCGGACCGCGGGAGGCTTCCGCCCGCTCGACCCCCACCTCCGAGCCCGCACCGATCCGCGCTGGCGCCGGGCTCTCCTGCGGTCGCGCAGGTCGGCCCGGCTCCGACGGGTCATCGGCCCGCGGGACCTGCCGAGGACGGATCCGCCGTCGAGCGTCCACCGATCGGTCAACTGAGACCCATCGGTCGGAGCACGAGTTGTGGCACTTTCCGAGCGCCCTGCTTGGGACCTAGTGTCGCATTGTGACTGCCCCCGCCGCTTGGTACCCGGATCCGACAGATCCCACCCTCCTTCGATACTGGGATGGTTCCGCTTGGACTGACCACACGCATCCGCTAGCGGCAGTGCAGCAAGAGGCTCGGGAGTCGCAGAGTTCGGCGTCGCAGCCCTTGTCCCGTCGCGAGCGGCGGGCCGCGGAATCCCAAGAGCAGGCGGAGCGGGAACAGATTCGCGGAGGCGTTGACCGACAGGAGGAGCAGCGCGGCGAATCCTCCGAGGTGACGAGAGAAGGAGCCGCGCCGGTCCGACCTCCTTCCGGCGGGGATACGAGCGAGGCCCGCTCCGGCGGAGACGTGCCGTTCTTCGGGGCTCGGAAGATCGCCAGAGAACTTCAGGCGCGAGTGGCGGAACTCGAAGCATCGATGGACCGCTACGGTCTGCTGGAGCTCGCGGCACTCGACACGGAGAAGAGACGGCGACGAGAGGAGATCGCAGCGGATCAGCGTGCACACGAGGTCGAAGCGGCGCAGGTCGCCGCCGCGGCGCACCGTCGAGAATCGGAACTCGAAGCTGCGCTGACCGCTCTACAGGCCGAAATCGCCGCGCGGAGGACGGAGTTGGCGGATCTGGATCGCGAGATCATCGGGGTCCGTCACTCGATCGAGGTGCAGGAGCTCGGCCTCTACGACTACGAACACCCCGCCGAGTCGTCCGCCGACCTCGCCACTCGATTGGAAGCGCTGCGCTCCGAGATCAAGAGCGCCGTTCGAGAGAAGCGGGCTGCCCACGCGGCGAGCAATTTCACCTTCAACAACTCGCAGGCGCAGGGGCGCAAGTTCGTCGGTGACATGACCAAGATCCTGCTGCGGGCGTACAACGCGGAGGCGGAGAACTGCGTGAAGTCGGTTCGAGCCGGAAATCTTGCAACGGCTCAAGCCCGCCTGAGCAAGGCTTCGGAGATGATCGAGCGTCAGGGCTCGATGGTGTCGCTCACGATCGATCCGCAATACCACCACATGAGGCTCACTGAGATCCAGCTCGCCAACGACTATCTCCAAGCACTTCAGCGGGAGAAGGAACTGGAGCGGGCGCGACGCGAGGAGCTCCGCGAGCAACGCAAAGCGGAGCAGGAGCTGGCCCGTGAACACGAGCGTCTCGATAAGGAACGCGCGCATTACATCGCGACGCTTTCCGCCCTCGAAGCGAACGGAGACGTAGACGGCGCAGCCAGGCTGCGCGCCCGGATCGAGGACGTGGACAGGGCGCTACACGACGTCGACTACCGCGCGGCGAACATTCGAGCAGGGTATGTGTACGTCATCTCCAACGTCGGCGCGTTCGGCGACGAGGTCGTCAAGATCGGTATGACGCGTCGACTCGAGCCGATGGACAGAGTGAACGAACTGGGCGACGCCTCCGTTCCCTTCCGCTTCGACGTACACGCGCTGTTCTTCGCAGACGACGCCGTCGGCATCGAGGCGATGCTGCATCAGACGTTCGCGGACCGACGCGTGAACCGGGTCAACCTTCGCCGGGAATTCTTCTACGTCAAGCCGGAGGAGGTACTGGCGCAACTGAAGATGCATTCCGTCGAGATCGTCAAATTCCGGACCGATGTCGCTTCGGAGGAGTATCGGGCGAGCGTCGCGCTTGCCGCGCCTGCTCGCTGACGCGCGCTCCGCTTATCAGGCGGCAGCGGTGAGGTCGAGGTCCCCATCGTCCGCCGAGCGGTCTCCATGAGCGTCGTCCTCGGCCGGGGGCGCCGAGGCCGCGATGCGCGAGCGCTCGAGCCCGGCGAGGAGCACGGCGAAGGCCTCCTCGAGCTCGGCGGTGTCGCGGAGCAGGACGCGCTCACCGGTGGCCGGATCGAGGCGGACCGTCCGGTAGGCCGGGCGGGGGAGATCGGAGACCAGGGTGATGATGCCGAGGACGACGCCGCTGCGGCGGGCGCGCGCGGTCCAGCGGTTGGCGTGGGTGCGGAGAAGGATCATGACCGGGGCCGTCCTCGGTGACGTGGTGCAGGAGCGGGGGGAGGGGGGTGTCGCTGGCGGTGCGGGGATCCTCTCGAAGCTTGCTGCACGAAGGGCCTCCGCTTCCTGTGCTTGACAGCAGAGCCGAGCAGCGGTCACCGGCGCCGGGCGGCCGCCGCGGCGTGCAGGGCCCGCAGGAACTCGGGGACGACCGGGTTTCCGGTGTCGCGGGCGAGCACACCGATCTCACGGCTCGCGCCCGGATCGTCGATCGGGATCTCGCGGACGTCGTCGTCGACCGAGGACGGGCTCGGCGGCAGGATCGTGAGTCCGAGACCGGCTGCCGCGAGTCCCCGGGCGGCGCGGTAGTCGCCGACCTCGAACGCCGGCACGGGGTCACGGCCGTCCACGGCGAGCAGGCGCCGGGCCGACTCGTGGAGGCCGTAGCCGGGTGCCAGCATGATCAGGTCGAGGCCGCGGAGGTCCTCCACCGTGACCGAGCGCCGCGAGGCCAGCGGATGACGGGGGTCCACGACCGCGAGGAGAGGCTCCGAGTAGAGGGTCGTCGTGGTGGTTCCGGGGAGATCGGGCGGATCCGCGACGATCGCCAGCTCGGACTCGCCCTCCGCCACGGCCCGCAGGCAGAGGGCTCGGGAGCCGTGACGGAGCCCGAAGCCGACTTGCGGCCAGCGGCGGCGGAACCGGCGGATCACATCCGGCACGAAGCTCTCCCCGAGGAGCGTCTGGAAGGCGAGGTCGATCCGGCCGTGCTCCACGTCGCCCGCCTGCCGCACCTCCGCGAGGCCGGCGCGGATCACCGACATGCCGTCCTGAGCAACCTCGGCGAGACGGGTCCCCGCCTCCGTCAGCACCACCCCGCGGCCCTCCCGGCGGACCAGGGGAGTGCCGACCAGGGCGGACAGCCGGGCGAGCGACCGGCTCGCGGTCGGCTGCGGGATCCCGAGCTCGGCGGCCGCCGCCGTGACGCTCCCGGTCTGGGCGACCGCGACGAGCAGGGGCAGGAGGCGGAGGGTCGCGGGCCAGTCGTCGGACACGCCACCACCCTAGATCCGGACATGACCAGAACGCATGAACAGTACGAGAAAGGACATTAGTCATGCACCCGCAGGCGGTCTACCGTCGGAATCATGAGCACCGCCGCACGCCTCCGACCGATGCGCGCAGCGGCACCCTTCTCGCAGCGGAGGCTGACCATCGCCCTCCTCGCCGCCGGAGTCGCGACCTTCGCCGAGCTCTACGCAGTGCAGAGCGTCCTCCCGCAGCTCGCGCGGGAATGGGCCCTCGCCCCGTCCGACGCCGCGCTCACCGTCTCGGCCGCGACCCTCGGACTGGCGCTCTCGGTGCTGCCGTGGGCCTCGGTGGCCGAGCGCATCGGACGGCTCGAATCCATGCGGATCGCTGTCCTCACGTCCGTGGTCCTGGCGCTGCTCGCCTGCATCGCCCCGACCTTCGAGCTCCTGCTCGTCCTGCGCTTCCTCGGGGGAGCGGCACTGGGTGCCGTCCCGGCGCTCGCCGTCGCGGCGATCCACGACCGGGTCGGAGGCGCCGGAGCGACGGCCGCCGCGACCGCCTACGTCTCCGGGACCACGATCGGCGGTGCCGCCGGACGACTGCTCGCCGGACCGCTCGCGGCGGCGCTCGGATGGCGCGGCGCACTGCTCGTCGTGACGGCCGTCTGCGCGGCGGCGGCGATCGTCTTCGCCGTGCTCGCGCCCCGGGGCGGCGGCGCGCGCGAGGCGGCCCCCGGCGGCTGGCGAGGGAAGACGGCGCAGGTGCTCCGCGATCCGATGCTCGTCGCGATCGCGCTGCAGACGTTCCTCGCGGTCGGCGTGTTCGTCGCGGTCTACAACTACCTGGCGTTCCGGCTCGAGGCGCCGCCGTTCGCGCTGGCGCCCGCGCTCGTCTCCCTCCTCTTCGCCGCCTACCTCGCGGGAACCGTCTCCTCCCGGCTCGCGGGGAGATGGGGGCCGCGGATCGGTCCCCGCCTCGTCATGCGGATCGGCGTCGCCCTGATGATCGTCGGACTGCTGGTGATGCTCGCCGAGAACGTCGCCGTGGTGATCGCGGGACTCCTCGTCTTCACGGCCGGCTTCTTCGCCCTGCACGCGACCGGCGCCGCCTGGACGGGAGCGCGGGCGGCTCCGGCACTCCGCGGGCACGCCGGCGCGGTCTACACGATCGCCTTCTACGCGGGCTCGGCCGCCGGCGGGTGGCTCCTCGGCCTGGCCGTCGGAGCCGGTGGCTGGCCGGCGCTGACGGCGGTGACGATCGGCCTGCTGCTGGTCGGAGCGGGGATCGTCAGCCTCCCGTCGCGCACCACCGCGGCCGGGCGCTGAACCCCCGCCTCCGTCGACCGCACCCCGAGCTCCGCCCGGCACCTCCCCGCAGCGAGCGACGTGCGACATGATGGCCCGACTGCACGAAGCGGGGGACGGCATGGCGCGGAGCACCGGAGCGGACGGCTCCCCACGCGAGAGCGGCGGGACGGACGAGGGCGGCACCGACCCGCGCTACCACGCGGGCTTCCAGCGCGGCTACGACGGACGCGAGGCCGAGCGGCGCGGCAGCGGAGAGGAGCGCCTCCGCTCCCCGTTCCTGTCGGGCGGGACCTCGTGCATCGGGCGATCAGCTGGCCGGCGAGGTGGCGGGTCCGCTCCCGAGCAGGAGGACGTGCGATCGGTCGACGGCCCGACGGGCTCCCGAGTCTCCGGCCGACGGACCGCTCCGGAGCGCGCGAGAGCGGCGGTGCGGGCCGTCCCGACACCCGCGGAGCCGACCGCGCCCCGACCCGCGGAGCCGACAGTCCCACTCCCGACCGAGCCGACCGTCCCGCTTCCCGCCGAACCCGACCCCGCTCCCGGCGACGCGGCACCCGACTCCGGTGACCGTCACGACGCGACCGACACCGACCCCCGCCCCGCTGTCTCCACTCGCCGCATCGCCGGAGCCCTGGCGGTCGTCGGCGGCGTGAGCGTCCTCGTCGGACTCCTCGCCCTCTGGAACAGCTCCCACAGCTGGTACGACTACTCGCCGTCGCAGAGCGCCTTCGGGCCCGAGCAGTACCTCCGCGTGCTCAGCGACAACGCGATCGGACCGTTCCTCACCGTCGGCCTGATCGCGCTCGGCCTGGCGGTCGTGGTCCCGCTGCTGAGGGCTCCCGGCCGATGACGCGGGTCCGCCTGCTCTGGGCCGCCGCCATCGCGGTCACCGTCGTCCTCTGGGCCGCAGTGCTCGCGCTCCCGGTCGTGGTCCTCCTGCTGCCGAACCAGTACCAGGGCGACTCGATCACGGTCCCGCCGGAGCTCTACGTGCGGCAGGCGCTCGCGATGGTCGCGCCGCCGCTCCAGACCGCCGCCCTGGTGATGCTGGGGGCGCTGATCGTCGTCGCGGTCGCGCGGCGCCCGCCGGCGAAGGCCCGCACGACGGAGGCGGCGAGCGGCTGGGACGACGCCGTCCTCCTCGACCCGGACGGCCGCGAGCAGCGCGGGACGGGCCCCGCAGGCCGCTGAGCATCCGCTGCAGGATCGGGAGCACCCGCTGCTCCCCGGTCGGAAGCCGCTCCTCCGGATGCACCCGCCCTTCACGCCGGCAGCAGCTGGAACCGCTTCCGCGCCGCTCCGCCGGCGACGAGGTCCGCGAGCAGCTCGCCCAGGACCGGGCCGAACTTGAAGCCGTGCCCCGAGAACCCGGTCGCCAGAGTCACGCGGCCCACGCGGTCGAGCACGAAGTCCTCGTCGGGCGTGCTGTCGTAGAGGCAGCTGATCGGAGCGGCGCTCGCCGCGTCCACGCCCGGGATCCACTCCGCGACGTAGCCGACGAGGCGGGCGAGCGCTCCGGGCTCGGGCTCGAAGGTGCGCTCGTCCGGATCGACGACGACTCCGGTGCTGTGCTCGCCCACCTTCACCCCGACTCCGGGCGTCGCGAGCCCGTAGACGACGGGCAGGCCGGCGCGATGGTGGGCGAAGCTCGGCCAGGAGTCGAGGGGCAGGTCGGTCGCGAAGTGCGCGGGCTGCTCCTGTGTCACGCGCAGCGGAGGGAGGCGTCGGCCGGCCGCGCGGACGAGGCCGTTCACGAGCGGCGGCGTCCAGGATCCGCCGGCCACGACGACCGCGTCCGCGTCGAGAGCGCCGTCGGTGGTCAGCACGCGCACGTCGTCGGCGCGCTCCTCGATGCCCAGCACCCGCGTCCGCGTTCGGAGGACGGCGCCGCGTCCGAGGGCGGAGTCGAGCATCGCGTCGATCGCGGCCGCCGCGTCGAGGCGTCCGCCCTCGGCGTGCAGCAGGACGTCGGTCTCGAAGCGGAGTCCCGGCCAGCGCCGCTGCGCCTCGTCCGCCTCGATCCGCACCACGGGGATCCCGTCGCGCAGGAGGACAGCCTCGACGGCGGCCAGGACGGCGGGGTCGCCGTGGTCGATCGCGCCGACCGGGTGCAGCAAACGGCGGCCGGTCTCGGCCTCGAGCCGTGCCCAGGCGCGCCCGGCCCGTCCGGTGAGGGCGCGGTAGTCGTCCTCGAGGTAGCCGCGGCGGAAGATGCGCGTCTCGCCGTGGGACGAGCCGCGGTCGTGGCCCCGCTCGAACTGCTCGACGAGCACCACGCGATCGCCGCGCTCGGTGAGGGCGCGGGCTGTCGCCGCTCCGACCAGGCCGGCTCCGACGACGACGACCTCACGGGTCACGGGGTCTCCCGGGAGGCCCGGCGTACGCCGAGCAGGACCACCAGGCGGAGGAACCCGACGAGTCCCATGCCGATCAGCGCGGCGATCAGCATCAGCACGGCGATCCCGGCCACCCAGGTCGTGTCGCCGGTCACCGACTGCGCCGCGAACTCGGTGCAGAACAGCGCCAGCCCCGCGTAGCTCAGGATGAGGACGGTGATCGTCCCGGGGCGGCGGAGGCGCTGCGCGGGCGTCCGCCAGAGGGCCGGCGGCTCGAGCCAGCGGCGCAGCAGCCGGATCACGAGGGTGCCGACGAGGCCGAGGAAGCCGGCCGCGATCAGGATGATGCCCGCGCCGCCCAGCCCCGACGCCTCGACACCGGCCAGCTCGAGGGCGATCCCGATCGCGACGCCGACGGCTCCGGCGCCCCCCGCGATCATGGCCGCCCACACTCCGAAGCCGCCGCGGAGAACGCTCTCACGCTCGGGACGTGACGGGTCGGCGTCCATCGGACGCTGCTGACGCGGACGGATCGGCGCAGGGGGAGCCGACGCCGGCGCTGCTGCCGGAGCGGCCGCGGCCTCGGACACGCCCCAGATCGGAGCGGCGTCCGGCGTCTGCGACTCGATCACGTTCTCGCGCACCGGCACGTAGCGCAGCGGCGCGTCGATCCGCACCTGCGGCCGCCCGCGCACGACGATCGTCGCCCCCAGGTCGGCCCCGCGCTCCAGCGCGACGGGTCCGAGGAGGAGCCCGACCGCCGGATCGATCCGCCACGCGTCCGACCGGGGAGCCGACCCGTACCACTCCGCCGACACGGCCCCGCCGAGATCGACCGAGATCGGCCGCCCGTCGCTGTAGCTCGTCACCGGCACGAGCGAGCGGCCGGAGTTGCGCACCCGCGCGCCCACCCGCCACCAGTCGTCCCCGGCGTGCGTCAGCCGCACCTCGACGTCGACCAGCGACGCCGGCACCGCCCGCCGCCGTCCGATGACCACCGCGACAACCGCGAGCCCGGCGATGACCAGCCCGCCGAGCAGGCCGACCACTCCGATGAAGATCTCCATGGGAGCAGTCAAGCAGGCGCGGGTCGACGGCGCGGGCGCGACGAGGTGGCCTCCGGGAGGCTTGATCCCGACCGTCGACGCCGTCGCTCCGCGCGGCCGCCCCGTTCCCGACGCTCCGCCCGACCGTCGAGCCCGGAGCGGGTCACTCCGCATACTGAGGAGGCGCGTCGCGTCGACCGCATCGCGGGTCTCGTCGCAGGAGGGGGCGATCATGCGCCACTGGTCGGCCGCCCCCGTGCGCCGGCGCCCTCGTCGACGGGCCGGTGCGGTCCTCGCTCTGCTGGGGGCCGCGGCGCTCGCCGCCGCAGCCGTCGCGCTGTCGGACACGGCGGGAGGAGGCGGACCGGAGGCGGTGTCCTCCTCGGCCGATGCTTCTGCGGCGTCGAGCAGTCCCGCTGCTCCCGTGCCGAGCAGCCCCTCGGCGGACGTCGAGCCGTCCGCTCCACAAACGGAGCCGTCCACTCCGCCCCTCGCGACGCTGGCCGCTCTCGCCTCGGTCGAGGGCCCCGCCGCCGTCCCCTACGACCGCGACCTCTTCGGGCAGGCGTGGTCGGACGTCGACCGCAACGGCTGCGATACCCGCAACGACGTCCTCGGCCGCGACTTGCTCGCCCCCGTGTTCAAGCCCGGCACCCGCGACTGCAAGGTCCTCACCGGCACCCTGATCGACCCCTACGACGGCGCCTCGGTCGCCTTCGTCTCCGGGACCGACACCTCCCGCCTGGTGCAGATCGACCACGTCGTCGCCCTCGGCTGGGCGTGGCACCACGGCGCCTGGTCGTGGACGGACGACCAGCGCCTGGCCTTCGCGAACGATCCCGCGAACCTCGTCGCCGCCTCCGAGCAGACGAACCGCGCGAAGAGCGACGCCGGCCCAGGGGAGTGGCTGCCACCGGCCGCGGAGCTGCGCTGCGGGTACGTGGAGCAGTTCGTGGCGGTGCTTGGTGCGTACGGGCTGGGGATCGACGCTCGGGATCGTGCGGCGGCGGAGGCGGTGCTGGCGGGGTGCGGGGGGTGAGGGGTGGACGACTGCATCGAGCGCGACAGCTCATCCGGGCACGTCGGTCTTCAAAAGGTACGACCACACCGACGAATCCGCGAGAACCTTCGATATTCGAAACACACTGTGCAGCTCCGTCAGCGGACCTCAGCCACAGCTGCTTCCTGCGCTGCGCTGACGAGGGGCTGGAAGAAGCCGTTCTCGCCGACGAGTGAACTCCGATCTAGAAGCAGATTCAGCGATTCGCAGGACGTCTCCGGCGCCATCAAGCAGGAGTGGCACGCGGCAAGATTCAAGCCGTCGATGCTCTGCGGGGAGGACTCGGCACAGACCGGATCGTTGGCGCACCATGTCATGGCCGTCAGCGCATTGACGACCGCCTCGGGAAGGCGGTCATGCTCTCCTTCTCGAGCAAGACCACCGAGCGTGCCCGCCGTACCACCGGTCGTCGTGTAAACGAGGATCCCGTAGTCGCCCGGCGAGGCGTAGACCCTCTCGCGAAGAGCGGGAGCGGTGTAACCCGCTGTGTGCGCCAGCCTCGCCATCACAACATGGGCGAAGGAATGCAACATCAGGTACTGCGGAGAAGGATCGGCGAGCCGCGATCGGAGGTTGGACGCGTCATGATTCCGCCGCAAAGCGTCGTACCGATCCGCTGTCGTTCGGCGGTTCGCCCAGTCATCGACCGGTGCGGCAGCGAAGCGGATGAAGACACCTTCTCCGTAGTTCTCCACCGCTGGAAGCCAGCTCTTGGAGATCGTGGAGACAGGTACCGACGGGACGAGTACGGAGTCGGGCTTGTATCTGCGGAACCCGACCGAGGCGCGGACCTCACGCAACCTGTCGACGATGACCACGGCGTCGAACGTTCGTGACAAGACGCCACCGACCTCGCCGGCTCCGGTCATCTCGTCAGTTCGGGTCACGAAATCCTGGGTCGCCGCTGATCCGTGCTGTGCGGCGTGGAACGCCTCGAATTCCTCCTCGAGGATCGAGCGACTGACTTGCGCGTGATCGAACGACGGTCGTCCGGATCGCAACTGCAGCACCGCCTCCACCGACACGTCGAGGTCGTCAGCGATCATTCGAGCGATCTGATCGATTTTGCCCGGCGCTTGGGCCGCGAGCAGCGCTTCGTGCATCAGATGGGAGCGGATGGCGTCGGTCGCCTCATCGGCTCTGGAAGGAACCCACGGAATGTCGATCGCCGACACCACGTCACCGAACCTGACGTTGGTCGCGCCGCGTTGCTGGGCGTCCAGCGGCTCACCACAAGACGTCTCTTCGCGACGACGGTCCCACGGCTGTCGTCCTCGACAGGTGTAGCCGTCGCGAGCCAGCCCGTTCTTGTTCAAGTCGCCGAGAGAGCGGCTGCGGCCGCAATCGCATTCGACGCGAAGCGCCGAAAGGCCTGCGCCTCGCCCGCTCGTCGCGAATCGCAGCTTCGGGCTTCCGCACATTTCTCCGAGACGATGGGCCCACCGGTCCCAGGGCACGTCTTCTGCATGTCCTCTCGTCGTGCAGAGCAGGACGAAACGCATCGGAACGAGCCGGCCCGCACAGTCCGGGCACGTCGGCGCAGAACCGCCCTTGACGTTGTCCGACGCCTTCCACTTGTGCATCAGGCTGCATCTGTCGCAGAACATCCACGCCGGGAATCTGGTGAACTCGAGGGCGACCGACGTCTGGTCCTGGTCGTCGTACACGGGAGCGGACCGCAACTCGCTCACCTTTCGCCCTTCGATCTCCAACTTCTCGAGAAGGCGAGGGCAGTCGACCGCGGGCAGCGCCTGCGGTGAGGGCCAGGACTCGCCCGTAGGAACCATGAAGGATTCCCCGAGGATGTCCACGATCGCTCCTGGTCCGAAAGGAGCGATGGTCTCGGTGAGCCGCAGAGTACGCGCGTCGACCACGCCCTTCCGTGTCCATCTCTTCCCACCATCACCGGTCACGACTTCTCTCCCCAAGCTTTGATCCGGACGACCGCGTCGACCGTTCGCATCGAGTTCATCGCAGGCCATCCGATCCCGGCCTCGTCGAAGTTCTTCAGGAGCCGCTCGTTCGGCTCGGGGGCCTCGTAGAGGAGCTCCTCGTTCGTGTCTCGAGCGTTCTGCGCCCGACGACCCCATTCGGCGATGGCGCCATCGAGCTCCCACCGGGACGCTTCGGATTCTCGCGGGTCGGAGACGCCTATGTGCTCGAGGAGGAGGGTGTACGCCTGCCTCACCGCAGCGGAATCGACCTCGAATCGACGAGCCGCGTCGTTCTGCCGCAACGACAGTTGCCTCACGAGCATCGCGAAGGCGGCTCGCAGGGACCGCTGACGCGCCTGGAGAGACCACGGCGTCACTGACGCGGGCTCGACGAAACGGTAGTACGAGTCGTGGTAGACGCCGAAGCTCTCGAAGACGGACCGGTCTCGCGGCTTGTGGCTACGGAACAACGTGATGACGATTCCGGGCACGGATCCGCGCCCGACTCGACTCGTTGCCTGGATGTACTCGGAGGTGGATTTGGGGTGGCCGTTGACGAGCATCAGTCCGAGTCGGTCGACGTCGATGCCGACGGAGAGGATGTTCGTCGCAGCTAGCGCGTCGATCACTCCGTCAGAGCCGGGACCCTCGCCGAGGCGGTTCAACAGCTCGATCAGCTCGGAGTCCCGCACGTTGCTGTTCAACTCCTCCACGGCGTACGTCCTGGCGGCCGATGACGTCAACTGCGCGCGACGGTCGAGATCACTCTTGACATCGTCACGGAGGATCGTGACCGTGCGGCCCAGCTCTCGAAGGCTGTTGTGGTAGAGGACCAGCGTCCAATAAGCACTTCTCTGCGCGCCGGTGAGGCCGAGCGCGTCCGGCGCTGAGCCCGCCTCGATCGCGAGCCTGCCGAGGGCCCAGGCCGGGCTGTGCGCCTGAGGCATGATGCCGATGTAGGTGCGGCCGGGGCGGTCCCGGTCGGGCTCGGCGAAGAAGCTGTCGTCGGCGTTCAGCCCGCTCGGAGGAAAGACGGCAGTCCGCGGTCGAGCGAAAATCCCGCGTACTTGATCCGACGCAGCCCGTACAGTCGCCGAAGACGCCACGATCTTCGGTGGCCGGCCGTTGGAGGACAACATTGCGGAGATGGCTGCCTCATAGGTGCCGACCACGGTTCCGAGGGGGCCGGAGAGAAGATGAAGTTCGTCTTGGATGACCAGGCTCGGCGGACGGTTCTGTGTTCCCAGACCCAGCAGTGTGCCTGCCGTCGCGAGACGCGAGAGGCGAGCGAACTTGTCGACCGTTCCGACGACCATGGTCGGCGGGTGCGCATACATCGCTTCGTCGACCACCTGCACTGGTAGGCGCTTGAAGAAGGGGCACTGTGCTCGAGTGCAGTGGATGCGGAAGGAGGACTTCGTCGCGTCGAAGCCGTACTCGTCCCAATTCGAGCTACGTTCCTGCGGAACCAGGGAGGTGTCACACCACGGACACTCGCGGATCTGAAAGCTGTTCTGGGGACGATGTTGACCGCGCAGCAGCTCGAGGCGTTCCTTGGCCTGCGCGAACGTGTTCGGCGTTGCGTTCTTCCCCACCCAGAGGCCGACGGAGAACTCCGCAGTCCCCCGAAGGAGAGGCTCATCCACCCTCATCAGCTCGAGGGCGCAGAACAGCCGAGACGCACGCTGGAACTGCTGTGCAGTCAGGAGTCGCATCGTGTAGCGGGTGATTACTGCCGTGCCGCCTCCGTGGATCGGTTCGACCAGGCGACGCCGGATCATCTCGATCGCGGCGAGCCCGAGATACGCCTCCGTCTTGCCGCCTCCCGTCGGGAACCAGATGAGATCGACGAGGTCCCTATCGGGATGCTGAGGGTCGGTCGTGGAGCAGAGTCCGACCAGAATGAACGCGAGCTGGAAGGGGCGCCAGGACGGCTCTTCGTCCACGACCGGAACGCGGCCACGGAGCATCTGGTCCCGCATGGCTCGATTCCCGAGCTGGAAGGACTGGAAGATCGTCTCATCCGAGGCGAGGAGGTCGACGCCCTCGGACATGCGTCTGACGGCGGACGTCATCTTCTCCAGAAGCGATGAAGCGGTGCGTCGATCATCGAAGCCGCCAGCCTCTTCTTGTCGCGCCTCTACCCAATCCGAGTATTCGTCGATGAACCGGCGAAGGCCGTCGATGACGTCGGTGCGAGCGACATCTCGATCGGAGAGACGATCCAGCCGGAGGAAGGAAGCGGACGATTCCCGAGCTTTGATGGCGGGTACTGTCTTCACGGGAATCGTGACGGAGCGCAAGCCCGCGGGCTCACCCGGTGTCTCGTCCCACTGGACAGAGACCCCGTGTCCGACGCCGTAGGTACGCCGCCCGCGATACCTCAGGCGTAACTCATCCTCCTCGGGATCCCGAGTGAAAGAGAGGGCCTCAGGGTACGGGTGAAGACGGCCGCCGACGACCTCGCAGCCGAAGCCGACCTGGAACAGGCAGTCCGCGCTCGCGGATTTCGCCCTGCCCTCCTCGACCTCACGAGCGTTCGCGAGGGAAACGGTCGTCAATGTCAGACCGCCGAAAGGGCGATTCCGCCAGTCGATTCGAGCTCGGCCGTCGAAGACGAGAACCGAGCCGGCGAGAGCCTCGGAGGAGATCGGTACAGTCGCGGGCGGCAGAGGCGATCGACGCCATCCGTCCCCTTCGATCGGATAGAGCGCGGCTTCGACCTGCACGGCCAACGACTCACCGTCGTGGAGGAACGACATGCCCATGGTACTCGGTGCCCATCCGAACGCGCTCGTCAAGTCGAGGCCGTCCTCGGATTCCTCTTCTTCCGCTGCGAATCCACCCACCACCTCTTCATCGGGGAGAAGGTCTGATCGCAGAACCGCGTCCTCGTCCATGGAGAGGGAGAGTTCACCTCGACCACTGCGTCTCTCGGTCGGGTAAAGAGTTCCGACCAGGTAGGCGTACACCGGATCCTGGTCCAAAAGCTCATCGCTACCGCCCCTGGGCCCCAGCCAGGCCGACCGAAGTG
Organism: Rathayibacter sp. AY1E6; assembly: GCF_002931115.1. Lineage (NCBI taxonomy): Bacteria > Bacillati > Actinomycetota > Actinomycetes > Micrococcales > Microbacteriaceae > Rathayibacter > Rathayibacter sp. AY1E6. The sequence goes on along the minus strand of NZ_PSVK01000004.1, from coordinate 142,738 downwards.
TCTCCACCATGGCGTCGCGGCTCTGTTCCATCGTCGGTTCCGCCGTCACGACCGGTCCTCCCAGAGGTAGTCGAACTCGGTATAGGCGAGATCTGCGCCGAATTGATCGAACGTGTCAGCTACATTCACAATTGTGCAGACATCTGTTCCGCCGTTCTTTGGGCCTCTCAGACCACGTCCGACCATTTGGATGTAACGGTTCGGGCTGAAGGTCGGGCGTGCGATGTACAGGGCTCTCACTGTCGGAGCATCGAAGCCCTGTGTCAGGAGGTCGCAATTTATCAGGAACTGCGCTGCGCCGGACTTGAATCGCTCGATCGCTGCTCGTCGAGCGGGACGCCTCATTTTTCCGTCGACCGCCTCCGCAAAACGGCCCTCGAGCCGAAGTAGGGAAGCGATCAGGTGCGCCGAACTCACTGATGGGGTAAAAACGACTATCGGCCAGTCAGCGGGCTGAGCAAGGAGATCATCGAGCAGCAACTGAGTTCGGTTCAGGTCGGAGCCAATTTTATCCAAGAGAGAGCCGTTGATCTTTTTGAGTTTCCGCAGGTCGGCCAGTTCCTGTGTATCCGGGTTGTAATACCCTCCGTTAAGCACTCGATGCTCAACGTCCGAGAGTACACCACGCTCTCGCAGCTGGGCGATGGCGGTTTCGGTGGGAAAGGCCTCCAGGCGGCGCTCGCCGAATCGCAGAGCCAGTGTGTGGTTGCTCTCGACGCCACGGCCTTTGAAAGCAGTCGCGGTGAGTCCGAGTAGCGGCCGGGGGGTCACATTTGCGGTTAATCCCAGCCAGGCGAGAATTTCTGTATATGTCTTCGAAGTCGCGGTGTGCGCTTCGTCGATAATAACTAACGCTGGCTCGGAGAGCCAATGTAGCGACTCTCGTCGCATTACAATCTGACTCCGGAGCTTGTCGTCGATCGCAACCACGATTTGGAAGTCCGCATCTGCCTCCTCCACGGAGTACCTATCCCAAAATCGACTGATCTCTAGAACTCGGGAGTCACCGAGCGCTCTCCATACGTCCGTCCACGTTTGTATGGCTTGCTCACAGAGTTCCTCCGATTGAGCTATCCAAAGAATCGGGCCGTTCAAGTGCCCTTCAAGCATTAAGCGCACGACCGCTTCGACGCTGACGCGCGTCTTGCCTGCGCCGGTCGGCAACGTCATCAGTGCTCGCTGGGCACCACTGGGTTCGAGAATGAGATCTCGGATTTGAGCAGCCAAGTCTTCTTGGAAGTCGTGCAGTGCGGAGAGCTCAATTCGGCCCTGTATCTGTACTGATGCGGCCTTCGTCGCCTTCTGTGATCCGGCGTAGGCAGAAGGAAATCCAAGGTTTTCTACGAATCCACGCGCCGAATCGCTCCCTGCAAAATTCGAGGGGACATCGTCGAGATATTGGAGCTGTTCGTGAATGATCCAGAGTGCCTCTTCCCGGAAGATTTCGATGAAGACGTCTGCAATTCTATTGTCGGGTTGTAGCCCCTGCCGCTTCTCGACTATCTCTAAGAAGCCTTGAGGAAGTTTCTTGCGGAGGGTCTCGACACCCACCAACAGGAGAAGACGGGCGCCGTCGGACGCGGCGGACCTGCACTGATCTATCAGTTCCGATTTGCGAAGAGCTTCGTCTTTTTTTAGCACCGAGGAGACTTCATCGAGGTTCCAGCCAAGATGAAAAAGTCGCGATATTTCGATAAGGGTTTCAACGTGGTCGAGTTCCGCATCAATCGACATCAGCTTGCGGTCGTCTGATAGGTTGCAGCGTAGGCGCTGCTCAGTACTTCCGCCGGGCCCGGAGAGCCGACGAATTATGCGGGGACTGCGGGTTACTTTTGCGTTCTCGAGTTCCAGGTAGCGAAACCTGAGGGATGGATAGACGTCGACGATGAGCTCAGGAGGCGTACCGGGCTCGCTCTCCACGGACTTTGCAAGAGCAACTTGCGCATTCGCCAGGCGCCATTTATCCGCAATTAACTGCGCTCCAGGAACGCTCGCAGGCAGCCAGGGGATCCCAAGAATGTCGAGATCGATCGTGTCGTCTTCGCGCGCAAGATATACGGATCCGGTCGGCGCCCAAGTAACTAAGCCTTTAGAGTAAGCAGGAATTCTGTCAGGGCGGTCTTCAAGGATTGAGGCGATACTGGCGACGAATTCCACCAGGATGCTCTCTTCGAGAGTCGCACCATCTTCAATAACATCGGGTGAGAATGAGGCTAAGAGTAGCCCCTCCGGCACGTCGACAAGCAGGTCGGGGGCAGCAAAGAATTCGGAGATCTGTCGGCTCGCCACCGGCAAAAATGCACGAAACCGCGCGAGTCCATTCCCGACGAATTCGGACGCCTTGCGGAATCCGTTAGAAGTCCGGACCCGACCGTGGGTGCTGAGGACCCAGCGTTCAAATGAGAAATGTGCCGCCGATGCTTTAGTTCCGCCGAACGCGACGGCTTGGTATACGTGCTTCGCCTCGGCTCCTGCTTCAATGATGCCATGTGTCCAAGCGGCCGCATCCTTCGGGGAGTCGACAAGCGAGGGTAGTATGTCAAGTGGCCCAAACGCTGTCAGGCCGCTGAAATCCACGTAATCCATGCGGAGGCTCTCGGAGCGAAACGCCGTGACGAACTCTGAGACCAGCCATTTTCGGTAGCCGATGAAGAAATCGTCTCTATCGACTGGAGCGCGGCGGGGTGAGTCTCTAAGGCACCCCGCCGAGAGGAGCATATTGATTGGTACGCCTAGAGCCGCTGCTCGCCGCTCCTTCGGAATGCCGGAGAACGGCGGCGAAGCGAATAGGTCCTCTGCCGCTCGAACTTCTCCGGTCTCTGATAGTGCCTTTATGTCAGTTCGTAATCTGAGGCTGTTGAGCGTGTCCACGGATTCGATGCGTTCAGAGGCTTCAATGAGATTCCAGAACATTATCCAGTCAGCATCTGGAGACCGTTTGCTTAACCGTGCAGCAAGGGCTTTCAAAGCAGTCGTAGCGGATGCGCTCCTCATTCCCAAGTCTGCCAAGAGCTTGTGAACAGTTTCATCTCGGGCGAATCGATCGTCGAGTGTTGGGATTCCTCCTGGAGATTCGAATCCGTCGACGGGAAGTAGGGCTGTTTCGAGCGCAGATTCGATCGGCATCAGTCCCGCGGTGGTCGGAACGATCGCGGCGTGCCGAACGGCGTCGTCGCCGCGAGTCCGTTTGAGCGCACCGACGATTTTGAGGCAGGCGACGAGAGCTGCCGGCGTTCCGACCGCGGCGAGCTCCTCCAGCCATTGATCGAGACGGACCTCGCCGCCGGTGCGTTCGCCGGACTCCCTTGTCAGTGTTCGCAATCGGGAGGAGCGAGTCCGTGTCCGATAGCAACTCGAATGCGGAGTATCGATCCGAGAGATCTGCTCCTGCCAGAGCGCGACGATCTGCTCCGTGGCGGGTGCTGCGCGGCCGTCGTCCTCGTCGGCCGCTTCGGGGAACCTGGAGAACTCACCTGGCGCCCGTAGTGCTCCCGAGGCGTCTGGAATGATCTCGCGGAACCGTGCGAGGCGTGGAATGGCCTCGGAGAGCCTGTGATCGCCGGGGCCCCGGACCTCTCGTCCTCGTCCAGGGAAGAGGTCCAGATGAGCCGCCGGGTCCTTCGGATCCGATGAGCGGATCGCCACATCGAGGAAGAGCTCGGCGCAGACGTCCAACATCTCTCCGTTGAGGCGGCTTCCGGCGAGCATCGTCGTCCGGTCGTCGTTGACCTGCCATGGTGCATTGAAAATGCCGCTGGCGGTAGTGAGATCGTTGAGAGGGAACCACGCCCAGAAGTGCCCGAGGCCGGCTCGGACACCGGGCGGTACGGCGTACGAGACGGTCATGGCGCTTCTTCGCGCCGTATCCGGCAGAGTCGCAAGAGTCTCCGGGGACGGCTCGAACCGCCTGTCGGCCACAAGCCAGCGGACCTTCTTCCCGCTCGGCCCCATGAGGAAGACCTCACCACGATCAGAAGCGTCCTCGCGTACGTGCCGCACCCTGGTCAAGGTGCCGTCGGCGTTCTGCGTGGATACGGCGAGTTCGCTGATCGAGCGCATGAAGAGCAGCAGCTCGGTGTTCAGACCGAGGAGTTCCTCTCTGATCCGCGGGCCGCCGGAGACCAAGGGGATTTTGATGACGGTCGACGCCCAGCCGAGCAACTCGGCCAGATGCGGATCCTCGGCCTGCGCCGCAACGGTGTCGATCGGAGTCGGTACACGCATCACAGGAAGGCGGCCGGACTGCGACTGCATCCCCTCGAAGAGCTCGACGACGTCGTCACCGTTGAACTGGAAGGACGCCTCCCTGCTGTGGATCTGCGGATTGTTCGTGATTCCGAGGAGAGACTTGAATCCCAGGCCGAATCTCCCGATCTCGTCGCCGCGCTTCTCGCTGAGGAACGCCATGGAGACCGCTCGTACACCGTCCCGGGTGAATGGTGCACCCTCGTTCGCGCAATACAGGGCTCTGTTGGCGACTCTCAGTTCGACTCGGCCGGGAGTGGATCCCAGGGCGTCGGCGGCGTTCTGGAGCAGCTCGCTCACCTGGCGGGTCCCGTATCCGCCGAAGCGGTAGCTGTCCTCCTGCCGAACATGTTCCTCCATCAGATCCCGATTGCGACGATAGGTGTCGATCGCCGTCGCCTGCAGCTCCAGCACGTAACCGTGCAGGTCAGCCACCCGTCCGTCATCCATCGAGGGTCTCCTTGTCCTGGCGCTACTGCTGGTGTGTGTACTGAGATGAGAACTCGGCCGATCGGTGGGCGGTGGCCGAGAAGGATCAGGAACCGCGATCCGAGCCGTCGTCCGAGCCGCCGGTACCGTGGCCGGCGAGCTGTTGAAGGATCATCCTGTCGAGGACATCGATGTCGACGAGCCCGTAGAAGTCGACCATGTGCTCCATCCGGCCGGCCGCGGTCTGCATCGGGGCCAGTCGCGACACGGCGAGTACCTCTTGCAGAGGCACCTCCAGAAGGCGCCGGACCCCCAGCGGTCGGATGCGGAGTGCCGGCGTTCCCGCGATGCGCAGGGTGCGTTGGGACCCGAGGAGGGGGATCTCGAAGTCGTCGGCTTCGATGCGGCGGGAGTCGAGCAGTGAGGCGATCGCTCCGTTCATCACCGCGTCCGCCGATCCGAGGATGGACTCGTCCTCCACAGTGCCCGCGATCAAGCGGCGGAGGCGCGATTGCAGGACGGGTCCTTCCGCCGCGATCGCCGCTTCGACCACTCCTTCGAGCGCGGACTCTTCGAGCAGCTGCGTGGCGGACAGGGCGGCGGGACGGACGTAGGCGATGTACTCCGGTTCGACGAGCCCGAGTGCACGCTCGGGAACCTGTTCCTCGGGGACGACGGAGACGGAGGCGCCGATGGTGCTTCCGGTGTCGTGCGACGCGTTCAGGCCGCCCGTCACCTGGAGGGTCGACTGCTCGACGACCTCGTCCGCCAGGGCGCGGATCTCGTCCTCGTCGAGGGCGGGCGTCTGGACGAAGGCGAGGAGTCGGCGGATCCTCTTCGTCGCGTCCCGGACGATCGCCCGACGATCACCGGTGACGGTGACGAAGGACCGGGCGAGCGCGCGCACGAGGGCGCTGTCGCCGCCGATCGACCGACGCTCGAACAGTTGGTTGAGGTCGCTCTCCGACAACGGGCCGAGCAGTTCGGGCTCCTGTCGGAACGCTTCGCCCTGCCACCACAGGCGAGCCCAGGTGTGACGGGTCAGGTCGCTTCCGATCCACCGTTCTTTGTTGCGGTGCCCGAACCGCCATTCCGTGACGTCGGGCAGCACCGCGAACGAGACGAAGGACCAGACGTCCCCTGTCGCCGCTTCGGCGAACGGCACGTCGATCAGCTCGCGGACCACGAACGCGGCCTCACGGTCGAAACGCCCGAGGTCGTCTCCTGCGGAGTCCGGGAATCCGTGGCTCTCCGCGAGAGCGGTGACCCGCTCCCGAAGGGTCTCGAACTCCTGCTCGTCGGCGCGGTTCCCGATCGCGCGCCAGTGGGCGTCGCGGATCAACTGCCGTCCGCTCGCGGACCCGTCGTTCTTGACCCGGTCCCATTCCCCTGCCGCGATCGCCCTGCTCAGCCTCGGCCAGATGATCACGAGAGCTGCCTTCCGACGCCGAGCGTGCGCACTTTCGACATGATCGCCGCCCGCCACATCGCCAGCTCGGAGGGGACGACGGGGACGGATCCGAGGTCGTCCGCCCGGGTGAGGAGTGAGCGGAGCACGTGACCGACTGTCTCCTTCTCCCAGTCGTTCTCCATCAGGTCGTGCTGAAGCATCGAGGCGGACTCCAGCAGCAGTCCGAGAACGCCTTCCTCGAGGCTGTCGAGCAGCATCTTCTCGCGGTCGGTGGGCCTCCTGGATCCGATGGCCTTCGTGAGTTCCGCATCGCGCTCGTTGATCTGCAGCCGGAAGCCCGCGAGGAAGGCCTGGTCCAGCTCCTGAGACGTCTCGAGGTGCCAACTGGCGGCGTTCGGAAGTCGCGTCTTGACGAAGTCGACGACCTCGACGGGGAACATGCCGATGGTGCCTTCGAGTGCCACCGAGTACCGGCGCTCAGCCAGCACGGAGCCGCGACGGCGGGCCGTCCCGGCTCCGACGTCCGCGTTCGGCAGAGCGACGACGGCGGTGGTGATCTCGACCTTCCCGTCGAGGCGGGCTCCCGGCATCGTGACCGTGAAGTCGGTGACTCCGGCGTCCGCGAGTGGAATCCGGGGAGCGGCCGCGCGGAACCTACTGGACGAAGAGGACCAGGAGACGGCGAGCGCCATCTCGCGCAGCGTCAGACCGGTCTCCGTCTCGACGGCGCGAGGGTCGATCTCGACGGAGCCGCGGACCACCAGGTCGATCGAGGGGTCCCACCCCTCGATCTCGTCCCGGAGAGGAACCCACGCGTCCCCGTCGAGGAGATCCGGCGCCGACCAGCTGATCGTCGCGGGTGAGGGTGTGCGATAGGGCGCGAGTGCGTCCGCCATGTCAGCTCTTCCAATCCACAGTGAGACGCAGGGCGGCGTCGTCGACGATCGTCACGGAGAGCCACCACCGATCCGCCGCATCCGTCTGCGGCGACAACACGGGTCCCTGAAGGACGGAGGTGTCGCCCTCCTGCCGACGCCAGACGAAGTCGGGCGCTGCGGCGCCTTCGGGCGGGTCGTCTTCGAGGCCACCGCCGTCGAGGACGACCTGCGCCGAGGCGACCACGGTCTGCTCGTCCTCCGACGGGGGGACCTCGACCAACGCGCGCAGGACAGCGATCCCGTCCTCGACCACGACACTCGGACCTTGGACGATGCGCGGCTTCGTCGCGCGCCGACGCCGAGAGCCGCCGCCCCCGCCGCCTTCACCGCCGCCTCCCGAGCGCTTGTCCGCGACGGGACCGTCGGACCCGGCACCCGTCCCCGAGAAGCTGCGAGTGACGGAGCCGAGACGGGCGGCCAGTCGACCGAGGCCCGCCGTCTCTGTGGAGGACTTGAACGTCTTCTTCGGTCCCGTCTCCTTCTGGATCGCCCCCCGGAGGAATGCGCCCAGATTGTTGACGACGCCGAGGTCGGTGCCGCGCAGTCCGGCCGGTACCCACGCGTCATGAGTCGGAGGTTCGGCACGACCGAAGACGTCGTCGGCCTCTTCGGACCCGATGAAGACACCGGAGTATCCGAATCGAGGGTCGGGGTGCTCTTCGCCGATGAAGTAGTCGACGACGAGTTCGACCCTGCGCATCCGTGCGATGTGACGGCGTGGCCCACTGATCGGACATGCCGCGTCGAACTCGTCGTCCTCGGAGGGAACGGCCGGGGACAGCTGCAGTGCCATCGTTCCCACGTCGAACGGCGCTCGCTGGCGGGTGTAACGGTGGCCGTCGAGTCGACGGGCCTTCTCGAGGGCCATCGCGAAGGGTGCGACCGTCGGAATCCGATCGGCTGAAGGGACCGCTTCCTGCTTCCCGTCGACACTCGTGGAGAGGAGGAGGACTCCTTCCGGCGCGGGGACCGTCTTCGGCCAGAGGTGCCAGACCATGGAGGAACGGAGGAAGGCGATCGCTTCATCGACGGTCCTCGGTCGTTCCGAGTCGAACATCCCCAGGTCGGGGTCGATGATGACGACGTCCGTCCCGTGCTCGCCCTCGGTGAATCCCGGCAGCCCCAGTCGCGCGGACAGGTCCGCCGCTTCGAACCCCGTCACCGGGTCGGGCACGCCGTCCACCACGTCGCCCCACCAGTGACGGCCCGTGTAGACGTCGTTCCCGTCCATCCACTTGTGCGTCATCGCTGCGCCCATGACTCGCCGGCCGGCCTTGCGATCGACCGCGTGGGTGTCGACCAGGATGGCGCTCGCCCGACTGACCGAGTAGTAGATGCCCTTGCCGAAACCGTAGGTCCCGCCCCCCAGCGACTGGTTCCGTGGCTCGCCCACGTTGCGGAGGAACTGGACGAAGTCGGGGCGCTCGTCCTCCTCGACGCGTGCATCAGCGCGCGCGGGACCACCGAGTCCCACGGTCCCTCGATCGCTGACCGTCATGACGAGAGTGTCGGGGGTCCATTCGGTCTTCTCGAAGAGTCCGCTCTCCGTCGGAAGCTTCGACTCGAAGTTCTCCTGCCACACAGCGGCACGATCACCGAGGCGGGAGATGTCGATGGAGAACCGGACCTCGAGCCCGGCCCGAGCGTCCCAACTGTTCTGAGCGGCTTCTCTCGCCAGGACGGTGAGGGGATCGAGTCTGGGCTGACCGAGTTGCTTCTTGATGCCGTCGGCCGCTGCCGAGCCTTCCGGCGCGAAGCGCTGGGACCACCATTCAGGCATGGAGGACCTCCTGCAGGAGTTCGTCGACACCGCGTGCCGAGGCGAAGGGAAGAAGCGCGGCGGTCCGCAGTCGATAACTCACGTCGGAGTAGTCCTCCTCGGCACTACCGGGCAAGGGGACGAGTCGGGGTGTCGTGTCTTCGACATCGAGCACGATGACGGAGCCCGTCCGGAATCGAGTCAGTGGAGGACCGTCGACCGCGGTCGACAAGCCGAGTAGAGCGAGCGGTCGGTCGAGATCGACGTCGTGAACCTCGCGGAGTCGCGCCGCGGTCTCGAGGACGGTGGCACCGTCCTCCGCTTCGAACACCTCGATCAGAAGGAGGTGCAGGCTTCGCCCGTCGTGCCTCGCCAACTGTCGGAGGCCGTGGACTTCGATGGAGTCCGAGTCCGCCACGGCCTTGACCTCGACGCAGCCGGAGGGGAACTCGAAGTCGTGCGGTTCTCGGAAGGGCCCACGCCAGGCGTCCGCGACGGTCGCGTCAATGCTCAGAGCCCGATCGAGAACGGCGAACTCCGCCGCGATCCCCATCTGCTCGATGAACGACAACCGCTTCCCTCGCTCCAGGGCGAGAAGACGCCGCCATCGGTCGATCGCTTCGAGAGCCGCCGCGCCCGCTGACCGCGGGTCGTCGACGCTCGCGATGACGTCCTCGATGAGGAGGTCGAACTCCGCGTGCACGGAGGAGTCGCCGCACGCGACGTCCAGGACGATTCCGCTGTCGACGCCGAAGGCCAGGTGGCGAACGGCGAAACGAACGGCGTCCCCGTCCCCCGGGAGCGACTGAGGTGCGATGACGAGAGGGACGAAGAGGTGACGTCGACCGTCACCGTCCACACCGAGACGGACACTTCTCGGACCCACGTCCTTCATCGGGAAGGACTCGAGCCGATTCCCCGAGGGACGGACGAGGACCGCCCAGGCGCCGACGGTCGTTCCCGTCGGACTCACGCCGTCGTTTCCGCTTCGGTGTCCTCATCGACGCCTTCGACGCGATCGTCGGGCTCCTCGATCTCCATGTTCGACAGATCGACCGAGACCTTCGTCGCCGCGACGACGAGCTCAGGGGAACGCTGGCCCGGGAAGACGACGCCGATACCGACCGGGACGACCTCGGCGTCCATGGACAGGCGGAGTCCGTCCCTGCCGCCCAGCGCCCCACCCTTCGGAGCGATGAAATAGAGGACGAGCAGACCCTCCGCGCGGGCGACGGGATCGAGGTCTCTGAGCCGGATCAGGTCCTCCTCACTGGCCTTGCGCGCGTCCTGACGGGACAGACCGAGATCGGCGACACGGTCCTCCTTGCTCATCAGGGTCTTGATGTCGGCCCCCTCGAAGCTCTCCTTCCCGTTCACCCGGCCGCGCGTGACCATGTGCACGTCGAGATCCCCGACCTGGACGGGCTCACCCTCCGGGCTCTCGACGATCGCGACGGACCACGTCTCGAGGCTCTTCTCTTCAGCAGTGGTGCACTTCTCGATGTACTGCCGCATGAGGTCGGGATCGACGTCCTTCGACTCCGTGTGCACCGAGTAGTCCGACAGGAACCTCTGAACCAGATCCACCGGAACGTGACGGTAGAGTCGCGCTCCTGTCGCTCCGGTCTCCAGAGGTCGTTCCGATCGTCCGCACGCGTCGAGGAGTGCGGTCGCGGCGTCGAGGTTGTTCTGCAGCCACGTCCGGTCGTGGTTCCGGAAGTACCGCGTCTGGAAGCGCCGCCCCTCGAACGACACGAATCGAGGGGAGGCGGCCCCCATCTTCGCGGTGATCCGCAGCGCCGGGTGCGTACTGATACGGACAGCCGCCTGTTCCGGCGTGATGTCCTCCCGCTGGAATCGGTCGATGTCGTCGCGCATCTCGTACTCGACCCGGGAGAGATGGCGGAAGTTGTCCTGCAGCTCCGCCGTCATCCAGATCCGGGGCAGGTCCTCGTAGCCGGTCCGGTAGCCGAACCAGCGCCCCATCTGCATCAGAGTGTCGTACGCGCTGGCGGCTCGAATGAAGAAGCTGACGACCAGTCCTTCAAGGGTCAGGCCGCGCGAGAGAGTGTTTCCACCGACGGCGATGACGACCTGCGAGGGCCGGGAGTTGTAGTCGAGGCGGTCGGTGCTGCGGAAGTTGTCGAGGACGACCCGGGACTCGTCGACGCTCGATCGCAGGAACGGGAGGATCTCGTCGAACGTCGAGACGGACTTCGTAGGATCCTCGAGGGGCACTCGCGTGCTCTCCGTCGCCCAGAGTGCGCGCAGTCGATCCTCCGTCCCGGACCCTTCAGTGGCGAGACCGAGCGCTGTGGCGCCCCGGTACTGCTCGATGACCGGTTTGAAGGCCTCGTGCACCGACGTCTTGACCGTGGTGTGCACCAGCATCGAGCTGTGGTCGCGGTCGCCGCGTGCTCGACGGGCAGCCGTCGCCAGCCAGAACCAGTCGAGCGCGTCGGCGAACTCGGCGGTCACCTCCGGTACGAAGGTCGCGGCGTCCTTGGTGCCGGGCCGCAGTTTCGCGACGTCGTCGTCCGGCACGATCCGGACCATGTCGTATCCGTCTTCGGGCTGATCGGTCGATGCCAGGTCGGACGTCACCGTGTCACGACCGAAGATCTTCTCGGGTCCGAAGTAGCCGTCCGGCCTGGGCAGGCTGAGGATGAAGTCCCGCGGGTACAGATCGCTCTTGTCGTAAGGGTTGATGAAGACATTGGCGAAGGGAGTCGCGGTGTAGCCGATGTAGGTCGACTTGGCGGCGAGGCCGAGCAGATCCGTGATGAGCGGATTGATGGTCGACGTCTCAACGGACGCCTGGTCCGCCTCGTCGTCGATCACGAGCATCGGGCGCTCCCGGAGCGCCGTCCGGGCCCCGTCCGTCTCGAGCCACTTCTTCAGCTTCCTCAGGACGGAGGCGTTCTTCTTCACCACCGCGACTCCGGTCTTGTTCCCGGAGAGGAGCGCAGCAGCGTCGAACGGAGGGAGTCGGAAGTCGCGGTCGAGCTCGGTCAGTCGGAACCAGTCCTTCGCCGGAACCCGCGCGAGCGCTTCCTCCAAGCGCATCTGCGTCTGCTTGCGGAGGGCGTTGTGGATACCGGAGAGGACGATGATGAGCCCGTACTCGAGATCGGCCATCTTCGCCGCCGTGGCGAGGAAGTTCGTCGTCTTGCCGCTCTGCACGTAGCCCACCACGAGACCGCGGGTACCCCAGCCGGCCTTGTCGGGTCGTTCGGTGTGAGCGACGACCTTGTCCGACGAGCTGTTGACGCTCATCAGGCGGTCGTCGTTCCAGCCTTCCGAGCGGAACTGCTCGTACAGACCGCTCCAGAACTTGTCGTCCGGGGTGGGGCCCGGGTACCAGTCCGCCTTGCCCGCGGCGATGATGACCGGTCCGCCCGTCACCACTTTCTTCTTATCCGCTTCGAACCGATCGCGGAGCTGGGCGAGTACGCCCGCGTCCAATACACCTGACATCGATTCTTCTGCGGCCTCGACGCCGTGCCGGCGCGCGTACGAGGCGAACATTCCGTAGAACATGTCGATGCTGATCGAGACCACTTATCCTTCGTCGGACGATGATGCTCGTGCAGCCTATTGAGGCCCACCGACATGGGCAACTCGAAGTCGAACCGGTTCAGCTCGATGAAGCGGCATTCGAGTCGACCCTCAGAAAAGTGAGATCGAATCCGCTTCGCGAGGACCGGCGACGAGGACGTCGCCGTCCAACGCGCCGATGAGGTGAGTCGCGATCGCAGCGCCGAGCGGGATGGGCACGGCGTTACCGATCTGCTTCGCGATGGCCGTCCGGGACCCGACGAATCGGTAGTCGGTGGGGAAGCCCTGCAAGACGGCCGCTTCGAAGAGGGAGATCGACCGCATCGCTTCGGGGTGCAGGTAGCGGCCCTTCTCCGGCTTGAAGAACTCGGTCCTGATGGTCACGGCCGGCTTGTCCCAGTGCAGCCGTCCCATCACGTCAGCCGAGCCTGTGCGGTGGTTCCTCCAGCAGTTCGCCTGCAGCTCGTAAGGGAGGTCGAACCGATTACCGCCGGGCGGGATCCGGGCGAAGCGCTGGAGGGAGAGTGATGAGTAATTCCTCCCGGTGTGCAGTTCGAGACCGGAATACGGACCCTTGAGCAGTCTTCCCGCGAACTCGATCGACCGCTCGGGGAGGTCTCTCTCATCGATGGTCTCGAAGGAGATCCGGTGCTCTGCCATCAGAGCGTCGCGAACGGTCCGGTGACGTCCGAGGTGGGAGGGCTCGGGGAAGCCCGGCGTGACGAGATCGCGACGGTGACCGATGAGTACGGCGCGCTTCCGTGCCTGAGGAGCGCCGTGGTCGGCGGCGTTCAGGATCCGGCACTCGAAGGCGTAGTCCTCGAGGACCTCTCCCGGCTGTACCGCCGCTTCGAACTCGCGGAACTGCGGCGACTTCATGAAGGCGGCGACGTTCTCTACGACGAAGTACTTCGGCCGCACGCGACTGATCGTCTCGGCGTAGGTCTTCCAGAGGTCGTTCCGCTCGTCCTCGACGTCCTGCTTGCCGAGGGTGGAAAAGCCCTGGCAGGGCGGACCGCCGATGACGATGTCGATGTCCGTCGGCATCGGCGCGTCGGCCAACCAGCTCTGAATGCTTCCCGCCCAGGCCTTGCCCCTGCCGAAATTGGCCTCGAAGGTCGCAGCGGCCGCGATGTCCCACTCGACAGCCGCGACCGTCTCGATTCGGGACGAGGCGGAGTGGAACCCTGCGGTGAGGCCGCCCGCGCCGGCGAACAGATCGAGGGTTCGAATCGGGCCGCGTTCCATGTGACAAACGTACTGTGACAAACGCACTGAAAACGGCGGCACCGCAGGCCCGAGGCGGTGGATCCTCTTACGCTCGGATCATGTCCTGGGCTTCGAGCGACGGCGTCCGGCGCTCGATGCGCAGCAACCGCGGCCGAGACACCAAGGCGGAGCTCCGCATCCGATCGGCGCTCCACGCCGCGGGACTGAGGTACCGCCTCCAACGCAAGGTGCCTGGGTCGTCCCGGCGCACCATGGACGTCGCCTTCCCCCGACAGCGCATCGCGGTCTTCGTCGACGGCTGCTTCTGGCACGGTTGCCCGGTGCATCACACGGTGTCGAAGACCAACGCCGGCTTCTGGGCGGAGAAGGTGACGAGGAATCGCGAACGGGACCGCGACACCGACCGATTACTCCGAGAGGCAGGCTGGATCGCACTTCGTTTCTGGGAGCACGAGGACCCCGACGAGGTCGTCCGGGTCGTCACGGAGACGGTCGCGTCCCGACGAGTTCAGTGACGCTCCCGCCTACAAACCCCCTCTTTGACGCTCCACCCACCCCCGTGTTACGTTCGCTCCCGGACATGTGACTGGTCGTGCAGGCAGGATCCGACGAAACGCGTATTGAGCGTCGTCGGGTCCTTTTTTTGTGCCCGGACGCCTCCTGACGCTCCGCCGGAGCACCGATGACGGTGCCGGAGGGGGCGGGGACGGCGACGGACGGCCGGGCAGCACAGCGCAGGGAAGCGCGCGTCCCCCCACACCCGGAGGAGTACCGATGAGTACCCAGGAGAGCGCGAAGGCGATCCTCGAGCACGTCGGCGGCGCCGCCAACGTGGCGAAGCTGCAGCACTGCTCGACCCGTCTGCGGTTCGCGCTGGCGGACGACGCGAAGGCCGACGTCGAGGCGCTGAAGGCGGTGCCCGGCGTGATCGGCGTCGTCACAGGCCCGCAGACGCAGGTCATCGTCGGCAGCGGCGTCAGCGAGATGTACGCGGCGGTCGAGAAGCTGCGCGGCGGCACCACCGCATCCGCGGAGCAGGCGAAGCAGCCGCGGTCCCTCAAGCGCCTCGGCGCGACGATCATGGACTTCGTGGTCAGCGTGTTCACGCCGATCATCCCGGCCATCGCGGGCGCCGGCATCTTCAAGTCGTTCCTCGTCCTCGCCTCGGCGCTGGGCTGGCTCGACCCGGCCTCCGACAACTTCAAGCTGCTGTCCGCCATCCCGGACGCGGTGTTCGGCTTCCTGCCGCTGCTCGTCGCCTACACGAGCGCGAAGAAGCTCGACGTGAACCGGCCGCTCGCGCTCGGGCTCGTCGGCGTCCTGGTCTTCCCGGCGTTCACGACGCTGCTCAACCAGGAGGGCGGCGTCGCGCTCTTCGGCATCCCGGTGCCGGTCATCGCCTACAACGCGCAGGTGTTCCCGGCGATCCTGGCCGTGCTGCTGCTCTCGGTCGTCGAGCGCTTCTTCAGGAAGCACTCGTGGGGCCCGATCCGCACGTTCTACGTGCCGCTGATGTGCCTGGTGATCGTCGCTCCGGCCACGATCTTCCTGCTCGGCCCCCTCGGCTACTGGCTCGGCTCGATGCTCACCGGCGCGATGATCGGCCTCTACGGGGCGCTCGGCTGGGTGGCCGTCGCGCTGCTGGCCGGCGTGCTCCCGCTGATCATCTCGGTCGGCATGCACAAGGCGTTCATCCCGCCGACCATCGCGACGATGGCCAGCGCGGGCAAGGACACCTTCTACCTCGCCTCCTCGCTCGCCCACAACGCGGCGGAGGCGGGCTCCAGCCTCGCGATCGCCCTGCGCACCAAGAGCGCGACCCTCCGCGCCACCGCCTTCTCGGGCGGCCTCTCGGCCCTCTTCGGGATCACCGAGCCGGCGCTCTACGGCGTCACGCTGCAGAACAAGCGCGCCCTCGTCTCCGTCATCACGGGCAGCGTGGTCGGAGGCGCCTACATCGGCGCCACGCAGGTCGCCGCGTTCGCGCTGGTCAGCCCCGGCGTCGCGAGCATCTCGATGTTCATCGACGGGCTGAACCCCTGGAACCTGCTCAACGCCGTGATCGGCCTGCTGATCTCGGTCGCCGTCTCGTTCGTCGTCTCCTTCGTCATCTGGCGCGACGACGCCTCCGCCAGCGTCCAGGCGCTCGGCGACGTGGCGGCCGACGCCGGGAGCCCGCTCGCGCTGCAGGCGCCGCTCACCGGCTCCGTCATCCCCCTCTCGGAGGTGCCGGACCCCGTGTTCTCGGCCGGCGTGCTCGGCGAGGGGCTGGCGATCTGCCCCACCGACGGAGCCGTCCGGGCGCCGTTCGCGGGCGAGGTCATCGCGCTGCTCTCCTCCCGCCACGCGGTGGGGCTCCGCCGCGCGGACGGCGTCGAGGTGCTCATCCACGTCGGCATCGACACGGTGCAGCTGGACGGCGCGCCGTTCGAGGCGCACGTCGCGGTCGGCGACCGGGTCGAGGCCGGGCAGCTGCTCCTCACCGCCGACCTGGCCGCGATCACCGCGGCCGGCTACGACACCACGACCCCGGTGCTCGTGACCAACTCCGCCGAGTACACCGTGCTCGTCGAGGCCGCCGAGCGGATCACCGCCGGCGACCGGATCATGACCGTGACGCAGAGAGAGAAGGAGCTCGCCGATGGCGCTTCCTGACGGATTCCGATGGGGCGGCGCCCTCGCCGCCAACCAGGTCGAGGGCGCGTGGCGCGAGGGCGGGCGCGGCCCGGCGGTCAGCGACGTCGCCTCCTACAAGCCGAAGGCGGACCCGAAGGAGTACGCGATCCACCACCGCAACACGGTGGAGAGCATCACGGCGGCGATGTCCGACGACGACACCGAGTACTACCCCAAGCGCCGCGGCATCGACTTCTACCACCGCTACCCCGGCGACCTCGCGCTGTTCGCCGAGATGGGCTTCACCACCCTCCGCGTCTCGATCGCCTGGACCCGCCTCTACCCGACGGGGGAGGAGGCGGAGCCGCTCGAGGAGGGCATCGCCTACTACCTCGCCCTCTTCACCGAGATGCGGCGCCTCGGGATCGAGCCGCTGGTCACGCTCTCGCACTACGACCCGCCGCTCGCGCTCGCGCTGAAGCACAACGGCTGGGTCGACCGCCGCACGATCGGGCTGTTCGAGCGCTTCGCCCGCACCTGCTTCAAGCGCTTCGGCCACCTCGTCGACATGTGGCTGACCTTCAACGAGATCGACGGCATCATCCGCCACCCGTTCACCTCGGGCGGGATCATCGAGGAGACCGTCGAGGGCAGCGTGGAGCAGGCCTGCTACACGGCCCTGCACCACCAGTTCGTCGCCTCCGCCTCGGTCACGAGGACGCTGAAGGAGCTGTGGCCCGAGTCGCGGATGGGCTGCATGCTCACGATGCTGACCACCTACCCCAACACCTGCCACCCCGACGACGTCGCGGCGACGCAGGCGAAGGAGCGGATGCTCTACCTCTGCACCGACGTCCAGGCAGGCGGCGCCTACCCGCGCCTGGCGCTGCGGGCGCTCGAGAGCCGCGGGGTCGAGATCCCGTTCGAGTCGGGCGACGCCGAGCTGCTGCGCGAGCACCCGGTCGACTTCATCTCGTTCAGCTACTACATGTCGATGACGGAGTCGGTGCGCCCTGACGCCGAGCGCACCCCCGGCAACACGGTCCTCGGCGTCAAGAACCCGTTCCTCGAGTCGAGCGAGTGGGGCTGGCAGATCGACCCCGTCGGCCTGCGGATCTCGCTGATCGACCTCTACGACCGCTACGGCAAGCCGCTGTTCATCGTCGAGAACGGCCTCGGGATGCGCGACGAGCTGACCGAGGACGGCCGGGTCCACGACCCGTACCGGATCGACTACTTCCGCGCACACTTCGAGCAGATGATCCAGGCGGTGGACGAGGGCGTGGAGCTGCTCGGCTACGTGAGCTGGGCGCCGATCGACCTGATCAGCGCCTCCAGCTCGCAGATCTCGAAGCGCTACGGGTTCGTCTACGTCGACATGGACGACCTCGGCCACGGCAGCACCGAGCGCTACCGGAAGGACTCGTTCTTCTGGTACCAGAAGGTCATCGCCTCCAACGGCGCGGATCTGGGATGATCCTCCTCTGCCCGGAGGCGCCGTCCGGCTCTCCGGGCAGAGGCCCCGCCACCCCCACCCCAGCCCTGACGCGGCCGTCGACGGAGACACGCATGCAGACCATCAAGAAGGTGCTCAACTCGAGCGTCGTCCTCGTCGTCGACGAGCGCGGCGTCGAGCGCGTGCTCCTGGGCAGGGGGATCGGCTTCGGAGCGAAGGCCGGCGAGGCGATCGAGCCCTCGAGCGTCGACCAGGTGTTCGTGGCGCTGGACGACTCGGATCAGCGCAACCTCGTCGAGCTCCTGGCGCAGATCCCGCCGGAGTTCGTCGAGCTCACCCGCGCGGTCGTCGCCGACGCGGAGGAGCAGGGGCTGAAGCTCGACCCGCACGTGTACCTCGCGCTCACCGACCACCTGCACTTCGCGGTGGAGCGGCAGCGGCGCGGGCTCTCGGTCGCCAACCGGCTGGCCTGGGAGATGCGGACGGTCTACCCCGTGCAGTACGCGGTGGGGGAGCGGGCGGTCGAGCGGATGCGCGAGCGCCTGGACGTGGAGCTGCCCGCCGACGAGGCCGCGAACGTCGCGTTCCACCTCGCCAACGCGGAGCTCGGCAAGGTCGGGATCGACTCGCTCCGGATCGTGCAGCTCATCCGTTCGGTGACCGCGATCATCCAGCACTCCAGCGGAGCCGCGCTCGACCGCGACGACCTCCGCTCCGCCCGCTTCGTGGCGCACCTGCAGTACTTCGCCGAGCGCTTCTTCTCGGGCGGCCTGCTCGAGAGCGAGGACGACTTCCTCTTCACCAGCCTCAGCGCCCGCTACCCGCGCGCGATCGCCTCCGCCGAGCGCGTGCGCTCCTTCGTGGCGGCCGAGTACCAGGCCGCCCTGCCCAACGAGGAGGTCGCCTTCCTGGCCCTCCACATCGCGCGCGCCGCTCCGGAGTAGCGCGCTGACCCCGGAGAACCGCATGCACCGCACCACCTCCGCCCGCCCGACGACGCCCGCTAGCGCGCGCCCGTGACCGGCACGATCCACCTCGTCCGCCACGCCGAGACCCTCTTCAACGTCGCCGGCCAGCTGCAGGGCTGGTGCGACTCGCCGCTGACCGAGCGCGGCGAGCGCCAGGCGGCGGCCCTCGGCGAGCGGATGCGCGGCGTGCCGCTCGTCGCGGCGTTCACGAGCGACCTCACCCGCACCCGCACCACGGCGGCGGCGGCGCTCGCCGGGCACCCGTCGCTCGAGGCCGAGCCGATGGTCGAGCTCCGCGAGTGGCACTTCGGCGCCTTCGAGGGGCAGCCGAACGCCTCGCTCTGGGAGCCGGTGTTCGCCGACCACGGCTACTCCTACGTGCCCGCCTCCGCCGACTGGCCGCGGATGACCGACGCCGGTCTCGACTCGGTGCTCGACGCGATCCATCGCCACGACCCCTCCGGCCGGGCCGACAGCGGTGCCACCGTGCGCGCCCGCGTGGAGGCCGCGATCGCGCGGTTCGCGCCGGCGGCCGAGCACGGGGACGTGCTGGTCGTGACGCACGGAGCGGTGCTCGGGAGCATCCTCCGCGCGCTCGACCCCGCGCACCGGCCGCAGCGGGGCTACCCGAACTGCGCGGTCGTGTCGGTGACGGACGGCGTCATCGGCGAGGTCGACGGGAGCTGCGCGACGGCCTGACCCCGCCCCTCCTCCTCCACGGACGCCCCTGTGCGCTCCGGTCGCCGACCGGACGAGCACGGGGGCGTCCGTCGTGCTCGGGACGCAGGCGGCCCGCACCCGGGCCGCCCCCGGACCTGCACGCGCGGCCGCCTCGGGACCTGCACGTCCGGTGATGCGGGACCTGCACTTTCGGCCACCTCGGCGCTGTACCGAAGTACAGGAGCCCGTCGCGAGAGCGTCCGTAGCGTCTGAGGAGTCAAGAGAAACGACTTCGAGGAGATGACATGCGAGGGCTTCAGCTCAGCGGCGTGAGCCGTGCATTCGGCGGCCACCGGGTCCTGCACGACGTGGACCTGTCCGTGGGCCGCGGCGAGATCGTCGGCTTCATCGGCGGCAACGGCGCCGGCAAGACCACGACGATGCGGCTGATCCTGGGCCTGCTCACCCCCGACACGGGGACCATCACCTGGGACGGCGCGCCGATCACCGCCGAGGACCGCCGCTCGATCGGCTACATGCCGGAGGAGCGCGGCCTCTACCCGCAGATGCGGGTCCGCGAGCAGGTGATCCACTTCGCTCTGCTCGAGGGGCACGACGCCCGGGGAGCCCGTGAGACCGCCGAGGAGGTGATCGACGCGCTGGGCCTGGCCGAGCGGGCCGACACGCTGGTGCAGGACCTCTCGCTCGGCAACCAGCAGCGCGTGCAGCTGGCCGTGTCCCTGGTGGGCGATCCGTCGCTCCTGGTGCTGGACGAGCCCTTCTCGGGGCTCGACCCGGTCGCCGTGGAGACGATGGCCGGCCTGATCCGGCAGCAGTCCGCCCGCGGCGTCGGCGTGCTCTTCTCCTCCCACCAGCTCGACCTGGTCGAGCGCCTCTGCGACACCGTCTGCGTGCTCGACTCCGGCCGTGTGACCGCGAGCGGAGCGGTGGCCGAGCTGCAGGACGACGGCCGCAGCCGCTGGCAGCTGCAGTTCTCCCGCCCCCTGGACGACCTGCTCGTCGCCGAGCTCGGCGTCACACCGGGACTGTCGGCCGAGCCGGTCCCCGGTGAGCCGGAGTCGCTGCTCGTCTCGATCGAGGGCAGCGGCCGGGACGTCCCCGAGCAGGTGCTCGCGACCCTCACCCGCCACGGCGGCCTCCGGAGCATCCGCACCGAGCAGCGCTCGCTGACCGAGCTGCTGTCCGAGCGGCTCACCGCCGCCTCCACCCCTGCGGCCGAGCGCCGCCTCGAGATCCAAGGAGCAGGACGATGACCACCACGCACCCCCGCGCCGCCCACGCCCGGACCGCCGAGAGCTCCGCTCCTCCGACGCCGGCCCGGGGAGCCGCGACGATCGTCCGCCGCGAGATCCTGACCCGCACCGGGAACCGCACGATCCTCACCGCGACCCTCGCGCTGGCCGCGATCGCCGGCCTCGGCGCCGGGATCGGCGGCTGGTTCCTGGTCGACGCGACGAGGGAGGCGGGGACCGTGGTCCTCGACACCCGGATCCTGTTCGCGACCGCGATGATCAGCGCCCTGCTCGCCGCGATGGTCTACTCCTCGTCGAGTCTGGCCTCGGGGGTGGTCGAGGAGAAGTCGTCCCGGATCGTCGAGATCCTGCTGACGAAGATCGGCGTCGCCCCGCTGCTCGCCGGGAAGATGATCGGCGTCGGCCTGGTGACCCTGGCCCAGCTGCTCGTGATCGGCGGCGCCGTCGTCGGCGGGTTCAGCGTGGTCGGCGGGTGGTCGGTCCTCGAGATCGAGCTCGGCCCGAGCCTGGTCTGGTTCCTCGTCTGGTTCCTGCAGGGCTACGTGCTCTTCGCGCTCCTCAGCACCCTGCTCGCCTCGACCGTGTCGAGGCAGGAGGACCTGGGCACCGCCGCCATGCCGCTCTCCGTCGTGCAGATGGCGCTGCTGATCATCGCGCTCTACGTGGTGCCGGCGAACCTCGACGAGGCCTGGGTGCACGCGCTCTCCTTCGTCCCCCTCTTCTCCTCCTACCTGATGCCGATGCGCTTCGGCCTCGACTCGGTCGGCACCCCCGAGATGGTGATCGCCGCCGTCGTCGCCGCGATCACGGTGCCGCTGCTGTTCCGCCTGGTCGTCCGCATCTACCGCAACAACGCGCTCCGCACCGGCTCCCGCGTCTCGCTCCGCGCCTCCCTCAAGGCCGCCGACGCCTCCTAGGCCCGGCTCCCGATATCCACCACCACCACCCCTCGGAAGGACACCACCATGACCACCTCGCGCACCGCCTCGACCCGCCCCTCGCCCCTCAAGAAGCTGCTCGTCAACACCGCCCTCCTCGTCGGGGGAGCGGGCGGCGCCTACCTCGTCGTCACCTACCTCTTCTGATCCGCTCGACCGACCGAAGGACACGATCGTGACTCTCCTCGCGACTCCCGGGCTCCGCCCCGCGACCCCCGGGCACCGCCCCGCGGATCCGGCGGCCCTCCGGGCGGCGGCCTCGACCGAGCGGCTGCTCGGCGGCGGACGCCACCGCGTCGCCGCGATCGACCGCCCCGCCTTCGCCGGCCGGAACGCGTCGTGGACGATGACCCTCGACGACGGCGCCCGCGTCTTCGTCAAGCACGTCTCGCCCCGGACGGCGGGCCCCGCGGCCTTCCGCCGCTCCAGGGACTTCGCCGGCTTCGCCGCCCGGAGCCCCGAGCACGCCCCGGCCGGACCCCGCCTGCTGGCGGCCGACGAGGACGACTCCCTGCTGGTGTTCGAGCACTGCCCCGGCACCAGCCTGGCCCTCCTGCTCGTGGAGGAGCGCGTCCCCGCGGACTTCCCCGAACAGGCCGGCCGGCTCCTGGCCCGGCTGCACGCCGGCCCGGTGGCGGGCCTCACCGCGACCTCGCACCCCAGCCCTCCCGTCGAGATGCTGCGCGTCGGCATCCCGCACACCCGCTACGTCGACCTCACCCTCGCCGAGCTCGCCTTCTGGGGCGACCTGCAGCACGACGAGCAGCTCGTCTCGGCCACGGAGGATCTCCGCGAGTGGGAGAGCGGCAACCGCACGGCCCCGATCCACGGCGACCTCCGCCTCGACCAGTTCCACCTCCGCGACGGGCGCCTCCAGCTGCTCGACTGGGAGGAGTTCGGGATCGGGGATCCGGCCCGCGACCTCGGCACGCTGGCGGGGGAGTGGATCCACCGCGCGGTGCTCGACACCGTGACCACCCGGGAGGGCGCCTCCGCTCCTCCCCTCGCCTTCGACACCGCGGCCGCGGACGCCCGCATCGCGGAGCGGATGGCGGCACTGGTCCCGAGGATCCGGCGGATGTGGCTCGCCTACGCCGCCGAGACCGCCGGCGCGGACGACGCCCTCGCCGTCCGCGCCACCGCCCACCTGGGCTGGCACCTCGTCGACCGCACCCTCGCCCGGGCCTCGATGGTCTCCCGCCTCCCCGGGATCGAGCGGGCCGCCGCCGGCATCGGCCGCCGCGTCCTGCTCGCCCCCTCCGCCTACTCCACCGCCCTCGGATTCGACAGGAGCCCGCGATGACCGCCCTCACCACCCGCTCCGTCCTCGACGAGGCCGTGATCAGCGTCGACGCCGCCCGGCTGCGGGCCGAGGTCGACGGGACCGTGATCGAGGCCACCGGGCCGATCGAGCTGCGGGCCCGACTCGCCGCCACCGTCTACACCCACCTGCACCTCCGGAACCCGCTGCTCGGCGAGACCGCCGGAGGCGACGGCCAGGACCTCGCCCCCCGGCTGATCGACGCGATCCCGCACCGCACGGTCCTGCAGCCCGCTCCCTCCGGGGTGCTCGGCTCCGCCACCGTGCAGGGGGAGGAGCGCCGGGTCGTCGAGCTGGGCCGCGTCCGGGTCCTCGTGCCCGAGGTCGATCTCGTCCGCTCCGCCGACGGGGCCGTCGCCGGCGTCCGGCTGCCGAGCTGGCGCACCCGCACCACTCCCGGCTACCTCCTCGCCCTCGGCCCGATGGGACTCGATCCCGCCGACCGGGTCGTGCGCCTCTCGCTCGTCGCCGACTCGGCGGAGGACGCGCTCGCCCTGTGGGGCCCGCTCCTGGAGGCGCTCGCCGCCTCCGGAGCCCGCCACCAGGCCAAGGCGCTCTCGGACCCGCGGGCCTTCCCCCGCTCCGACGCCCTCGTCGTCTACCTGCCCGCCGACTCCGCCGACGACGTCGCCCGGAGGATCACTCCGCTGCTCGATGCCCGGCCCTCGCCCCGCACCGCCGTCTCGGCCTTCGCCGAGAGGCTCGCCGACGGCCTCGCCTACGCCGAGGACCCGGCCGACGAGCGCTCCTCCTACCGCGGACTGAGCTTCGGCCAGCACCGCTCCCGCGTCCTCGCCGAAGCGCTCCTGCGCTCCTCGGCCGAGACGATCCCCGCCGCCGACGCCTGGGCCGACGCCGCCCGCGCCGCGCGCATCGACCCGGACCGCCCGGGACTCACCGCCCGCTAGGGCCCCACGAACCTCCCCTCGATCCCGAGGGGACCACCACCTCAGCCCGAGGTACTCCACGAAAGGGACACATCATGACCACCATCTCCACCGACGCCCAGTCCGCCGACCTCACCGCCCTCGCGGGAGCGCACGACACCTTCGCCACCGTCGACGAGCTCGGCTCGGACGCCGCGACCGAGGCGCCCGCCACCACGCCCCTGTGCGTCGGCATCATCGTCGGCGCCACCCTCGGCGCGGGCTGCTGACCCGGCCCTCCTCCCGCCCGGGTGCTCCCGCAGCACCCGCTCCCCGGCCCTCCGGCCGGACCACCCGCACCACTCCCCGCACGACCCGGCGGATCCGCCGCCACCACTCATCCAAGGAGAACACCATGTCGACCATCACCGCCCAGACCGTCCAGTCCGCCGACCTCGCCGAGCTCGCCACCGCCCACGACACCTTCACCGCCGCCGACGAGATCGGCACCGACGCCGCCTCCGAGGCGCCCGCCACCACCCCGTTCTGCGCCGGCGTCATCATCGGCGTCACCCTCACCGCAGGGTGCTGACGGGCACGGGGCGACCGGTCCTCGACCGCGTCGCCCCGGCCCCTCCCGGGCGCGTGCCGTCCGCTCGCGCCGTCCGCCCATCCCCGTCCGCCCTTTCCGCGGGCACGGTCCGCCCATCCCCGTCCGCCCTTTCCGCGGGCACGGTCCGCCCGTCCGCCGCCGTCCTCACCGCCGGCCGCGACCCGATCCGCCCTCCCGCCCGCCGCCCTCTGAGGAGACCGCCATGACCACCCCGCCCGGTGCGCAGAGCGCCGCACTCTCCGACCTCTCGCTCGGCCGCTTCGGCTACTCCCGGGTGGCCCTCGTCCTGACCGGCTCCGCCATGACCCAGGTCATGCCCTACTGGATCCAGTGGGCGCGCGCCGCCGCTCCGGCGACCGAGTTCCGCGTGCTCGTCCGCGACTCGGCCTACCGCTTCACCACCCGGCACAACCTGGAGTCGCGACTGCGCGGCCGGATCCAGGACGACCGCTGGGACGACGAGATCGTCGTCGCCCACGTCGACCTCGCCGAGTGGGCCGACCTCATCCTGATCTACCCGGCCACCCTCGACTACGCCTCGCGCCTCGCGCACGGCATCACCGACTCCCCGTCGCTGCTCGCGGCCCTCACGACGGAGGCGCCGGTGTGCATCGCTCCGTCGCTGCCGCCGCGGGCGCTCGGCAACCCGGTCGTCGAGTCCACCCTCGCGCTGCTGCGCGAGCCGGCCAACTTCACCGTCATCGACCCCGTGCCCGGGCCGAGCGAGTCCAGCGACACGGCGCTCGCCTGGGTGCCGCCCGCGTTCCCCGCGGTGCTGCGCCACTTGGAGTCGCTGCGCACGGCACCGGCGGCCGCGGAGGAGGCGAGGTCGGCGTGAGCACCACCGCCCCTCCGCGGGCCCTCGTCACCGGGCTGCTCGTCACCGAGCTCTCGGAAGGACCCGACGGGACCACCGTCTGGACCCGCCGCCTCGGAGAGCAGGCGCCGCTGCCGTTCTCGCCGGTGCCCGTCCGCCTCGCAGCGCCCGATCCCCGGATCGTGCCGGGAGGCGCCGACCCGTCGATCCGCCGCTACCGCACCACCGCCCGCGCCCTGCTGCCCGCGCTCCTCCACGAGCTGTCGGAGGAGGCGCTCGTCTCCGTCGGCCGCGAGTGGAAGGGCGCGCTGGACGCGCTCCACGGCGCCCGGCCCGCCGGGGAGCCGCTCCCTCCGCGTCCGCTGCAGCGCGCCCGCGGCTGGCTCGCCGGTGGCTGGGCGCCCGCCGCCGAGGAGCTCGGCGCCGGCGGTCTCCTCGAGCTCGCCGACTGGGCGGAGGCGGTCGTCGCCTCGCCGGCCGCGGTCGTGGTCCACGGCCACCCCGGCCTCGCCCACCTCGTCGTCGGCGGGACCCGCGTCGCTCTGCTCACGGGCGAGGACGTCGGGCTCGCCGACCCGGTCTGGGACGCCGCCTGGGTGCTCGGGGAGCTCGCAGAGCTGCACGCCTTCCACCCCGCGCTCCGCCCGGCCCTCGACGCGCTCCGCCGCGGACTCTCGCTCGAAGAGGACCACGACGCCGAGCTGCTGCGCGTCGGCACCGCGTTCCGGCTGGCCCAGCACGCCGTCGACTGGCACCGCTCCGGGGGCGCCAGCAGCGATCAGGCGCGGCTGCTGCTGCGCCTGTCCGCCGCACAGCTGGGGGAGCGGGCGGAATGAGCGCCCGCGACGTCCCGACCCTGTCCGCCGCCCTGCCCTCCGGCGCCCGCGCGCTCGTCGTGCACCGGCCGGAGGTCCGCAACGACTCGGTCGCCCTCGCCGTGCCCGCCGGTATGCGCCACGAGCGCGACGGCGAGGAGGGGATGCTGCACCTGATCGAGCACCTCGTCTACCAGGACAGCGAGGGGGTCGCCGGTCTCGTCCGGCAGACCCGCGTCGCCGAGAGCGGCGGCGTCCTCGGCGGTCACACCCACCTCGACTACTCCGAGTTCTTCGAGACGGGCTCTCCCGGGTCGGCCGCCGTGATCGCGGAGCGGCTCGTCGAGCAGGTCTTCCGCCCCGCCTTCCGGCCGGAGCAGATCGCGGAGCAGATCCGCGCGGTCGCCTCTGAGCGGGCCGCGCGCCTCGCCCCCGCTCCGGGCGGCGTGCTGCCGTGGCCGCACCTGACCGCCCGCTACTGGGCCGACGCCCCGAACGCGCACGACGGCAGCGGCGACCTCGACCTCGAGGGCCGCGCGACCGAGCCCGTCCTGCGCGCGCTGCACAGGCGCCACTACCGCCCGGCCGGCTCCGTGCTGGTCGGCGTCACGGCCGACGACCCCGCCCGGCTCCTGGACCGCCTGGTCGCGGCCCTCGCGGAGACGCCCGATCGCGCGGCAGGACCGATCGCCGTCCCACCTGGGACGGCCCGCCCCGAGTACCGCGCCGAGCCCGCCGCCCGCCGGCTCGCCGCGACCGCCGCCGCGCCGTCGACCCGCGTCTCCGACGAGCTGCTCGGCGACCTGATCGCCGCCGAGGCGCTCGCTGCGCAGGCCGGACTCGACGCGAGCGCCGGACTCTTCGGCCCGGGCGACACCGTCGCCGACGACCTCTTCGTGCTGGTCGACGACACCGCCGTGCCCGTCGATCCGTGGCACCGCCTCCGCGCCCTCGCGGTGAGCGACGACTCCGCCCTCGAGCACGCCCGGCATCGCGCGGTGCTGCGTGCGGAGCGGCTGGTGCACGACGACGAGCGTCTGGCCCGCACCGTCGCCCGGGATGCCCTGCTGCGCGGTGCGCCCGGCTTCGCGGGCGAGCTCGTCGACTCCCTCGCCGCGCGGCCGCCGCGCCCGCTGCTCGCGGACGCCGCGGCCCGCCTGGCCGAGCAGCCCTTCGCCGCGCTGGGCGTTCCCGCCGCCTCCACCCCTCCAGGAAGGAGGAGCCCATGACCGCCGCACCCCCGCTCGCCGTCGTCGACGAGCGCTCCCGCTTCGCCGTCGTCGCCCTCGGCTGGCGCGACCCGGCCGGAGACGACGGGCTCGACCGCGCTGCCCGCCTCCGCTCGGCCGTTCCCCCCGGAGCGGTCTCGCTCGCGTGGACGGCGACGGCCGGGGCGCAGAGCCTCACCGCGGTGCTCCCTCCGGAGGGCGCCGCGGCCTGGACCGCCCTGACGCTCGAGCGCGCCCAGGGAGCCGGGGATCCGGTGCTCGCCGTGGTCGGGCCCGAACGCGCCGTCTGCGAGACGTCCCGGCCCGTCTCCGTGCCCGCCGCGGCTCCGCTGCCGAGCGCTCTGCACCAGTCCCGCGAGCAGGGCTACGAGAGCACGATCGTCACCGGCGCGGACCCGTCCGGCGAGGTCGGCCACGCCGCGACATTCCTGGCGCTGTGCCGCCTCACCGCGGGGGCCGAACCGCTCGTCCCCGCCGCACTGCGCTCCGCCGGCGGCGATGCGGTCGCCCAGGTCGCGCGGGGCCTGCGCTCGAGCCGCCCCTCCCTCACCTGGCAGGTCGTCTCCCCGGCCGGCCAGGGCATCCCGACCCTCGAGACCGTGCTGCGCACCGTCCTCGACGGCCGCGCCGCGCACGGGGAGGGAGCACGCGCCGCGCACGCGTTCGCGCGGGCGAACCTCCTCCGCGCCTGGCGGTCGCCCGAGACGCTCGCGCGCACCCTGGTGGAGTACGAGGTGATGGGCTGGGGCGGCGCCCTGGTGCTCGATCCGGAGCCGGCGCTCGCCGCGGTCGACGAGAGTGCGCTCGAGCGGGCGGTCGCGGGGCTCGTGCGGCCCGTCGCCGACGTGGTCGGCTGGGGCTGAATCCGGCGGGCTCGATCAGCTCCGGCCGGGACGCGTCCCCAGGTCGACGAGCCCGTGCTCGATCGCCGAGACCAGGATCTGCACCCGGTCGCGCACGCCCAGCTTCTCCATCACCTTCACGAACCGCGCCTTCACGGTCGACTCGGTGACGAACAGCTCCTGCGCCATCTCGCGGTTGCTCATCCCGCGGGCGAGCAGGCGGATCACCTCGAGCTCCTTCTCGGTGAGCGCCTCGAGCAGATCGGGGTCCGGCACCGTCTCCGCCGGCACCGACTCCTCGAGCCCCTTCACCACGTGGCGCGTGACCTCGGCGGAGAGCACGGACTCGCCCGCGAGCACCGCGTGCACCGCCGCGATGATCTCCCGCGGCTTCGTGTCCTTGACCAGGTAGCCGGAGGCGCCCGCGCGGAGCAGGTCGACGACGTAGCGGTCCGTGGTGAACGTGCTGAGCCCGAGGATCGCGATGCCCGGGTGCTCGGCGTGGATCCGCTCGGTCGCAGCGACGCCGTTCATGACCGGCATCTGCATGTCCATCAGGATCAGGTCGGGCTGGAGCGTCGCCGCCTGCTGCACCGCGATCCTCCCGTCGGAGGCCTCGCCCACCACCTCGATCGCCGGGTCCTGCGAGAGGTAGTCGCGGAGGATCTCGCGGGTCATCGATTCGTCGTCCACCAGCAGCACGCGGGTCATCGCTCTCGTCCTTCGTCGGTCGCCCCCGCGACGAGCGCACCGGACGCCCGGCCCTCGAGGGGGATGGTCATGGTCGTGGTCCAGCGACCGCCGCGGGCTCCCGCGTCCAGCCGCCCGCCGAAGACGGCGCAGCGGGCCGACATCGCCTCGATCCCGAGGTGCGAGGAGACGATCGGAGCCGCGGAGGCGATCGCGTTGGAGGAGCTCAGCTGCACCTCGCCCCCCGACACCTCGAGCCGGAGCTGCACCTCACCGGCGGTGTCGCCGTGCTTGAGCACGTTCGTGCCCAGCTCCCGGACCGTGCGCCGCAGCACCTGGCGGAGGCTCGCGGGCACCTGCGCCACGGAGCCCGCCACGTCGAGGCGGACCCGGAAGCCCGCGCGCTCGATCGCGTCGGCGACGTTCCGCACGTCGTGGACGAAGCCGACAGCGGTGGTCGTGGCGCCCGAGACCTCCGGGGTCCCGAGCAGGTCGGAGTCGCCGCGGGCGGGAGCGCCTGCCTCGTCCTCGTCCTGGAGGAGCGTCACGAGGCTCCGCAGATCCTGCAGCGCCTGCTGCGCCGCGTCGCCGATGCTCTCGAGGATGCGCTCGGTCTTGGCCGGGTCCTCGACCGAGGTCGCGCGGCGGGCCTGCATGGCGATGATGGTGACCTCGTGCGCGACGATGTCGTGCAGCTCGTGCGCGAGCCGGGTCCGCTCCTCGTTGCGGATCCGCGCCTGCTCCTCCTGGATGCGGTCGGCCCGGCGCTCGCTCCGCTCGCTGCGGCCCCGGAAGGCGTTCAGGCCCAGCCCGGCGGTGCCGCCGAAGAGGACGAACGCGCCCAGGACGTAGACGGCCGTGCCCATGGCGCGGTCGACGAGCAGCACCGCGGGCAGGAGGACGAGGGTGCCGAGCACGAAGACGAGCCCCGCGCGCCAGGGGAGGAGGAAGGTGACGAAGCCGACCACCACGATGGTCGGGAAGATCAGCGCCGCGAGCAGCAGCGGCGGGGCGCCGAGCATCAGGACGACGGCGTAGACGAGGTAGAGCGAGACCGCCGCGGGGATCGCGCCGGCGAGCAGCGCCAGGAGCGGCAGGTAGGGGAGCGCCAGCTCGATCCAGCCGCGGACCGACGTGAGGTCGACGCTGCCGCCCATCAGGTCGATGACGACGAGGAGCGTGAAGGAGCCGAGGAGGAGGGACCGGGTGATCCAGCCGCCGGGCAGCGTCCGCACGTCGTTCGTCCACCGCGTCGTCCCCACCACGGGACCAGGGTACCGAAGCCTTCTCCGAGCCCCGTCGGCCTTCCGTACAAGGGCGGACTGGTCTTTCGTACAGGAGCGGTGCGACGGGGCGTCGCCATGCTTATGGAGCGGTCGAGCCGATCGCACCCCTCGATCACAGGAGAACGACCATGGCCCCGATCCTCGCCGCCGCCGCCCTCGCCCTCGGAGCCGTCCTCGCTCCCGCCGCTGCTCCTGCCGCCGCTCCCGTGCAGGCCGCCTCGTCCGCCGGCGTGCAGACGGTCGCCGCCTCCTACGAGCTGCCGAAGGTGCAGAAGCCGGGCGGCATGGAGTCGATCCAGGACCGCGGCGCCCTCTGCAACCTCTTCGGGATGTGCTGAGCGCAGCTCTCGGACCGGGTCAGCACTTCAGCGGGTCGTTGCCCCAGTTCATCAGGGAGTAGCGCCACTTCGTCTCGGTGACATCGCCCGAGGGACGCTGCTTCGCGTGCCGGTGCACGTAGCCGACGACCTTCGTCATGTGGGCGTAGTCGTCCTCGCTCAGGTCGGCCTGCTTCGTGCCCAGCAGCTCGACGATGCGGCGCCCGCTCTCGTGGCCGACGGACTCGCCGCCGCCCTCCGGCTTCTGGCCGACCTCCTTCGACTCGTCGGTGCCGAGCCACTCCTCGAGCTCCTTCGCGGTCATGTTCACGGCGTCGTGGAACTCGTCGCGGGTCGTCCGCTTCTCGTCGTCGGTGGGCATCGCGGGGCTCCTCGGGTCGGTCGGTCCGGGTCGGTCGGTGACCTCCAGCGGAGCGTGTCGGAGGGGGAGAGGTCAAGCCCCGTGCGCGGTTCCAGGGCGCGCGTAGCGTCGGAGGAGTCCGCACCAGCCGACCACCGCCGACGTCCGCCGCCGGCAGAGAAGAGGCCCACATGCCCTCCCGCAACACCCTCGTCCGCAGTCTCCACGACCTCGGAGCCGCCGCCTGGTTCGGAGGCTCGCTCATGGGCGCCGTCGGCCTGAACGGCGCCGCGTCCACCTCGTCCGACCCGGCGGAGCGCCTCCGCCTCTCCTCGAACGGCTGGGCCCGCTGGACCCCTGTGCAGCTCGCCGCGATCGCCGCCCACGGCGTCGGCGGCATCGGACTCGTCCTCGCCAACAAGACCCGCCTGGCCAACCAGCAGGAGAGCCGCACGAACACCGTCGTCAAGACCGTCGTGACCGGGCTCGCCGGTGCCGCCTCGGTGATCGCCGCGGTCGCCGGAGCGACGCAGGCCAAGCACGCCGACGAGGGCGCCCCCGGCGTGACCGAGGCGTCGGAGCACAACTCACAGGAGCTGACCACGGCCCTCCGCGTGCAGAAGGTCACCCAGTGGGCCATCCCCGTGCTGACCGCCGTCATCATCGTCCTCGGCGCCCAGCAGGGCGAGCAGCAGCGCCCCGTGAAGGGCCTCTTCGAGACCACGGCGCGGATGTTCCGCAAGTAGTCCCCGCGCTCGCGCGCAGACCGTCGGCTGAGAGTGCCCGCCGTCCCCCGAGGGTGGAGGGCGGCTGCTCTCGGCCGACGTTCTGCGTGCGGGGTCCAGCGGCCGTGTCCGCGGCTGCTGTGGGGTCGACGACCGGATCGCGGAGGCGGACGCGCCTGTGCTCGTCTGCTCGGCGACGTCCCGCCGTGAAGGGTGATGCGTCAGCTGATCCCGCCCTGGTCATCGGAGGATCAGGGCGCCGATCTCGCCGATCAGGGCGGCGGGGCCGGAACCGACTCCGGTCCTCCTCGGACGGGGGCGGCGCAGTCGTCGAACGTTTGAGGGCCCGACCGCGGCCGGGGAGTGGAGTGGTATCGCCCGTACGCACGGAGGCGATCCGATTGACCCCGCTATCTCTACATAGGTAGCGTCATCCGTGTGCAGCCACTCCCTCGCCTCACGCCCGCCACCGCGGACGTCCTCCGGACCCTCCTCGATGCCGACGGCCCGACCTGGGGCATGGTCGTGATCAAGGCCACCGGGCGACCGGCGGGCAGCGTCTACCCGATCCTGGAGCGGCTCGAGGGAGCGGGCTGGGTGGTCTCGGAGTGGGA
Source organism: Rathayibacter sp. AY1E6 (assembly GCF_002931115.1). Lineage (NCBI taxonomy): Bacteria > Bacillati > Actinomycetota > Actinomycetes > Micrococcales > Microbacteriaceae > Rathayibacter > Rathayibacter sp. AY1E6. The sequence goes on along the minus strand of NZ_PSVK01000004.1, from coordinate 110,760 downwards.
GGCCGCGAGCGAGCGGAGCGGCCCGCGTCGCCGGCTCTACGAGCTGACCGCGGAGGGCGCCCCGGCAGCCCGGGCCGCCGTCGAGCGGATGCGGTCGACCGCGCGGACGGCGCCGCGAGCGGCGGAGGCGACCGCATGAGCGCGCTCCTGCGGCTCCTGTCGCTGCTCCTGCCCCCGCTCGCCCGGGAGCGCTACCTCGAGGAGTGGCGGGCCGACCTGGCCGGGGCCGCCGAGCTGGGACTGCCCCGGCGCGGCGTCGTCCTCGGAGCGCTCGCCCTGCTGGCGAGCGTCGACCGCGACCTGCCCGCGCACACCGGCGAAGCGCGGGGCACGCTCCCGCGCCGCCTCGCCCGCCGCGGACTCGCGCTCTTCGCCGCGGCCGCGCTGATGCTCAGCGGCATCGCGCTGACCGGCGGAGGAATCGTCCCCGAGCCGGGTGCCGCCTCCGACACCGCCCTGGCCGCCGTCGGCGCCGTGCAGACCGCGGTGCTCGTCGCCGCCGTCGCGGTCGCGGTCCTCGGCGCGATCCACCTCCTCGGCGCCGCGGCGTCGGCCCGCACGGTGCTCGCGCGGATCTCACTGGTCGCGGCCGTCGTCGGCCCGGTGCTCACCGCGGCCGGCCTCCTCCTCCCCGGACCCCTCGCCCTCGTCGGCCTGCCCGTCTCCCTCGCCGGACTCGTCTGCGGCGCGATCGTCCTCGGCGGCTCGCGGACCATCGCCCGCGCACCGCGGACGGCGACCCGCGCTCAGCGCCTCCCCGTCGCCCTCGCGGGCCTCGCGCTCGTGGCGGGCGTCACGGTGGTGGGCGCGGTGGATCTGCTGGTCTGGAATCCGCAGGCGAAGGTCCCCGGCGTGGCCCTGGCGGAGATCTACGCGACCATGTCCGAGCGCGACGGCTTCGAGTTCGGCTCCCACGCGATCTGGGTCACCGGGTGGGCCGCGTTCTGGACGGCCGCCGCGATCGTCGTGACGGTCGGCGCCCTGGTCGGCCGGAGGTCGCCGCTCACTCCGCGGCGGATCGCGGTGCTCATGCTCGCCCTGGTCGCCGGCGCCGTCGTCTTCCGCTTCTTCGCCGGGTTCGGCTTCGGGATGTCGGTCGCCGACACCTTCGTCACCTCCGGCGGCGACGGCTCCCTGGTCTCGGCGATCCTGCCGCCGCTCGGACAGCTCGCGCTCGCCGGCGCCGCGATCGCGGTGGGCTGGGCGCCCCGAGTCGCCCGGCCGGCGGCGGCCTCCGCGGCCTGACAGTGCTCGTGCCGGCGGAGACTTTCGCCCTGGCGGCTCGGGATCCGCGAGAACGGGACTGCCTGCCGACGTACTTCCCTTCGTGGTGAACACGAACGGCCCGTTCCGGCGCGGCCGAGCGCCCTCCGACCTACTCCAACCGGCGCAGGAAGCGGGCCGGCTGGTCGAGGAAGCCGCGCCAGGTCCGCACCAGGTCGAGGTCGTCGTAGCGGCAGGGGCGCAGGCCCGTCTCGTCGAGCTCGTAGAGGTCGGCTCCGGGGAAGGCCGCGAGGATCGGCGAGTGCGTGGAGAGGACGACCTGCGAGCCGCCGGCGACCAGATCGCGCAGCTGCCCGATCAGGGCGAGGCAGCCCGACACCGAGAGGGCCGACTCCGGCTCGTCGAGGAGCCACAGCCCGCTGATCCGGGAGCGGTTCGCCACGATGTCGAGGAACGACTCGCCGTGGCTCCGCTCGTGGTACCCGCCGTCGATCCCCACCTCCTCCAGGTAGCTGAAGAAGCCGTGCATCGTCTCGGCGCGGAGGAAGAAGCCGCGCTTGGACGCCCCGGCCCCGCGGATCAGCTGGAGGTGCTCGGCCAGGTCCGACTCCGAGGCGCGGGAGGAGTGCATCGCACCCGTGGATCCGCCCTCCGCGTTCAGCCCGTAGGCGAGGGCGACCGCCTCGAGCAGCGTCGACTTGCCCGAGCCGTTCTCGCCGGTGATCACCGTCACCTGGCCGAGATCCCAGCCCTCGGCCAGCACCTGCCGCACGGGCGCGAGCGTCGCGGGCCACCGCGCGAGGTCGGCGGGGTGCTCGGGTCGGGCCTGCACGCGGCGCACCGGGAGGGTCGAGAACACCCGGTCAGTCAAGCAGGTCGACGCTCCAGCCGGCCTCGGCCAGCGCGCGGGCCGTGTCGGCGCGGGGGGAGTAGGGGAGGTCGTCGGCGCCGACCACGCGGTAGTCGGTGTCGCCGGGGCCGACCCAGAGGACGGAGTCGGACGGGCCGGCCCGGTGCAGCGCGGCGCGGACGGCGTCGGCCGGCTCCGCGATCTCGAGCACCTCGCAGCGCTCGACGCGGCGCGCGCCGTCGACCAGGGCGCGGCGGATCCGCGCGGGGTCCTCGAAGCGCGGGTGGTGGTCGGTGACGATCACCAGGTCGGCGCGCTCGGCGGCGGCCCGGCCCATCGGCGCGCGCTTGCTCGGGTCGCGGTCGCCGTCGGCGCCGAGGAGGACGAGCACGCGGCCGGGCGTCACCTCGCGGAGGGCGTCGACGGTGCGCGCGACCGAGTCGGGCGTGTGCGAGAAGTCGAGGAAGACCCGCGGCCCGTCGGCGCCGGACACAAGCAGCGTCCGCCCGGGCACGGTGACGTCGATCCCGGAGCCGACCGCCGCGGCCACCCGGTCGCGCGCGTGGCCCGCCTCGACCAGCATCACCAGCGCGAGGGCCGCGTTCGAGGCCATGTGGCGGCCGAGGAGCGGGACGGAGGTGGTCGTCGACCAGCCGTCGCGGGCGGTGAGCCGGAAGCGGGTGCGGTCGACCGCGGTCTCGAGCACGTCGATCCGCCAGTCGGCTCCGTCCCCGGCCGAGAGCGTGACGACCGGGACCGAGGCTTCGCGGGCGACCCGGCGCCCCGCCTCCGTGTCGACGACCACGACGCCGCGGCGGCTCCGCTCGGGCGTGAACAGGCGCTGCTTGGCGCGGAGGTACTCGTCCAGGTCGCCGAAGTCGTCGAGGTGGTCGTGGCTGAGGTTGGTGAACCCGGCGACGTCGAGCACGATCCCCTCCATCCGGGAGCGCACGAGCGCCTGGGCGCTGACCTCGATGGCCGCCGCCTCGACGCCGTCCTCCGCCATCCGGGCGAGGAGCGCGTGCAGCTCGGAGGCCTCGGGCGTGGTGAGGCGGCTGGCGACGACGTGGTCGGCGCTGCGGCGCTCGGCGGTGGAGCTCAGCCCCGAGACGACGCCCAGCTGCCGGAGCACCGCGTCGAGGAGGTGCACGGTGCTGGTCTTGCCGTTGGTGCCGGTCACGCCGAGGAGCACCGGTCCGCTCCTCGTGCCGTACACCTGCGCGGCGACCGGGCCGAGGGCGGTGCGGGGGTCGTCGCTGAGGAGGACGGGCAGTCCGGAGGCGCGCGCCTCGTCGAGCCCGCCCGCGTCGGTGAGCACGGCGACCGCTCCTGCCGCCGCCGCGTCGGCCGCGAACCGGGCCCCGTGGCTCCTCCTCCCGGGGAGCGCGGCGAAGAGGGCGCCGGGGCCCGCTTCGGTGTGCGCGACGGTCACCGCGGTGATGCGGACGTCGGAGCCGTCGCCGTGGAGGCGGAGCCGATCGCTCGCGAGGTCGGCGAGCGCGACACCGGCGGCGTGGAGCGGTTCGAGGAGCCGGAACGCCGGCATGCGGGCCTCCTGCGGGGCGGGCGGGGCGGCGTCGCCGAGGGCCCGCGGGCGCCGCCGGGCGACCGGAGGGGGAGGGCCGGGAGGCCCATGCCTCAGCCTGCGCGCCGCTCCCCCCGATCGGGGAGGCCCTTGCCACCGCCCGGCCGGGCCGCTACCCGCCTCCGCCTACTGCCGCGAGAACGCCTCCTGGTACAGCGCCGCGAGCTCGGGGGAGCTCTCGCCGCTGAGGCCGCAGGTCAGGATCGTGTCGCCGTCGGCCGCGACCAGGTAGTCGACCCCGGTCTCGAACACGATCGGGGCCCCGTCCACCGCCGTCTCCCTGCCCTGGGTGACCGTGACGCCGTCGCCGACCTCGCCCGCGTAGCGCTCGAGCACGTGCAGGGTGACGGTGCTCCCGTCGATCGAGCGGACCTCGGCCCGGAACGCGAGCTGAGCGGGGGCCAGCGCGGCGACCGTCACCGGCGAGCACGCGGCCAGCGGCCCGCCCGTGCTCGGCAGGATCAGCGTCGAGGTGCTGCCCCCGCCCACGCCGAGCGCGAAGGGCAGCAGGAGGGAGGCGGCGGCCCCGGCGCTCAGCGCGCCGACTCCCACGATCAGCCAGGGGGACCGGCGGCGGGAGTGCACCGTCCGCGTGCCCTCACCCGTCGCGGCGGCGATCTGCTCGGCGAGCTCGTCGCGGTCGAGCGCGGGGAGGCTCCGCGCGGGGTCGACCGTGCGGAGGAGGCGGCGGACGTCCTCGTCGTCGGTTCCGGTCATCGGAGTCCCCCTTCGGGCGCGTGCGGGTCGGTGGAGTCGTAGAGCTCGGCGAAGCGGCGCCGCGCGCGATGGAGGCGGATCGAGACGGCGTTCGCCGTGACTCCGAGGACCGCGGCGATCCCGCGGACGTCGAGCTCCTCCCACGCCCAGAGGCGCAGCAGCTCGGCGTCCTGCTCGCGCATCCGGGCGAGCACGAGGCGCACGGTCTCCTCCGCGCCCGACGCCTCGCCCTCGTCGATCTGCACCTGGGGCGGATCGACGACCGCGATCCGCTGGGCGAGCATGACCTGCCGGCGCTGCATCCGCCGGGCGTTCTGCAGCTGGAGCCGGGCGACGCCGATCGCCCACGGCACCGGGTCGTCCTCGGGGACGTCGGCGCTGCGGCGCCAGAGCGCCGAGAGCGTCGCGGCGAGCACGTCGTCGGCGGTGGCGGAGTCGGTGCGCCGCCAGAGGTAGCGGCGGACGGGATCGGCGACCGCGGCGAACCGGTCGGGACCCGCGAGGGGAGCTGGCATGTGCCTCATGCTCCCTCCTGTCCGGGATCGGCGCACATCTTTCACCGGCGCGCCGGGCGGGACTCCGCGCTCTCCCAGCAGCGCGGGAGCGCGGGTCGGCGCTCAACGCCGCGAGGCGCCGACGAACTCCAACCAGCCGGCCACGAACGGCTCGATGTCGTCCACCTCGTCCAGCGCGAGAGCGTCCAGATCGACTCCGCGGCACTCCAGCGTGAGGACGTGCCCGCGCACCCACGCGGCCGCGCGCACCGCGCCGGCTCCCTCCCACACCTCGAAGGGCTCCGGAGCACCGTCGACCGGGATCTCCGCGATCCGCGTGGGAGCGGGGAGCGCCTCCGGCTGCACGAACGAGACGGGCGCCTCCTCCCGGCAGCAGAGCAGCGCGACGTCGTGCCGCGGATCGCCGAGGGTCGTGCGGATCTCGACGGAGGGCCCCGGCCCGCCCGGGACCGCCTCGTCGGCGAGGAACGAGAGCCCCCGGGGGCCGCCCGTCAGCGTCCACTCCGCCAGCAGCCGCGGACCGCTCCAGCCCGAGACCGCCCAGAGCGGGAGGTCGCCGAACGACCCGCGGATCCGCGCGACCCGCTCGGCGAGGTGCGCGGAGAACTCCTCCTCGCCGAGACGCCGCGCTCCGTCCATGGCCCGATCGTAGGTCGGGTGCCGCGGCACGGCCAGACCCCTCGCTACTGTGAACGTCGACCCCCGCCTCCCTTCCCCGCCGAGGAGCCCCATGCCCATCTGGACCCTGCACGGAGACGGCCGCACCGTCGAGCCCGGCGCCGTCGTCGCCCCCGGCGAGCGGCTCGCCTGGCCGGCGACGATCGCCATCGGAATCCAGCACGTCGTCGCCATGTTCGGAGCGACGTTCCTCGTGCCCGTGCTCACCGGGTTCCCGGTCGCCACGACCCTGCTCTTCTCCGGAGTCGGGACGCTGCTGTTCCTCCTGATCACGCGCAACCGGCTCCCCAGCTACCTCGGCTCGAGCTTCGCGTTCATCGCGCCCGTCACAGCCGCGACCGCCGTCGGAGGGACGGGGTCGGCGCTCGCCGGAGTCGTCGCCGTGGGCCTCCTCCTGGCCGCCGTCGGCGTCCTCGTGCAGGTCGTCGGCCTCGGCTGGATCGACAGGCTGATGCCCCCGGTCGTCGCCGGCGCGATCGTCGCCCTGATCGGGTTCAACCTGGCTCCGACCGCGTACCTCAGCTTCAAGCAGGCGCCGATCACCGGGACGATCACGCTCGCCGCGATCATCCTGTCGAGCGTGTTCCTCCGCGGCTTCCTCGGCCGCGTCTCGATCTTCCTCGGCGTGGTCATCGGCTACGTCGTCGCCCTGCTCCGGAACGAGATCGACTACTCCGCGGTCGGTGCGGCCGACTGGTTCGGGCTGCCGCCGTTCACCTTCCCCGACTTCGCCTCCGGATCCACGTGGTCGGGCATCGCGATGTTCCTGCCGGTCGTGCTCGTCCTCATCGCCGAGAACGTCGGACACGTCCGCGGCGTCGCGACGATGACCGACGCCTCCGCCAACGCCAGCACCGGCCGGGCCCTGATCGCGGACGGTGTGGCGACCACCCTCTCCGGCGCCTTCGGCGGCTCCGGCACCACGACCTACGGCGAGAACATCGGAGTGATGGCGGCCACCCGCGTGTACTCGACGGCCGCCTACTGGGTCGCCGGCGTCACCGCGATCCTGCTCAGCCTCTCGCCCAAGGTCGGCGCCGTCTTCAACTCGATCCCGGCCGGAGTCCTGGGCGGCGCCACCACCGCGCTCTACGGCCTGATCGGCGTGATCGGCATCAAGATCTGGATCGACAACCGCGTCGACTTCTCGCGCCCGGTCAACCAGTACACCGCCGCGGTCTCCCTCGTGATCGCGATCGCCGGCTTCTCGTTCTCCTCCGGCGGCTTCGAGCTCGGCGGCATCGTCCTCGGCGCCGGCGCCGCCCTCGTGATCTACCACCTGGGCAACGCCATCGCCCGCTGGCGCCGCACCGGCGCCGACGACGGCGGCCCCCTCCCCGCCATCGGCCAGCTCGGCGGGGACCCGCAGGACCGCTGACCACGGCCTGCTCCGGCCTGCCGCTCCCGAGACGCCGCCGTGCCGTCCGGACGCCGCCCTCCCGCGGACGTCCCGGCGCGCACGGCGGCGTCTCGGCACCCGACGGAGCCGTCCCGGCGCGCGCACCGCAGCACCGCCTCCGCTTACCACGTTCGGGGCAGTCCGCAACCCGGTGCGCTCCCAGGCGGCTCCCGCCTAACGTCGAGCGTGACGACCGCAGCAGCGGAACGCCGCACACCGAGTGAGACAGCAAGGAGCACCACCGTGCCGCAGATCATCGAGACCGTCGACGTCAACGTCCCCGTGTCCGTCGCCTACAACCAGTGGACCCAGTTCGAGGAGTTCCCGCGCTTCCTCGACGAGGTCGAGTCGATCCAGCAGGTCACCGACACCCTCACCGTCTGGAAGGTGAAGGTCGGCCCCGTCGAGCGCGAGTTCGAGGCGAACATCACCGAGCAGCACCCCGACGAGCGCGTCGCCTGGAACAGCACCGGCGGCGAGACCGACCACGCCGGCGTCGTCACCTTCCACAAGCTCTCCGACACCGAGACCCGCGTCACCGTGCAGCTCGACTGGGAGCCGAAGGGCTTCCTCGAGACGCTCGGCTCGCTCGTCGGCGCCGGCAGCCACGCCGTGAAGAAGGACCTGAACAACTTCAAGGAGTACATCGAGAAGCAGGGCACCCCCGACGGTGCCTGGCGCGGCGACGTCGAGGCCTGAGCCGTGACCGACGCAGCCACCTCGTCCGAGGGCGAGAAGAAGGCGAACGGTCTCGGCGACGACGAGACCATCCCGCAGTCCGAGGACGGGCTGGCGGTGGGGGTCTCCGGAGACTCGCACTTCAACCCCGAGGAGGACGCTCCCGAGGAGCCCTCCGAGAGCTGACGCTCTCCTCCGGGGAGCCCGACCGCTCTCCTCCGCGAGATGCCACTTGTGCACATGACACGCCGCGAGGCGTGCGCACAGGTGGCATCTCGCGGTTGAAGGCTCAGCGCCAGGCCCGGGTGTACTGCGGGGGCACCGGCAGGTCCGCGCCGAGCTCGTGCGCCATCCGCACCGGAGCGTTCGGGTCGCGCAGCAGCTCGCGGGCGAGCAGCACGACGTCGGCGTCGCCGTTCGCGACCACGCCCTCCGCCTGCTCCGCCGTGGTGATGAGTCCCACGGCGCCGACCAGCGCACCGGTCGCCCTCCGCAGGTCGCGCGCGAACGGCACCTGGTAGAGCGGCGCCACCGGGATGCTGGCGTGCACGAGTCCGCCGGTCGACACGTCGAAGAGGTCCACGCCCTCGGCTCGCGCCCACTCCGAGACGGTGATCGTCTCCTCCAGTGTCCAGCCGCCCTCGGCCCAGTCGGTCGCGGAGAAGCGGACGAGCAGCACGAGCTCCTCGATCTCGGCGCGGACCGCGCGGACGACCTCGAGCAGCAGGCGCGCTCGGTTCTCGAGGGAGCCGCCGTAGGAGTCCTCGCGCGTGTTCGAGAGCGGCGACAGGAACTGGTGGAGCAGGTACCCGTGCGCGGCGTGCAGCTCGATCACATCGAAGCCGGCGTCCGCGGCGCGGCGGGCGGAGGCGCGGAACGCCTCGACGAGGTCGGGCAGCTCCTCCGCCGCCAGCTCGCGCGGCTCCGCGTAGCCCTCGAACGCGACGGCCGAGGGAGCGACGGTCGGCCAGCCGCCGTCCTCCAGCGGCACGGATCCGCGTCCGCTCCACTCGCGGTAGGTCGACGCCTTCCGGCCCGCGTGGGCGAGCTGCACGCCGGCGAGCGCGCCCTGCCCGTGCACGAACTCGACGATCGGAGCCCAGGCGTCGCGCTGCTCGTCGTTCCACAGCCCCGTGTCCCAAGGGCTGATCCGCCCCTCGGGGACGACGGCGGTGGCCTCCGCGATGACGACGCCCGATCCGCCGCGCGCGAGCCCGCCGAGGTGCACGAGGTGCCACGAGGTGGGCACGCCGTCCTGCGCCTCCACCGAGTACTGGCACATCGGTGCCGCCCAGAGGCGGTTGCGCGCGGTCCTCGAGCGGAGCGTCAGCGGCTGGAACAAAGCGGTGTCGGTCATGTCTCTCCTGTCGTGCTTCTCCGCGGAACGCCGCTTCGGTACGCGATACGCCGATGAGGGCGTACGGCGGCGGCATCTCGCGGAGGGGGTCATGTGCTCCAACCGGGAGGAGAGCCCGGCTATGCCCGGATCAGCGCGGCCAGGTCGCCCCGGGCGCGTCCTGCCAGACGGTGCTCGGCGGAGTGAGCGACTCCAGCTCCTCGAACAGCGCGTCGGGGATCTCGAGCGCGTCGTCGGCCACGAAGGAGTCGTAGTGCTCGGCGGAGGTGGCGCCGACGACCGTCGTCGTCACGCGGGGGTCGCGCGTCGAGAACTGCAGCGCGGCGGCGGCGAGCGGCACGCCCGCCCGGTCGCAGGCCGCTCCCATCGCCGCGACGGCGTCGACGATCTCGCGCGGCGCCGGCCGGTAGGCGTAGGAGGCGACCGGCTCCGGCCAGCGCGCGAGGGCGCCTCCGCCGTAGACCGCCGCGTTGACCACGATCACGCCGCGGTCGACGGACGCGTCGATCAGCTCCTCGGAGGAGCGGTCGACCAGCGTGAAGCGGTTGTGGGTGATCACGGCGTCGAAGAGGCCGGTGTCGACGTAGTGGCGCAGCATCGGCGCGGGTCCGCCCGAGATCCCGATCGAGAGGGCGACGCCCGCCTCCTTCATCGCGACGAGCGCGCGGACCGGGCCGTCCTCGGCGAAGGCCTCGTCGTACGAGATGCGCTCCGGGTCGTGCAGGTAGAGCAAAGGGAGGACGTCCATCCCGAGGCGCTCGCGGCTCTCGTCGAGGCTGCGGCGCATCCGCTCGGCCGAGTAGCTGCCGGTGCTCGGGTCGCGGTCGAGCTTGGTGACCACGGTGATCCCCTCGGGGACGCCGCCGCGGGCCTGCAGGGCCTCGCCGATCAGGCGCTCGCTGTGGCCGCCGGCGTACTCGTTGGACGTGTCGACGACGGAGACGGCGCGGGTGGCGGCGTCGGAGTCGAGGACGCGCTCGAGGGCCGGCACCCGGTCGAGGTCGGCGACGCGCTCGGGGCGCCAGGAGGTGCCGAGGGTCAGCCGGGTGACGGTGGCGCCGGACGGGCCGAAGGGCCGGAGGCGGGAGGACTGCGGAGTCATCCGCTCAGCCTGGCAGCGCCGGGGTCCTCCCGCATCCCGCGGCGGATGAACGGTCAGTGGACGAGAGTGCTCAGCCCGACGACGCCGAAGCCCGGAAGCATCGTCGGGAGCGTCCCGGCGGAGAGGTGGGCGATCCGGAAGACGGTGTCGGAGCGGCGCGGCCGCCTCCGAGGTCGACGCGGTGTCGTGCTCGACAAGATCCCTCCGCGGGGCCTTCCTCGGGGCGCGATGACCGGCGGCGGACCGGCGCGAGGCCGCCGTGACGGCCGGACGCGGGCCGGTGGTGCGGCCTAGGCTCGGCGCGTGACCGTCGATACCGCCGCCGCCGACTCCTCCGCCCGCTCCACCCGCTCCGCCGTGCTCGACGCTCTCGCCACTCCGGCGCTGGTGCTCGACGAGGCGGTGCTCGACCGCGACATCGCCGCCGTCGCCGCGGCTGCCCGCGAGCGGGGTCTGGCGCTCCGCCCCCACGCGAAGACCCACAAGTCGCTCGAGATCGCCCGGCGCCAGCTCGCCGCGGGGGCCGTCGGGCTCACCGTCGCGACCGTCTCGGAGGCCGAGGTCTTCGCCGCGGGAGGGATCCGCGACCTCTTCATCGCCTACCCGCTCTGGCTCGACGCCGAGCGCGCCGGGCGGCTCCGCCACGTCCTCGCGAGCGCCCGTGTGCGGGTCGGCGTCGACTCGGCGGAGTCGGCCGAGCGCCTGGCCGCGGCCCTGCCCGAGCGCGAGGGGCTCGAGGTCGTCGTCGAGATCGACTCCGGCCACCACCGCAGCGGCGTGCTCCCCGCCGAGGCCGGCGCGATCGCCGCGGCCGCCGTCTCGGCCGGGCTCGACGTCGCCGGCGTCTTCACCTTCCCCGGCCACAGCTACGCGGCCGGAAACGGAGCGGCGGCCGCCCGCGACGAGGCGCGCGCGCTCGCCGAGGCGGTCGCGTCGCTCGCGGCGTCCGGAGTCGAGGCCCGCGTGGTCAGCGGAGGCTCGACCCCCTCGGCCGCCTTCGCCGACTCCTCGGTGCTCACGGAGCTGCGCCCCGGGGTCTCGGCCCTCGGCGACGCCCAGCAGTGGGAGATCGGCACGATGACGCCCGAGGACATCGCCGTCACCGTCCTCGCCACGATCGTGTCCCGCCGCGGCGACCACCTGATCGCCGACGCGGGCAGCAAGGTGCTCTCCTCCGATCGTGGCGCGGCCTCGAGCGGCTTCGGCCGCCTCCCGGAGCACCCGGAGGCGCGCATCCCGGTGCTCTCGGAGCACCATGCGACGATCACCGGTGTCGACCTGCCCGTGGGGACGCGGGTGCGGATCGCGCCGAACCACGTCTGCGTCGCGGTGAACCTGGCCGACGAGTACCGCGTCCTCCTCCGCGACGGCGGCGGCGCCGTCTGGCCCGTCGACGCCCGCGGGCGGAACAGCTAGGCGATCCGCGAGCGCGGGATCCGCAGGCCGAGCAGCGCGCTCGCCGCCAGCAGCACGAAGGCGGAGGCGAAGGCCGCGGTCGGCGATGCGGCGTCGGCGAGAGCGCCTGCGAGCAGCGGCCCGATCACGCCGCCCAGGTCGGACGCGGCCTGGAACACCGAGACCGGCTTGCCGCCGCGCTCGCCCGCGGCGTCACCGACCAGCGCACCCGGGGCCGTGCCCATGAAGGCGGCCGCCGCTCCGTAGACGCAGAGCAGCACGACGAGCAGCCACAGCTCCGAGACGAACGGCATCGCCAGCATCGCCACCGCCGCGACGGAGAATCCGCCGATCAGCGCCGGGCGCCGGCCGACCGTGTCGACGAAGCGGCCGGCGGGCGCTAGCGCGATCGTCTGCACCACCGCGGCGATCGCGAACGCGATGCCGGTCCAGGCGGGCTGCCCGCCGAGCCCCTCGACGACGAGCACGGGGACGAGCGTCGCGCGGACTCCCATCGCCGACCAGCCGAGGGCGAAGTTCGCCAGCACCGCGCTCTGGTACCGGCGGTCGCGGGCGACCTCGCGCAGGGGCTTCGTCCTCGCCGCGGCGGACGGTGCCGCGTCGCGCTCCGGCCGCTGCAGCAGGATCAGCCCGACGAGCCCCGCGATCGCGAGCGTGCCGGCGTAGAAGAAGAAGGGGGCGGTGAGCGAGATCGCCGTGAGCACGCCGCCCACCGCGGGGCCCGCCATGCCGCCGAGCAGGAAACCGCCCTGGTAGAAGCCGATCGAGCGGCCGCGCCGCTCCGGGCTCGCGGTGCGCAGGAGGAGCGTCATCGCCGCGACGGAGAACATCGCGGAGCCGATGCCGCCGACTCCGCGCAGCAGGAGGAGGTGCGGGTAGTCGGAGGCGAAGCCGACCAGCGCCGAGGAGAGCGCGACGATGCCGATGCCGACGGCGAGCACGACCCGCTCGCCGAACCGGTCGACGAGCGGCCCCACGAACGGATTCGCGACCAGCCGCATCAGCGCGAACGCCGAGACGACCGCGCCGACCGCCGTGTAGTCGACGCCGAAGCTGCGCACGTAGGTCGGCAGCACCGGCACGACGACGCCGAACCCCAGCATCACGAAGAAGGCGACGACCCCCAGCACGAGCACGTCCCGCGGCAGTCGCTCGCTGTCTCGGGAACGCCACGGGAATCGCACCTGTCGACGCTACCCCTTCTCGAGGGCCCGGCCCGCGCCTCGATGTGTCGAGTTCGCGCCGACCGTCCGACACCCTCTCCGCGATGGATACGGTCCCAGGACCCGATGGATCTGCCGGCGAATGAGGAGACGTCATGAAGAGTTCTCTGTGGTTCGGGTCCGGTCTCGCTGTCGTCGCGCTGGCGCTGACGTCGGTCCTCGGGGCGCAGGTGGCCTCGGCCGCTCCGATTCAGCCGAACAAGAACTGCGAGGACGAGTTCCAAGGGGGGTGTGTGAAGTGGTACACCGGCGTCTCGACCTGCGATCACATCGTCGAGACCAGTGCCCCGGAATATCGCGAGAAGGCCTGCGCGGTCTGGGTCACGACGGGGACGATGCACATCGAGCGATGAACGATGGTGGACCGCACGACCGCCTCATCGGCGGTACTCGTATCCGTGCTGCTCCTCGCGGGCTGCACCGAGCCGGGAGGCGATCAGGAGGCCGCTCCCTGCGTCCCGCTCGAGCGCACGTGGAACGACTACGCGCCGGAACTCGATCCCGTTCTGCGTCCACCGTTTCGCGAAGCCCTCGAGGGCTTCGACGAGAGCTCCTCGAACTCGATCGCGTCCGACGCTGCTCGTCTCGCCACGAGCAATCTGCTCTCCGCGATCTCCGGGGATCGACGAGCGAGCGAGTACTTCTGGAACGCCATGGACCTGATCGGCCGTGAGTGCGCCGAGGCGGAAGTCCCGCTGTCGTTCGACCACCACGGCGAGCAGCTGACGACGGGGAGCAGCGCCGACCTTGGGCGCCCGCCCTGGGCTCTCGATCCGCCGCCTCAGCCGGAGAGCGGCACGATCGAGCCGACGATCCCGGAGTAGCTCACGTAGTAGAGGACGCCGTCGCGGTGGAGGACGCCGCGGCCGGGGTAGCTCTCGTCCGGTCCGTCGGGCCCGTCGAGGAAGCCCGGAGCCGCGGTGTCGTCGGCGGTGAACCCATCCGCGAGGAGCGCGGCGCTCCGATCCGGCCACTCCGCGTCCGGGACCGCCAGCTGCCCGACCACGACCGACACGTCGCCCTGGCCGCTCCACCGGCAGAGCACCCCGTCCTCGGCGATCTCCTGCACGACGAGGTAGTCGGCGTCGTAGACCGTCGCCTCGGGCGAGAGGGCGAGACCGTCCTCGGCGAGCGACGCCTCCTCCTCGGCGGTGAGCAGGTCCTCGCAGGGGAGCAGGGCGGTGGCCGGGGTCGCGGTGGGCAGCGGAGTCGCGCTGCCGGCGCTCGCGGTCGGCACGGCACTGCTCGGCGTCGGAGCGCTCGAGATCAGCGGTGGAGCGGTCGTCGGGGCCGTCCCCTCGTCGGCGCTTCCCGTGCAGCCGCTCAGCGCGAGCAGCCCCGCCCCGCAGGCGAGCAGCGCACCGGCGCCCCTCGCGGTCGTCGTCCGGATCATCGCGAGCCCCCTCGTCCGCGGCGGCCGCGTCGCCGCCCCCTCGATCCTCTCCTCCGCCCTCGCCGGCTGTCCACCGCCCCGGGCCGGCGCCGAGGCGACTACCGCTTCGGCCCCGCGCCGATCGCCCAGACCCGCGGCGGCACGGTACCGTTGACCGCGTGGTCGCCGACGATCCGCGCCTTGAACACCCACGGATTGTGGCTCGCGGCCGTGCGCGCATTGCGCCAGTGCCGGTCGAGGTTCTTGCGGGTGCTCACCCCGGAGGCGCCCAGCGCATCGAAGAGGTCGGAGGTCGCCCGGGTGGCCAGCTGCGTCAGGACGATCTGGGCCTGCGCCGTCTCGAGCTCGGCGAGGTCGTTCTGCCGCTCGTCCTCGAGCGGGTCGCCGTCGAGGGCCGCGTCGTGCGCCCGCTGCAGCGCGACCGCCGCGCGCTCCACGATCGCCGCTCCCGCATAGGCGGCGGCCGAGACCTGCCCCACCACCTGCAGGATCTGCGGATCCGCCGCGAACGACTCGGCGTTCCCGTGCGAGAAGATCCGCGTCCGCGCTCGCACTTCGGCCGCGATCTCGCGCTCGGCCCCCGCGATCGAGCCCGCCAGCACGGCCAGCAGCACCGCCTGGTAGAACGCGGTCTGGTAGCGGAACCGGGTCTCGAAGTCGATCACGTCCTCGGCCGCGACCACCGCCTCCGTGAAGGTGCTCGTCCCCGAGCCGGTGGTGCGCTGGCCGAAGCCGTCCCAGTCGTCGGCGTGCTCGACGCCCGCCTGGCGAGCGTCGACGATCGCGATCACCTTCTGCCCGGTGTCGGTGCGCTGGGCGAAGGTGTCGATCCAGTCGGCGAAGACGCTGCCGGTGGAGTAGTACTTCGTGCCGGTCACCGTGAACCGCGTCGGGTCGCCCTCGACCGGAGCGACCTTCGTCTGCACGTCGCCGATCGCGACCGTGCCGACCTCGGTCCAGGCGTTGCCGCCGAGCTCGCCGTCGGTGAAGCGCCGGAGCCAGCGCTCGCGGGTCCCGTCGGTCGCGAGCAGCCGGTCCTCGACCAGGGCGAAGTGGCCGCGGAGCGCCTGGGGCAGGTTGGAGTCGGCGGCGGCCAGCTCCGTCAGCAGGCGGAACAGCTGGGGGAGGCTCGCGCCGGCCCCGCCGGACTCCAGCGGCACGCGCACCGCGCCGAACCCGGCGTCCGCCAGCGCTCGGATCTGCGCGACCGGCAGCTCGCGTGCGCTCTCCCGCGCCGCCGCTCCCGCCGCGATCTCGGCGAACAGCGGCCGGAACCGCCCCGCCAGCTCCTCGTAGTCCACCTCGGGCACGGCCCGCAGATCGGTCGCGGTCATCGTCGGCTCCTGTTCCGCTGCGCCCACCCCGGGCGGCTCGTGCTCGACGGTAGGGGAGGAGCCCGGTCCGCGGTCCGCCCGTGACGCCCGGTGTCCCTCCGTGACCTCCGGTGTCCCTCCGTGACGCCCGGATCGGGGAATGCCTCGCCCCCGGGGCTGTTGGCCCAGGGGATGTCCTCCACCACTCCCGTCCCCCCGTCCGACCCCCGCAGCGCCCTCGTCGTCGGTGCGACCGGCATCGGCGGCTCCGCCCTCGTCGACCTGCTCACCGAGCAGGGCTGGCCGGTGACCGCCCTCTCGCGCCGCCCGATCGACGCGCGCCCCGGCGTCACTCCGCTCGCCGCCGACCTGCGCTCCGCCGAGGACCTGGCCCGCGTGCTCGCCGACCAGCGCCCCACGCACGTCTTCTTCACCGCCTGGTCGCGCCAGGCGACGGAGGAGGAGAACATCGCGGTCAACGGCGGCATGGTCCGCGACCTCCTCGCCGCGCTCGCGCACGCTCCCGTCGAGCACGTCGCGCTGGTGACCGGCCTCAAGCACTACCTGGGCCCGTTCGAGGCGTACGGGCAGGGCGCGATGCCCGACACCCCGTTCCACGAGGAGGAGGAGCGCCTCGACGCCCCGAACTTCTACTACGCGCAGGAGGACGAGCTCTTCGCCGCGGCCGGGCGCGCCGGGTTCACCTGGTCGGTGCACCGCTCGCACACGGTCATCGGGCACGCCGTCGGCAACGCGATGAACATGGGGCTGACCCTCGCGGTCGCGGCGTCGATCCACCGTGCCGAGGGCACCCCGTTCGTGTTCCCCGGCTCGCTCACGCAGTGGAACGGACTCACCGACATGACCGACGCGACGATCCTCGCCGAGCAGATGCTCTGGGCGTCGACGTCGGAGGCGGGCCGCGACCAGGCCTTCAACGTGGTCAACGGCGACGTCTTCCGCTGGCGCTGGATGTGGACCCGGATCGCGGAGCACTTCGGCGTCGAGCCGGTCGGCCCGGGGGAGGAGCCGCAGCCGCTCGAGCAGCAGATGGCCGATGCCGAGCCCGTCTGGCGGCGCCTCGTCGACGAGCACGGGCTGATCGAGCCCGACCTCTCCCGCGTCGCCTCCTGGTGGCACACCGACGCCGACCTCGGCCGGAACCTCGAGGTCGTCACCGACATCGGCAAGTCCCGCCTCGCCGGCTTCACGGCGTTCCACCGGACGGTCGACTCGTTCACGGCGCTCTTCGACCGCTACCGCGCGGAGCGCCTGATCCCCTAGCGGTTCGCTGCGGCGCCCCTCGCGATGAGCACGTCCGGCGAGAGCTGGTGGCGCACGAAGCGGAGCGTGAAGCTGCGGCGGTCTCCTCCGGAGACCCGCTCGGCGAGGACGCGGATGCCGAGGACGGCGACGACGCGCCACTGCTCGGTCTCGTGGGCGACGACGGCGCAGAAGAGGTCGCCCGGGCGCACCTCGTCGACGGTGGTGGTGAGGCTGTTCGTTCCGTGGGTCATCTGGCCGCTCCTGGTTCCGGCGGACCTCGCGGACGGCGCTTCGGGTGCGCCGCGCAGCCGTCCGCCGGTCGCTCGAGAGGGGGGCCCGAGCGGCCGGCGGCCGGTCATGCGTGCGACAGCAGGGACGAGCCCGCCGGAACGACCCCGTGCCGCAGGAGCAGTGTAGGACTGCGACCCTGACCGTGGCGCGGAATGTCAACCACTTGCGAGCGCGCTCCCGGGGTTCTCGGGCCCGGAGACGACGGAACCCGCCTCCCGGGCGGGAAGGCGGGTCGTGTCGGTGTGCGGCGGCGGCGCCTGATCGGGAGCGGCTCCGGGGCGGAGGGTCAGGCGGCGGGCTCGGCGCGGCGCAGCGGGACGGCGGCGTTGCTCGTCGGCTCGGGCACGATGCGGAGGCCGGCGCCGCTGTTGGCGCGCTCCATGAGGGCCTCGACCCACTCCGGGTTGATCGTGGGCTGGCGGCTGCCCTTGAACTCGAACTGGATCGGGATGGTCGGGTGCATCCACACGCCGCGGCGGCCGGTGCCGGCCTGGGGGCTCGCGTCGAGGGTGAGCAGGAAGCGCTCGTCGCGGCGGAACTTGTTGATGATGACGATCTGGAGGTGGGCGAGGGCGCGGTCCTCGACCTCGATGGCGGCGGGGGGAGTGCCGTACAGGATGTTGCCCATGGTGTGCTCCGATCTGACGTGCGAGTGGCTGACGTCCGTCACTCTATATCGCTAGAAAGACTTCCTACTAGTTGAGCTAGCTACTTACGTCGCGGAGTGCGTTTTCTGTCCATCGCCGCCGGACGACTCGATTCTCCGACGGATCCGGGGCGCGACAGAAGACCCCCGGAGTGAACTCCCGGGGACACGCGGTCGCGGCCGAGTGGACGCCGGTCAGGCGCGGCGCTGCTCCAGCACGCCGTCGGCGTACTCGCCGATCGGCTCGCCCGCGAGCTCCTGGGCGGCGTCGACCGTCTCGGAGTCGGCCGGGCGCTCGACGATGTCGCGCATCGTCTGCAGGAAGCGGATGACGGTCCCGGCCTCGGAGGGGTTGAGCGTCTCGGCCGCCTCGAGCATGCGGCGGTGCATCTCGTCGAGCGTCTCGCGCACCTCGCGGTGGGAGGTGGGGGTGGCGACGATGCGGATGGCCCGGCGGTCGCTCGGGTGCGGCTCCCTGACCACGTGCCCGCTCTTGACCAGCCGGTCGATCAGCACGGTCGTGGAGGCGGAGGAGATGCCGAGGTAGGAAGCCAGGTCCTTCGGGCTGACGTGCACGCCCTTCTGCTGGCGGCGCATGAGGAACTGCACGGCCAGCAGGTCGTTCTCGCCCATGCCCATGGATCCGCGGGTCCGTCGGCGCATCGCGGCCTCCGCCGTGCGGAAGGCGCGCATCGCGGCGAGGACCTCCACCGCTCCGGGCTCGGTCGCCTCACCCGAGAACCAGAAGGCCCCGGGTCGCTTCAGCGTGACCTCATCCATGCCGAACAGTCTAGACAGTCTCGTAGCAAGAACATCTAGACAAGCCAACCTCCCCCGAGGTGCTTGCCTGGAAGGGCGGCGACCACTACGAAGGGACTACTAGTTAGACGAGCTAGTGACTCATTCGCGAAGGGAGCTGCCCGTGCTGGACGAACTCGACCGCCTGCAGCCGCTCCTGGCTGACGTCGTGGATCCGCTGGTCGGCTCCACCCTGGCCGGTCGCTACCTCGTGCTCGAGCGGGTGGGGGAGGGCGGCAGCGCCGTCGTCTACCGCGCCCGCGACCTCCGCCTCGCCCGCCAGGTCGCGGTCAAGGTCCACCGCGACGTCCCGGACACCCCCAACGAGCGGGCGCGTCGCGAGCGCGAGATCCGCTTCCTGATCGACTCGCGTCACGCCTCCGTGGTGGACGTCCTCGACCAGGGCGAGATCCCCGGCGAGGAGGGCGACCTCGCGTTCCTCGTCCTCGAGTACTTCGACCGCAGCGACCCGGCGGCCGACTGGTTCGGCTCCGGCGATGAGCGGCTCGTCGCGGAGGTCGGCGCTCAGGTGGCCGATGCTCTCGCGCACCTGCACGCGCAGGGCGTCCTCCACCGCGACGTGAAGCCCGAGAACGTCCTCGTCCGCTCGCGCGCCACCACATCCGGCTTCTCCGCGCACGAGGCCAAGCTCAGCGACTTCGGGATCGCCCGCTCGGTCGACGACGCCCGGCTCACCCGCTCCGACGTGCTGGTGGGCACCGCCGCGTACCTCAGCCCCGAGAGCCTCGGCTCCGGCCCGGTCGGACCGGCGTCCGACGTCTACTCGCTCGGGCTGGTCCTGCTCGAGGCCGTCTCGGGCCGCAGGGCCTACACCGGCACGACGCTCGAGATCTCGATCCAGCGCCTCCACCACGCGCCCGTCGTCCCGGAGTCGGTCCCGGCGGAGTGGCGCGAGCTGCTGACCGCGATGACCGCTCTCGATCCGGCCGACCGCCCCTCCGCCGAGGAGGTGGCACGCCGGCTCTGGGCGCGCCTGGCCGGCGGCCCCGCCGCAGCCCCCTCCCGCAGCGGAGTCACGGGCACGGTCGCCCTCGTCGCCGCGGGCCTGGTCGGCGCGGTGACGGCCCTCTCGCTCACCGGCTGGCTGGGCTGAGCGCCCCGAGCGGTCCTCGTCCGCTCAGGTTCCTCGCGAGCGTGCTCCCGTAGGCTCCGGGCGACCCTCGACCGACCCCGAGCCGCGTCGCCGCGGACCGAACGGAGCCGATCCCATGAGCCCGCGCCGCCTCTTCCGCCTGCTGTCGATCGTCGAGGCGGTGACCTGGACTCTCCTGATCGTCGGGATGCTGCTGAAGTACGCGGCCGGAGCCGGCGACTGGCCGGTGAGCGTCGCCGGGCCGATCCACGGGTTCGCGTTCCTCGCCTACGGAGCCGCGGCCCTGGTGCTCGCGGTGAACCAGCGGTGGTCGGCGGGCGCGACGGCGCTCGCGGTCGTCAGCGCGGTCGTGCCCTACGCGACGGTCCCGCTGGAGCGCGGCTTCGAGCGCCGCGGCCTGCTGGAGGGCCCGTGGCGGACGCACGCGACGGACGACCCGCGCGACCGGCGCGTGACGAGCCGGCTCCTCCGCTGGGCGCTCGCGCGGCCCGTGCTCGCCGGGGCGCTGGTCCTGGCTCTGGTCGCCGTGGTCTTCGCGGCGCTGCTGGTGGTCGGCCCGCCCGGGGGCGGCGAGGCCTGATCCCGCGCGCGGCGTGCCTCAGACGGGGCGCGTCTCCGCGTCGATGAGGATCTCGGCGGCGCGACGCGCGTGCAGGGCGGCCTCCGGGGTTCCGGCGATGGCCGCGGTGGTCTGGGCGCCCTCGGCGAGGATCGCGAGCTGCGCGGCGAGCTCGGCGCCGCCACCCGCCTCCTCGGCGAGGGTCGCGAGGAAGCGCTGGAACGTCTCCTTGTGGTCGCGCGCCATCTCGGCGACCATCGGGTTCGACGAGCCGAGCTCCCCGAAGGCGTTGATGAAGCCGCAGCCGCGGAACGAGTCCTCGGAGAACCAGTCGAAGAGGAAGTCGTAGATCGCGAGCAGCTTGCCGCGAGGTCCGTCCGCCGCGGCGACCCGGGTGGTCACGCCGAGGGTCCATTGTTCGTGCCGGCCGTGCAGGACGGCGACCACCACCGACTCCTTGCTCGGGAACTCCGAGTAGAGGCGCTTCAGCGAGACGCCCGCGGCCGTGCGGAGCTCGTCCATCCCCACGGACTGGATGCCGCGCTCGTAGTAGAGCCGGTCGGCGGCCGCGAGGATCGCCTCGCGGGGAGGGCGCTCGTCGAGGATCGGGGACATCCCTCCATGGTAGGCGGTACCAGAACGGGCGTTCTCGGTCGGCTGCCGCGCTCTCCGCAGGGGGTCCGGGGGTCGGACGCTGCTGCTAGCGTCGCGCTCGGGTGCGCGGGCGCCCGGGGACGGGAGGCGGACGCATGGTCGTCGCGATGCAGGCCGAGGGATTCGACGGGCCGGAGGCGCTGCGCGCCGTCGAGGTCGATCCGGGGGAGCCGGCGCCCGGCAGGGTGCGGATCGCGGTGCGCGCAGCGGGCGTGAACCCGGCCGACGCGAAGCTCCTGCGCGGGATGTTCGGGCGCGGACGGGTGCCGGTCCGGCCGGGCAGCGAGGTCTCCGGAGTCGTGACCGCGGTCGGCGAGGGGGCCGAGGGGCCGCTCGGCCCGATCCGGGTGGGCGACGAGGTCGTGGCGTTCCGGGTCTCCGGCGGCTACTCCGCCGAGCTGGTCGCGCCCGCGAGCGCGGTCCTGCCCAAGCCCGCCGGGCTCGGCTGGGCGGCGGCCGCGGGCCTGCTGCTGGCCGGGACGACCGCCGAGCACCTCGTCGAGGCCACCCGCGTCTCCTCCGGGGACACCGTCCTGGTGCACGGGGCGAGCGGGGCCGTCGGCTCGCTCGCGGTGCAGCTCGCGGTCGCCCGCGGAGCACGGGTGCTGGGCGCCACGAGCGAGCGCGGCGAGGAGGTCGTCCGCCGCTTCGGCGCGGAGCCGGTCCGCTACGGCGCCGGGCTGGAGGAGCGCGTGCGCGTCTTGGCCCCCGGCGGCGTCGACGTCGCGCTGGACACGGCGGGCACCGACGAGGCGCTGGACGCCTCGGTGGCTCTGGTCGCCGACCGCTCGCGCATCGCCACTGTGGCCGGCTTCGAGCACGCCGCCCGCCTCGGCGGCATCCTGATGCTCGGCGGCGGACCGGGAGCCGATCCCGGCACCGCGCTCCGCGACGCCGCCCGGCCGGGCCTGCTCGACCGCGCCGGTCGCGGGGAGCTCGAGGTCGTGCTCGGGCCCTCCTTCCCGCTGACCGAGGCGGCCGCCGCGCTCGCCCTCGTCGAGTCGGGCCGCGCGCGCGGCAAGACGGTCCTGCTCCCCTGAACGAGACGTCCTCCCTCGACCTGCCGGCCCTCGGGCCCTTCGACTCAGCCGGCGCCGCGAGCCTCCTCCGCAACCACGCCCTCCCCGGAGTGGAGCGGGTCTCGGCCGACGGCCGACGCCTGGAGCGCCTGCTCACCCTCGACGGGGCGCCGCGGCCGATCGTGCTCGAGGTGACGGAGACCGGGCTGCGGGTGGAGGCGGAGCCGGACGTGCTGACGCCGGCGGCCGCGGTCGTCCGTGCCTGGTTCGACCTCGACTCCGACGTCGTGGCGATCGGCGCCGAGCTCTCGCGGGACCCGCTGCTCGCCCGCTCCGTCGCGGCCCGGCCGGGGCTGCGCGCGACGCAGTACCCGGAGGCGTTCGAGGCGGCTGTCATGGCGGTCCTCGGCCAGCAGGTGTCCGTCGCCGCGGCCCGGACCTTCGGCGGACGCACCGCCGCGGCCTTCGGCGCCCCGGGGGAGCGCGGTCTGCTGGCGTTCCCCGCACCCGCCGCCCTGCTCGCGCCGGAGTCCGAGGCGCTGCGCTCGGCGATCGGGATCACCAACGCCCGGGCGCGGACGGTCCGGGCCGTCGCCGAGGCCTTCGCCGCCGGACCCGTGCTCGACCGCGCGGGCGACCTGCCGGAGCAACGGCGCGCGCTTCTCGCGATCCCGGGTATCGGGCCGTGGACGGCCGACTACCTCGCGCTCCGGTTCCTCGGCGATCCGGACGCCTTCCCCGCCGGCGACCTGGTGCTGCGGAAGGCGCTCGGCCGGGTGAGCACGGTGGAGGCGGAGGCGGCGTCGCAGGCGTGGCGGCCGCACCGGGCGCACGCGGCGTTCCACCTGTGGGCGAGCACCGGAGCGGTCTGAGCGGACGGACGACCCGAGTCGAGAGTCCGCGCCCGGACCGGCGGCCGGGACCGGTCGCCGACGGATCAGGTCAGGTACTCGACGTCGTCGTACAGGATCGGCGCGTCCTCGGCGTCCGGATCCTCGACCGGGACGTCCTCGTGCTCGAGGATGACCGCGACGCCCGGGGAGACCAGCACGCAGACCTCCCGCTCGCCGGCGACCGTGAAGCTCACCATGT
The DNA here is from genome assembly GCF_002931115.1 of Rathayibacter sp. AY1E6. NCBI lineage: Bacteria > Bacillati > Actinomycetota > Actinomycetes > Micrococcales > Microbacteriaceae > Rathayibacter > Rathayibacter sp. AY1E6. The sequence continues at coordinate 87,871 of NZ_PSVK01000004.1, read as the reverse complement.
CGCCGCGGTTGCGCACGGCCTCGACCAGGCGCTTCTCGAGCTCCTCGGTGTCGAGGGAGACGGCGAGGAGGAAGCGGCGGCCGTCGATGCTGAGCGTGGTGCGCCGCATCGTCGCCTCGGGCTCGGGAGGCGTGCCGCGTCCGCCGCGGCCCGGCGTGACCGCCTTGACCCGCAGCGACGAGGCGTGCATCCGGATGACGGCGTTCACGAGCCCGCCTCCGGGCGCGACTCGTGGTGGCGGCGGCCGCCGGAGCGGCGGTCCTCCTTCATCTCGGACTCGAAGAGGTGGCGGCGTCCGCCGGCGAGCTCGTCGCGCGCGGCGCGCTCCTGCTCCCGGAACGCGGCGTAGTAGGTGTCGTCGTAGTCCTCGACGATCTGGAAGGTCCAGCGCCCCTCGATGACGTTGCGGCCGACGAGCTCGGCCTCGATCCGCTCGGCGGTCGCGGCGTGGCCGGCCTCGCGCAGCGCGTCGACGGCCTCGCCCAGAGCGAGGTCGGCCGCGCCGGTGAGCCGGTGGAAGCCGTAGAGCAGACCGCGGGCGTGCTCGACCGTCTCGAGCGCCTCCGAGAGCTTCCCGAGCGCCGCCACGGTGGCGTCGTCGAGACCCTCCGGGCGCAGGTGCGCGGAGTCGGGGTGGTCGTGTGAGCTGCTCATCCAGGTGAGCTTAGGCCGACCTAAATGCTCTGTGACCCCCTTGCGCCGCCGCCGGGAATGGTTCGTGCCCGGAGCGGCAGGGCGGTCAGGTGCACGTCGCGGAGCCCTCCGTCGTCGGCGACGGCGGTCAGGAAGGTGCAGGCCGGCTGGCGCCTCCGATCCGTCGGGGAGCCCGGATTGAGCAGGCGGAGACCCGCCGGGGAGACGGTGTCCCAGGGGATGTGGCTGTGCCCGAAGACGAGCACGTCGGCACCCGGATGAGCGGCGTCGGCGCGGGTCTCGCGGCCGGTCGCCGCTCCGGTCTCGTGCACCACGCGGACGTCGAGGCCGGCGATGCGGGCGCGCGCGACCTCGGGCAGGCGGGCGCGCAGCGGCTCCGGATCGTTGTTGCCCCACACGGCCAGCAGGAGCGCCGCCCGCTCCTCCAGCGCGTCCAGCGTCGCCTCGTCGACCCAGTCGCCCGCGTGCACGACCAGGTCTGCCTCGTCGACCGCGCGCCACACCTCGTCCGGGAGGGCCTTCGCCCGCTTCGGAAGGTGCGTGTCGGCGAGCAGGAGGAGGCGGACCGGACCGTCGACCTCGGGTGGAGAGCCGTCGGGGCCGGGCTGGAGCAGGGGCATCAGCGGGCGGGGCCGGGCGTCGGCTCCACTCCGCCGTCGGCACCGGGCTCGGTCGCGGTCCCGGAGCTGCGGAGGCGGGCGTCGAGCGCCTCGAGGTCGGCGGCGAACCAGAGGTGGTCGCCGCGGTTCGACTCGATGACGAAGGCCTGCAGCGCGCTCGACTCCGCCACCGGCCCGCTGACGTCGCCGAGGATCACCAGCCGCTTGCCGTACGAGACGAACTTCTGCACGAACTCGCCGGCGATGCCGGAGCGCAGGCGGAGGAACTCGGGGTCGAGCCGGCCGACGGGCACCACGATCGTCTCGACGTCGCCGCCGTAGGTCTCGCCGATCAGCGCGATCGCGTCGTCCGGGGTCGAGAGCGCGCCTCCGTCGTCGTCGACGAGCAGGAGGGGGACGCCCTGGCGGGTCTCGGTTCTCATCGGGCCAGCCAATCACGTCGGCCGGGGAGAGGCGAGCAGTGCCGTCCGGGCCTCCGCTCGGGGCGTCCCCTCCTGCGCCGGTCGTGCTTGCGGGGACACGCCGATCAGGCGTCCGGACGGGCTGCCCGCACCGCCGCTACGAGCCCGGCAGCTCGACGCGGCGCTTGAAGCCCACGTGCGAGTCGACGAAGCCCAGGCGCAGGTAGAAGCGGTGGGCGTCGGTGCGGGCGGCGTCCGAGGTCAGCTGGACGAGCGGCGTGCGGAGCTCGATCGCAGCGACGTCCAGCACCCAGCGCATCAGGGCCGTGCCGATCCCCGCCGACCGCTCGGCGCTCGCCACCCGGACCGCTTCGACGAGCAGGCGGGAGCTGCCGCGGCGCGCCATCCCGGGGATCACGGTCAGCTGCAGCGTGCCGACCACGGCTCCGGCGCCGTCCACCGCGACCACGAGATCGTTGCCCGGGTCCTGCGCGATGCTCCGGAAGGCGGCCTCGTAGGCGGCCCCGTCCTCCTCGGCGGCGACGTCTCCGCGCCCGGCGCTGATCGGGTCGTCGGAGAGGAGCCGGACGATCGCGGGGAGGTCGTGGAGCACCGCGCGGCGGAGGAGGAGGCTCCTCTCCCCGGGGCCGGCGTCGCAGGGGAGGGTCAGGTCGGCGATCATGCCCTCATCCTCCCTCTGCTCCACGGCGGGAGCGGTCGTCGGAGGCGGGCAGGACGCGGCTGAGAGCGGCAGGGGGATCCTGGTGCCCGGTCCGCACGTCCACGCGCCGCGTGCCGCAGCCGGCGCAGCGGACGTACACGACGACGCCCTCGCTGGTCCGGTGGGCCGACTCGGTCGTCCAGCCGTGCTCGTGCGGATCGACGGCGGGGGCGAGCGGCTCGGAGGGGTGCGGGGAGGGTGTGGAGGTGCGCATGGGAGCCACTGTGCTGTCATGGTCTTATGCAGCTCAACCCTTACGGCGAGTACGCGGTCCTGCTCGCCGCCTCCCTCGCGAACGACTGGCCGTCCGACCGCGCGGGCATCGAGGCTCGAACGCGCGAATACGGCATGACGATGGCCTTCGAGTCCGGCCCGGACGACCACGCCCGGACGCGCGACGTGATCGACGAGTGGCTGGAAGTGGTCGACGCGCCGACTCCGAGCGGCCGGGCGACGTCGCTGAACCGCCAGATGGCCGCGATCGCCGCGTATCCGCGCCTGACCGACCACGACGACGAGGGCTGGCACCTGCACTACCGCGACCAGGACCAGTCCCTGGCGCACGTCCTCCACGCCGTCATCGCGGTCGGCACGGCGCTGCACCTGACGACCCGGGGGATGAGCCGCCTCCTGCGGTGCGAGGCCGGTCGGGCGCCGGGCGACCACTGCAGGAACGTCGTCGTCGACGTGACGCGGAACGGCCGGCAGCGGTACTGCTCCGTCCGCTGCGCGAACCGGGCCGCGGTCCGGCGGCACCGCCTGCGGCACGCGGAGTGAGTCCGCGCGGCCCCGTCACTCCGCCGCGTCGCCGCCCGGCTTCATCCAGAACGGGGAGTAGTGGTAGCCGTCGAGGTCGTCGAACTGGCGCTGGTACATGAAGGGGTAGTCGTCGGTGTCGCCGATCCGGCCGCCCGCGGCGGCGGCCCGCTCGACGAGCTCGTCGACGGCCGCGCGGCTGTCGAGGTCGAACGAGACGGTCACCTTCGAGGGGGTGCCGGGGGCGCCGATCAGCTCCTCGGTGGCGCCGACGCTCTCGTACATCGCGCGGCTCGCGAGCATGACGGACGTGCCGGGACCGATCGCGAAGCAGGAGACGTCCTCGCGGGACATCTCGGCGTTCAGGGTCCAGCCGAGCGCGGTGTAGAAGGCGGTGGCGCGCTCGACGTCGTCGACCGGGCAGGTGATGAAGAGGCTCATGCGCTCACCCTCGCCACCTGCGGGCGGGCCGTCAAGAGCTCCGCGAGGGAACTCCGGACGGCCCGCCGGGACTCAGCGGAACGACCGCAGCCGCAGGCTGTTCAGCACGACGAAGACGCTCGAGAACGCCATCGCGGCGCCGGCCACGAGCGGCCCCAGGAGTCCGGCCATCGCGAGCGGGATCGCGGCCACGTTGTAGGCGAAGGCCCAGAAGAGGTTGCCCCGGATGACCGCGAGGGTGCGGCGCCCGAGGCGCAGGGCGTCGGGCACCCGGGCGAGGTCGTCGCCGACGAGGGTGATGTCGCTCGCCTCGATCGCCGCGTCCGATCCGGCGCCCATCGCGATCCCCACGTCCGCGGCGGCCAGCGCGGCGGCGTCGTTCACACCGTCGCCGACGAAGGCGACGTGGCGGCCCTCCGCACGGAGGCGCTCGATCACCGCGAGCTTCTCCTCCGGCAGCACCTCGGCGACGACCTCGTCGATGCCGACGGCCGAGGCGACGGCCTGCGCCGCCCGCGGGTTGTCGCCGGTCAGCACCATCACCCGCAGGCCCCGCTCGCGCAGGGCGCGGACGGTGCGGGACGCCTCCGGCCTCGGCTCGTCGCGGAGGACCGCGAAGCCGCGCAGCGCCCCCTCCCAGCCGACGCCGACGACGGTGCCGCCCTCGGCGGTCGCTCGCTCGGCGCGCTCGGCGAGACCGCCCGGCGCGAAGCCCCACTGCTCCTCCAGCCAGCGCAGCCGGCCGGCGACGACCAGGCGGCCCTCGACCCGGGCGCGCACGCCGAACCCGGTGCTGGAGCGGAATCCGGTCGCCTCGGGGACGTCGAGGTGCGCGGCCCCGGCCACGATCGCCGCGGCGAGCGGATGCTCCGACCCGCGCTCGACGGCGGCGAGCATCCGCAGGCTCTCGTCGTCGCTGGAATCGACGACCTGGAACGCGCCGGTGGTGAGCGTGCCGGTCTTGTCGAGCACGACCGTGTCGATCCGCCGCCCGGCCTCGAGCACCTCCGGCCCGCGGAGGAGGATCCCGAGCTGGGAGCCGCGGCCGGTGCCGACGAGGACGGCGGTCGGGGTGGCCAGGCCCAGCGCGCACGGGCAGGCGACGACGAGGACGGCGACGGCGGGAGAGACGGCGGCGGCGAGGTCGGCGCCGGCGATCAGCCAGCCGGCGAGGGTGGCCAGGGCGAGCACCACCACGACCGGCACGAAGACGGAGGAGACGCGGTCGGCGAGCCGCTGGACGCGCGCCTTGCCGGCCTGCGCGTCCGAGACGAGACGGCCCATCCGCGCGAGCGTGGTCTCGGAGCCGACGCGGTCGACGCGGACGGTGAGCAGGCCGTGCGCGTTGAGCACTCCGCCGGTCACGGTCGAGCCCGGGCCGACCTCGACCGGCACGCTCTCGCCGGTGAGCATGCTCGCGTCGATCGCGCTCGAGCCCTCGAGCACGGTGCCGTCGGCGGCGACGGTCTCGCCGGGGCGCACGCGGAGGACGTCGCCGACCGCGAGCGAGGACGCGGGCACGCGCTCCTCCTGCCCGTCGGCGGCGACGCGCACGGCGTCCTTCGCGCCGAGGCGGAGGAGCGCCCGGAGCGCCGCACCGGCGTCGCGCTTCGACCGCGCCTCCAGGTAGCGGCCGGCCAGCACGAGGACGGGGACGGCGGCGGCGACCTCGAGGTAGATCTCGTCGTGGCCGGAGCGGCTGCCCAGCAGCTCGAACGGCATGCTCATGCCCGGCCGCCCGGCGTCGCCGAGGAACAGAGCCCAGACCGACCAGGCGAAGGAGGCGCTGACCCCGAGGCTGATCAGGGTGTCCATGGTGGTGGAGCCGTGCCGCAGCGCCCGCCAGGCGTTGCGGTGGAAGGGGAGCGCGCCCCAGACCGCGACCGGCGAGGCGAGGGCGAGGCACAGCCACTGCCAGTTCGCGAACTGCAGCGGCGGGATCATCGAGAGCAGGACCACCGGCACGGCGAGCAGGGCGGAGACGCGGAGCCGGGTGCGCAGGGCGCGCCGCTCGCGGTCGTCGTCGCTCTGCTCCTCCTGCTCCTCCGCGGGAGCCGCCTCGCCGCCGGAGGGGACCGTCGCGCTGTAGCCCGCGGCCTCGACGGCGGCGATCGCGTCGGCCGGAGTCGTGCCGGGCGGGAGGGTCAGCGTCGCGCGCTCGAGGGCGAGGTTGACGGTCGCGTGGACGCCGGGGAGCGCGTCGAGGCGCTTCTCGACCCGCGCGACGCAGGAGGCGCAGGTCATCCCTCCGATGGCGAGCTCGAGCGGGGTGCCGGTGGTCTCGGCCACGTCAGCTCAGGGGAGCGAGGCGGTAGCCCGCGTCGGCGACGGCGGCGGCGATCTCCTCGCGGCCGAGCGGCCGGGAGGAGCCGACCGTGACGGTCGAGACCCCGTCGGGGGCGAGGGACACGTCGACCGCCGAGACCTCGGGGTAGGCGGCGAGCTCCTCGGTGACGCTGCGGACGCAGTGCTCGCAGGTCATGCCCGCGACGCCGAAGCTCTGCACGGACGCGGCCGACAGGGAGCCCTGCGCCGCGTGGCCGGCATCGGAGCGGCCGGCGTCGCCGTGGCCGCCGCACGCGCAGGCGCCGCCTCCGCCGCAGCCGCACCCTCCCGTCGATCCGCTCGCGGTCAGGCCGAGGTCGATCCTGGTGCTCATGGGTCCTCCTGTGTGGTGCGTCCGGTCCGATCCGGTCGATCGGCCCGGTGGGCGTCCGGTCGGCACGCCGGTCGCGGCATACCCCCGGGGGGTACTCCATCGTAAGCCCAGCGAGCCCTCTCGGCAAGGCGGGAGGGCGGAGGAGGGATGATCTCAGGGGCGGCTCGGAGCCGCGCGAGGAGGGAGGGGCGCATGGATCCCGCATCGACGCCGCACTGGGGCGAGCCCCCGCCGCGCACGCCGCCGGCGGTCCCGCTGCCCCCGCGCACGCGGTTCGAGCCGACGGCGCTGCTCGCCGCGCCCCTGCCCGCCCCGGCCGCCGTCCGGGCCCGGGTCCGTCAGGCCGCCCCGGAGCGGCAGCGCCGGCTGGCGGCGCTCGCCGCCGTCACCGAGGGGTTCGCCGTCCTGCGCACTCCCGAGCTCGCCCGGGCGCTGCGCCGGATCGCGGCACCCGCCTCCGCCGCTCCGGCCGCCGCCGCCGGAGTGCTGGCCGTCGGCCGCGACGGACTCGAGCTCGCCGCCGAGCGCGCGGACGCCCTGCGCATCGCCGAGTGGGATCGGATCGTCTCGGTGGGCGTCGGCACCTCGCCCTCGGGTGCCCACCGGGTCCGCGCGCTGGTCCTGGCGGTCCTCGCGCCGCCGCCCGCCTCCGCCGTCCTGCGTGCGGCGAGGCGGCGCCCGCGCACCGTCCTCGTGCCCCTGGTCGTCGCCGCCCCGGCCGCTCTCGGCTGGCGCGTGGCCGACGACCGCACGTTCCTCCTCGCTCTCGACCGCCTGCAGCGCGCCCTCGAGGAGCGTGCCCGGTGAGGGCGCGGCCCCGCTTCGCCCTCGCGGCCGTCGCCGTGCTCGGCCTGGGCCTGGCGCTGCGGTTCGTGCTCACGGGGCTGCTCGCCGACCTCGCCGGCGGAGTGGCCTACGTCGTGCTGGTGGCGCTGCTGATCGCGGTGCTCCTGCCGCGCATCCCGGGCGTGACGGCTGCCGGGATCGCGCTGGCCTGGTCGATCGCGATGGAGCAGCTGCAGGCGATCGGAGTCGCGGCGCGCCTGGTCGAGCTGTGGGCGCCGCTCCGCCTCGTCGTCGGCACCACCTTCTCCTGGCTCGACATCGCGGCCTACGTCCTCGGCGCGGTCGTCGCCGCGGCCGTGCACCTCGCCGTCGCCCCGCGCGAGCAGTCCGCCTGACGGGAGTCCGCGCCCCCCGTCTTCCGTTCGCCCGTCGGCCGGGCTGCCGCGGGGCGTCCCGGCCTCCGCCGAGGCGCCGGCCTCGCCCACCGGACCGCCGAGGTGTTCGTGCGCTCCCCGAGGCGCCGCCGTCCCCGCGGTGCCTCGCCGGCGGACGCGGTGTCTCGCCGGAGGAGCGACGCCGGCCGCCGGAGCGGCGCGGTCCCTCCGCCCCCGCGCCCCTGATTAGGGTGAAGCCATGAGCGAGCCGGCACTCCCCGAGACGACGGCCCCGCGGGCCTCGGCCCCGCACGACCACCGCCGCGACCGGCGCATCCCCGAGCCGGTCGACCGGTTCGCCACCGGCGAGGAGTACCCCGAGTACCGCGTCGACCTGGAGCGGATCCGCTTCTCGCCGTACTTCGCCCGACTCTCCGCGGTGACCCAGGTCATCTCGCCCTCAGGCGTCGGCCAGGTCGTGCACAACCGGCTCACGCACTCGATCAAGGTCACCGCGGTCGCCCGCGCGATCGCGATGCAGCTGACCACCACCGATCCCGCCCAGCGCGAGCTGGTCGAGCGGCTCGGCGGCTGCGACCCGGTGGTCGTGCAGGCCGCGGCCAGCGCGCACGACCTCGGCCACCCTCCGTTCGGCCACCTCGGCGAGCAGGCGCTCGACCGCCTCGCGCGCGAGCGGCTGGGGCTCGCGGAGGGTTTCGAGGGCAACGCGCAGTCGTTCCGGATCCTCTCCGAGCTCGACGTCTGCGAGACGGTGGAGGTGGGGCTGAACCTCACCGCCGCCTCCCGAGCCGCCGTGCTCAAGTACCCGTGGGGGCGGACGGTCCACCGCCCCGGCATCGACTCCGCCGACCCGACCGAGCTGCCCCGCGGCTCGGCCGCCAGCCGGTGGGAGACCGCACCGCCGAAGTTCTCGGCGTACACGCTCGACCTCGACGACCTGCTCGACGCCCGCTCCGGCTTCGCCGCGATCGCCCCCTGGCAGCAGACCCTCGAGTGCTCGGTGATGGACGTCGCCGACGACATCGCCTACTCGCTGCACGACCTCGACGACTTCTACCGCGCGGGGGTGCTGCAGCAGGCGGCCGTCGCCGTGGAGTTCCGCGCGTTCCTCCGCGAGCAGAACGCGCTCGCCGCCCTCGACGCCGAGGAGCTGTGGGCGCGGGCCCCCGGGCACTCGCTCGAGATGCTCCGCCGGAGGCTCGTGGCCCGCGACCCGTGGATCGCGAGCGACGAGCACTTCCGCGCCTCCGTGGAGAGAGTGTCGACCGAGCTGGTCGAGGGGCTCCTCGCGCTCCCCTTCGACGGATCGACGCGCACCGAGCGCGCGATCGAGGCCTTCGTCTCCTCCTGGATCGGCCGTCTGCAGCGCTCCGTGGTGGTGCTCGCCGAGCCGAACGTGCGCTCGGGCCACCTCTCCCTCCTCCCCGACGCCTGGCACGACGTGGCCGTGCTGAAGTTCGTGCACACCCGCTTCGTGATCGATCGGCCGGACTTCGCCACCTACCAGCGCGGCCAGTCGCAGGTGCTCGAGACGCTGGTGACCCACCTCGACGCCTGGCTGGAGGATCCGCGCGACGGCTCGCGGGCTCCGCAGAAGCTGCTCGACCTGATCGAGCTCGCGACCGACGGCTACTTCCGCCTGCGCGCCGACCACCCCGACTGGCTCCCGGCCGACGAGCGCGGCCGACCGACCTCCGACCCGGCGGCGCTGCAGCGGCTCGGCCGGGGACGCGGTGTGGTCGACTACGTCGCGACCCTGACCGACGAGCAGGCGATGGCGCTCGCCGCCCGCCTCCGCGGCGATCGCGAGCCGTGGGCGATGGGGACCTGACGCCCCGGCGGGTGGGTTGACACCGCGCGTCGCGTGTGGCCTCGTCGGCTCCCCACCCGTCGTTCCGGGGGAGGAGCCTCCGCCGGGCCGCCGAGGACGCGTCCCGCGACCGCCCAGCCGGCGTCCAGGAAGCGCAGCCTGAACGACAGCGTAAAATCACGGAGGCACATGCCAGGATCGACAACTCGACAGGGAGTTCCGTTGGACGGAAACGCAACGACCACGCACCGCAACGTCGCATTGCTGTCCGTCGCGACCACGCTGGCTCCGCGCGTGACCACCTCGGCCGAGATCGAGGCGCGGCTCGCTCCAGCGCTCAAGCGACTGCGGCTCCCCACCGGGCTCCTCCAGCGTGTCGCCGGCGTGCACGAGCGCCGCAACTGGGGCACCGAGCAGGGCTTCGACGGAGCGGCGATCGACGCGGGCAAGCGCGCTCTCGCCGAGGCCGGCGTCCGCGCCGACCAGATCGGCCTGATCATCAACACGTCGGTGACCCGCAAGCACCTCGAGCCCTCGGTCGCCGTGCGCCTGCACCACGGGCTCGGCCTGCCCTCGTCGGCCATCAACTTCGACATCGCGAACGCGTGCCTCGGCTTCGTCAACGGCATGACCCTCGCCGCGCAGCTGATCGACTCCGGCCAGATCCGCTACGCGCTCATCATCGACGGCGAGGACGCCGACGAGATCCAGGTCAACACGATCGAGCGCCTGAGCCGCGAGGGCGTCAAGCGCAAGGACTTCATGAGCGAGTTCGCGAGCCTGACCCTCGGCTCCGGCGCGGCCGCGGCCGTCCTCGGCCCGGCCGACGAGCACCCCAAGGGCCACCGCATCCTCGGCGGCATCACCCGCGCGGCCACGCAGTTCAACGAGCTCTGCGTCGGCAGCGTCGACGGCATGTTCACGGACGCGAAGGCGCTGCTCAAGGGCGGCATGGAGCTCGTCCTCTCGGCGTGGAAGGAGGCCACCCGCGACTGGAACTGGAGCGGGATGGACCGCTACATCACGCACCAGGTGTCGGACGTGCACACCGACGCCCTGGTGAAGGCCGTCGGCATCGACCGCAGCCGCGTCCCCACGACCTACCCCACCCTCGGCAACGTCGGCCCGGCGTCGATCCCGATCACCCTGGCCCAGGAGGCCGAGACCCTGCAGCCCGGCAACCGGGTGCTGCTCATCGGAGTGGGCTCGGGCATCAACACCGCGATGCTCGAGATCGCCTGGTGACCGCGCCCCACCCGGCCGAGCGGATCCGCGGAGCGCTCGGCTCCACGGCCGCCGCGCAGCTGCCCCCGGCCGGGCTCGACGGGCTCGATCCCGCGTGGTCGCGCCTCGTCGACGCTCCGGACGCCCAGGGCGTGCCGCGCCGCTGGCACCTGCTCGACACGGGCGAGGCCCTCGGCACGGAGCCCGTCGGCACCGTCCTCTGCGTGCACGGCAATCCCACCTGGTCCTACCTCTGGCGCCGCCTCGCGGCCGCCACGCTCGAGTCGGCCCGCAGCGGAGGCCCCGCCTGGCGGGTGGTCGCTGTCGACCAGCTCGAGATGGGCTTCTCCGAGCGGACCGGCGCCCTGCACACGCTCGCCGACCGCGTGCGCGAGCTCTCCGACCTCACCGACGTGCTCGGCCTCGACGACGTGGTCACCCTCGGCCACGACTGGGGCGGAGTCGTCTCGCTGGGCTGGGCGGTCGACCACCCGGAGCAGCTGCGCGCCACGATGCTCCTGAACACCGCGATCCACCAGAGCGCCGACGAGCCGATCCCGGCCCCGCTCCGGCTCGCGCTCGCCTCGGGTGTGCTCGGCGCCTCGACGGTCGGCACGCCGGCCTTCCTCGAGACGACCCTCGCGCTGGGGCACCCGGCGCTGCCCTCCGCGGTGAAGGAGGGGTACCGCGCGCCCTACCGGTCCGCGTCGCGCCGCGGCGGAGTGGGCGGCTTCGTCGCCGACATCCCGGTCGACTCCGCGCACCCGAGCGACCCGGAGCTGCAGCGCATCGCCGAGGGCGTCAGCGCCCTGACGACGCCGGCCCTGATGCTCTGGGGCCCGCTGGACCCGATCTTCTCCGACCGCTACCTCGACGACCTCGTCGACCGCCTCCCGCACGCGCAGGTCCACCGCTACGAGGGAGCGGGCCACCTGGTGGCCGAGGACGTCGACTACTCGTCCGCCGTCCTCACCTGGCTGGGCGACCTCTCCGACGGCGAGGAGCCGTTCGGCGGCGACCCCGCCCCCGACGTCCGCCGCCCGACCGCGCCGGTCGAGCCGCTCTGGGCGCACCTCGACCGCAACGCGCAGGACGACTCGCTCGCCCTGGTCGAGATGGCGCCTCCCGGAGGCGGCGGGCCCCGCTCGGTCTCCTGGCGCCTGCTCTCGCAGCGGGTCCGCGAGCTCGCCGCCGGGCTCCGCGCCTCTGGCGTCTCCCCGGGCGACCGCGTCTCGCTCCTCGTGCCGCCCGGTGCCGACCTGACGGCGCTGCTCTACGCGTGCCTGCGCATCGGAGCCGTCGTGGTCGTCGCCGACGCGGGCCTGGGCCTGCGCGGTCTCACCCGCGCGGTCCGCGGCGCCTGGCCGGATCTGGTGGTCGGCGCCCTGCCCGGCCTCGCCGTCGCGCGGGCCCTCCGCTGGCCCGGCGGCCGGGTCTCGACGCAGACCCTGCCCCGCGCCTCCGCCTCTGCCCTCGGGGTCGACACGTCGCTCGGGCAGCTGATCGAGCTCGGCCGCGCCGAGCTGGCCGCCGACCCGGAGGCGCTGGGCGAGGCGCCCGCCGCCGACGCCGTGGCCGCGATCCTGTTCACCTCCGGCTCGACCGGCCCCGCCAAGGGCGTCGTCTACACGCACCGGCAGCTCGCCGGCGTCCGCGACGCGCTCGCCCGCCAGTACGGGATCGGACCGGGCACCGGCCTCGTCGCGGGCTTCGCGCCGTTCGCCCTGCTCGGTCCCGCGCTGGGCACGCGCTCCGCCACTCCGGACATGGACGTCACCGCGCCCCGGACGCTCACCGCGGCCGCCGTCGCCGCGGCCGCCGCCCGGGTCGACGCGACCGTGCTGTTCCTCTCGCCGGCCGCACTGGCCAACGTCGTGGCCACCGCCGGCGCGCTCGACGTCGACGACCACCGGGCCCTCGCCGGCGTGCGCACCTTCCTCTCGGCCGGCGCCCCCGTCTCGGCGGGACTGCTCGGCGAGGCGCAGGCGCTCATGCCGAACGCCTCCGCCCGCACTCCCTACGGCATGACCGAGGGGCTGCTGCTCACCGACGCGTCGCTGGAGGGCATCCGCGAGGCCGCCTCCGACGACGATCCGCGCGGAGGCGTCTGCGTGGGCGTGCCCGCCGCGGGCGTCCGGCTGCGGATCGCCCCGCTCGACGCCGGCGGCCGCGCCGCGGACGAGCCGGAGGAGATCACCGGCACGACCGGCGAGATCGTCGTCTCGGCCGGTCACGTCGAGGACCACTACGAGCGCCTCTGGCTCACCGACCGCGCCGCCCGCGTCGGCGCCGTCCCGGGCGAGCGCTGGCACCGCACCGGGGACGTCGGGCGGATCGACTCCGCCGGCCGCCTCTGGGTCGAGGGCAGGATGCCGCACGTCGTCGTCACGCCGGACGGCGTCGTCACGCCGGTCGGACCGGAGCAGCGGATCGAGGCGCGCGTCACCTCGGTCGCCCGCGCCGCGATCGTCGGAGCCGGCCCGCGCGGAGTCGCGCAGCTGGTCGCCGTGGTCGAGCTGCGCTCGGGCGCGCGCCGCGTGGTGCTGGCCGAGGAGGCCCTCGCCGCCGAGGTGCGCGCGGCCGTCGGCCGGCCCGTCGCCGCGGTGCTCGTCGTCCCGGCGCTGCCCACCGACATCCGCCACAACTCCAAGATCGACCGGGCCGCGCTCTCGCGCTGGGCCGAGGGCGTGCTCGCCGGCGGCCCGATGGTGGCTCCGTGAGGGTCCTGGTCACCGGCGCGAGCGGCCTGCTCGGCGGTGCGGTGGCCGCGGGCCTCGTCGCCCAGGGGCACGATGTCCGCACCTTCCAGCGTAGGCCCTCCGGGGTCGCGGGCGTCGAGGAGGCGCGGGGCTCCCTGACCGATCCGCGCGCGGTCGAGGAGGCCGTCGACGCGGCCGAGGGCGTCGTGCACCTCGCCGCGAAGGTCTCGCTCGCCGGCGATCCTGGCGACTTCGACCGCGTGAACATCGACGGAACCCGGCGTCTGCTCGCCGCCGCCGCCCGCGCCGGCGTGAGCCGCTTCGTCCAGATCTCGTCGCCCTCCGTCGCCCACTCCGGCTCCTCGATCACCGGCGACGACGCCGAGCCCGCCGATCCGGACCGCGCCCGCGGCGACTACGCGCGCACCAAGGCCCGCGCCGAGCTGCTGGCGCTGGCGGCCGACGCCCCCGGCTTCGCGGTGGTCGCCGTGCGCCCGCACCTGGTCTGGGGTCCGGGCGACACCCAGCTCGTCGCCCGCATCGTCGAGCGGGCGCGCGCCGGCCGGCTGCCGCTCCTCGGGCACGGCCAGGCGCTGATCGACTCCACCTACATCGACAACGCCGCCTCGGCGATCGTCGCCGCTCTCGGGCGGGCGGAGGAGGTGCACGGCCGCTCCTACGTCGTCACCAACGGCGAGCCGCGCCCGGTCGCCGAGCTGCTCGCCGGGATCTGCCGCGCCTCGGGCGTCGAGCCGCCGCGCTGGTCCGTCCCCGCCTCCGTCGCCCGCGCTGCGGGCTCGCTCGTCGAGCGCGTGTGGGCCGTGCGGCCCGGCGCCGATGAGCCGCCGATGACCCGCTTCCTCGCCGAGCAGCTCTCGACCGCGCACTGGTTCGACCAGCGCCGCACGCGCGCCGATCTGCAGTGGAGCCCGTCGGTCACCCTCGACGAGGGTCTGGCGCGCCTGTCCGCCGCCCGCTGAGGCGCCGGGTCCGGAGACGACGGAACGGACGGGACCCCGTCGCCGAGGCGAGGGGGTCCCGTCCGTCCGGGGCTCCCGCGACGGATCGCGGGAGGGGAGCCGAGGTCAGTCGGCGAGGATGAGGTACAGCGCGCGACGGGTCTCGTCGAGCTTGGCGGAGGCGGCGGCGCGCTGCGCCTCGGTCGCTCCGCGGAACTGCTGCACGACGCCCATCAGCTTGCCGACGTTCTCCATGAAGGCGCGATCGGCGTCGCTCGCGCCGGGGGTGGCCTCCCAGGCCGCGTCGAGCTCGTCGGCGTGCTCGCGCACGTAGGTGCCGCCCGCGTCCGTGAGCTGGTACTCGGTGCCGCGGCCCTCGCCGACGGCCGTGATGAGGCCCTCGTCGACGAGCTGCTGGAGGGTGGGGTAGACGGAGCCGGGGCTGGGACGCCACGATCCGTTCGTCTTCTCGGCGATGGCCTTGATCAGGCCGTAGCCGTTCGAGGACTTCTCGGAGAGGAGGGAGAGGAGGGCCGCGCGGACGTCACCGCGTCGGGCGCGTCCTCCGCCGCGGCCGAAGGGGCCGCCGAAGCCGGGGCCGAAGCCCGGGCCGAAGCCGAAGCCGGGCCCGAAGCCGCGGCCGTGACCGCCGGGTCCGCGGCGCTGTCCGCGGCCGGGGTGCTCGTGGCGGGAGGAGTGGTCGCCGTCGCACGAGTCGCGGCGGTCGTCGGAGAAGAAGGTCCTGGAGTTCATGGGTGTGCTGCTCTCTGTCGTGAGGGGATCCCTTTCGATCGGATCCGGTCGCCCGTCGGGAGCGGCTGCTTCCGATCTGTCGGCGATGCAGTAACGATATATCGGCGACGGATCGGATGTCAACACCTGAACTGCCCGTAGCCTGGGAGCTCCCCGTCGATCGAGAGGTCCCGCATGCCGCGTCCCGACTCCGAGCTCGAGGCGTACCTCGCCTCCTCCCTTCTCGCCGGGGACGTCCTCACCGGCCGCGCGAGCAACCTCGGCAACCTCCGCCGCCTCGCCGCCCGCGAGCCCGCGCTCCTCTACGGCGTGGACGTGGCCGAGCACTGGACGCTCGAGAGCCTGCTCGCCCTGATGGGGGAGCGCGTGGGGATCAGCACCGACCCCTCCTTCGAGAGCGGGCAGGACCGGATCGACGCCCGCCTGACGGTCGCGGGGCTCGCCCGCTACCGCGACCGGTTCGCCGCCGCTGTCCGCGAGGGGGCGCTCCTCCTGTTCGCCACCGCGCACCCCGCGACCCTGATGGACGTCTACCGCCGCTTCGCTGCTGCCGCGACGGAGCGGGGCGCTCGCGTGATCGACGTGAACGCGCTCCCGTTCGCCGCCCCCGACGGCATCCGCGTGCCTCTCGCGGACGAGCACCAGGCCCTGTGGTGCACCGGCGGGGTCACCTGCGTCTACCGCGGGGGAGGGCTGCAGCACACGCACTCGCCGGAGCCGATGGACGCGCTGCTCGACCGCCTCGACGAGCTCGGCATCCGCCCCGACCTGGTCGTCGCCGACCACGGCTTCGCGGGCGCGGCCGGCCGGCGGGGGCTGCCGGTCATCGCGATCGCCGACTGCAACGACCCGGCGGTGTTCGTCGCCGAGGCGCAGGGCTCGATCGAGGTGGTCGTCCCGATCGACGACGGGCTGGCCGTCCATCTCTACGAGCCGGTGATCGACTTCGTCCTCCGCGCCCTCTCGGAGCCCGCGCGCACCTGACGGCTCGTAGAATCGCCTTCGGCTCGTCGCGATCCCGGATCCGACGGGCCGACCGTTTTCGCGAGTCCCCGCGCTCGCCCACCACTGCAGACGGAGCATCCGTGACCCAGCCCCACGACGGCCTCCTCCCGCGCTTCGCCGTCGGCGTCGACATCGGGGGGACGTCGATCAAGGCGTCCCTCGTCGACGTCACCACCGGCGAGCGGGCGGCTCGGCGCTTCGCGGTCGCGAACCCGCTGGGCAAGGAGCCCGAGGACTTCGCCGAGGCGATCGCCGGCATCGTCCGGGACGTCTCGCCGATCGCGGGCACGCCCGTGGGCGTCGGCTTCCCCGGGATCGTCCGCGGCGGCGTCGTCCGCCAGACCACCCACGTCTCGCAGCGCTGGGTCGGGCTCGACGCGCAGGCCCTCCTCTCGGAGGCGACCGGGGTCGACGTCGTCGTCGTCAACGACGCGGACGCGGCGGGGGTCGCCGAGCGCGAGTTCGGGGCCATGCGCGGACGCGAGGGCCTCCTCCTGCTGACCACCCTCGGCACCGGCATCGGGACGGCGCTCGTCCACGAGGGCGTGGTGATCCCCAACTCCGAGCTCGGGCACCTGCACATCGACGGTCCCGACTTCGAGCCGCAGGTCGGCTTCTCGGCCGTCCGCCGCGAGGGCATCACCCTCGAGGAGTGGGCGGGTCGCCTCAGCGTCTACTACCGGCACCTCGAGATGCTGCTCTCGCCGCAGCTGTTCGTGATCGGCGGCGCGGCGGCGCACGTCTTCGACGAGTTCGCCCGCTTCCTCGACATCGGCACCGAGATCGTCCCCGCCCGCTTCGGCAACGACGCCGGATTCACGGGCGCCGCGATGGTCGCCGTCTCGCCCGACCGCCTCGCGCCCTGGTACCGCTCCACCCGCGGCGCCCGCCTCGACCCCGGGGCGCCCGCCATCGCCGACTGACCCCCTCCCTTCATCGAGGGAGCCCCGACCCGTCGAGGTGACCCGGCGGAGCGGGGTCCCTCGACGGTCCGGGGTTCCCTCAGCGGGCCGACAGGCCGCGGTAGACGGCGTCCAGCCGGGCGGCGGCGGCCGGCCAGGAGTGGGCGGCCGCCCAGTCGACGCCGCCGCGGCCGAGTCGCGCCAGCTCGCCGGGCGAGCCCAGCAGGGTCAGGATCGCCTCGGCCCACGCCGCAGGGGAGTCGGAGTCGAGCAGCACGCCGCTCCCGCCGTCGCGCACCGCGTCCACCAGGCCGGTCGTCCTGCGCGCGAGCACGGGAGTGCCGCTGCCGGCCGCCTCGAGCGCGATCAGCCCGAAGGTCTCGGCCGCCGAGGGCACGAGCGCCAGCTGCGCACTCCGGAGCCGCTCCGCCACCCGGTCGCGGTCGGCGGCCCCCTCGATCAGCACGCGGTCTCCCAGCGGAGCCGCCACGGCGCGCACCGCGTCGAGGTACGACTCCCGGCCCGGTGCCGCCCCGCCCACCAGCCGCAGCACCGGCCGCTCCGCCGGCGCCATCGCCGCGAGCGCCTCGACCGCCAGCAGCTGCCCCTTGAGCGGCTGCACCCGGCCGATCAGGACGACTCCGGAGCGCTCGCCGCCGCCCGGGCGGAACCGCGCGTCGGCTCCGGGCGGCACCACGACGACCCGGTCCGGATCCGCGCCGTACCCGCTGACGACGTCCTCCCGCTCCGAGGCGCCCGCCACCACGATCGCGTCGGCGGAGGCGAGCACGGAGCGCTCCGCGTCGATCCGCTGCTGCGGCTCCGCGACGTCGCCCGGGGCGAGCCGGGCGTTCTTCGCGAGCGAGCCCGAGTGCATCGAGTGCACGTGCGGCCTGCCGGTGAGCGCCCCCGCGAGGCCCGACACCCAGTAGTGGGAGTGCACGACGTCGGCCCCCTCCGCGGCGCGCGCGAACTCCGGCGCCGCGGCCGCCAGCGCGTACTTGTCGCCCGCCGGCACCGGCACGCCGACCACTCGCACACCCGGCGCGAGCATCCGGACGCCCTCGCCGCGGGTCAGCACCTCGATCTCCCAGCCGAGCGCAGCCAGCTCCGGGAGCACCGCCGCGAGGTACACGTTCATCCCGCCCGCGTCGCCCGTCGACGGCTGCTCGAGCGGGGAGGTGTGCGCCGAGACGACGGCCAGACGGGGCATCCCTCCATCGTAGGGACGGCCGTGCGTCCTCCACGGATCCCGGCCCGCGGCTCGCAGCGCCTCCGGAATCGGGTTGAATAGACGGATGCGCTCGTTCGAGCGCGGAGAGCGTGAGGTCCATGGCCCGCCAGAGTCCCCCCGGTGAGGCGCTGCCGTCGGCCGCACCCGGGCCGGTGACCGCCGGCCACGAGCCCTTCTCCGAGCAGGACATCCGCGCCCTCGTCGGAACCGCCGCCGTCGAGAAGGGCACCGCGTACGCGGACGAGGGCCGCGTGCGCGAGCTGCAGTGGTTTGGCGGCCGCACCCGCCTCTTCGGCCAGGTCCGCGGATCCGGGCGCTCGCCGTACGCCGTGAGCGTGCAGCTCCGCGACGAGGGCGAGCACTGGACCCTCCTCGGCGGCGCCTGCAGCTGCCCGGTCAAGCACGAGTGCAAGCACGTCGCGGCCGTCCTGATCGAGGCCCTGCGCCGCGAGCGCGAGGGCGGAGTGGCCGGTCCCTTCCCGGGCGAGGCCGCTGTCGACGCCGTCCCGGAGTGGCGCAGCGCGCTCGCCCCGCTCCTCGCCGGCGCGGAGCGCTCGCACACCGGCATCCCGCTCGGCCTGCAGTTCGAGCTGCTGCCCGGCGAGCCCGTGCGTCGCCCGCCCGGCCGCTACAACTCCTACCGGCCGCCGCCCGAGCCGCGCCCGCGCCTGGGCGTGCGCCCGGTGCGGATGGGCGACCGCGATCGCTGGGTCCGCACCGGCACCAGCTGGCGTGACCTCGGCTACCTGCACTACAGCCACGACTACGACGAGCGCCAGATCGACGTGATCCGCGAGATGCAGGGCCTGCTCTCCGGGCACAGCGCCTCCAGCTACTACTCGCCCGACACCTGGCTCTACCTCGACCAGTGCCGGAGCGAGGCGATCTGGGCGGCCCTGCACGGAGCCGTCCGCGCGGGCATCGGCCTGGTGATGGGCGACCGCGACCAGACGCCGCTGAAGATCCTCGACACGACGGCCACCGCCTCCATCGACGTCACGCGCACCGCCGCCGGCCTCGAGCTGCGCTCGCTCGTCGCCATCGGCGACCACCCGGCGCCCGAGGAGTTCGGCTTCATCGGCGACCCGGCCGTCGGCCTCTACACCTGGGAGGGCGGCGACGAGATGCGCGCCCGCCCGGTCACGCTCATCCCGTTCGCCGCGCCGCTGCTGTCCTCCGCGCGCACGTTCCTCTGGAGCCGCGAGGCCATCCGCATCCCGGTGGCCGAGGAGTCGGCGTTCCTCACCGAGCACTACCAGCGGCTGCACCGGCTGTTCGACATCGTCTCCCGTGACGGCTCCTTCGAGGCGCCGGCGGTGCCCGAGCCGCGCCTCGGCCTCACCCTCGAGCACACCGACGGCGCGGGCCTGCGCGGCTCGTGGTGGTGGCGCTACGGAGTGGAGGGAGCGCGCGGCGGCGTGGACGCCGAGCGGCTCCCGCTGCGGGTCGGCGAGGACGCGGGCTATCGCGACCCCGAGGCCGAGCAGCGGATCCTCGACTCCCTCGTCGGAGCGGGTCTCGACCCGGAGTCGACGCCCGCCCTGGTGTCGCCGTCGAGCAGGCGTCTGCGCCCCACCTTCGACCTGCGCGGCATGCAGACCGTCGGCTTCCTCACCGGCGAGGTCGAGCGGCTCCGCGAGCTCGGCAATGTCGAGATCGAGGAGATCGGCGAGCGCGTCGAGTACCGCGAGGCGCAGACCGCGCCCGTGGTCGCCGTGCAGACCGTCGCCCAGCCCGACAGCCGCGACTGGTTCAACCTCGAGATCTCCGTCACCGTCAACGACGAGGCGGTCCCGCTGGCCGAGATCTTCCTCGCGCTCGCCCGCGGCGACGAGTACATGGTGCTGCCGAGCGGCGTCTACTTCGCCCTCGACGACGAGCGGTTCGGCCGCCTCCGCGAGCTGATCGCCGAGGCCCGCGAGCTCTCGGACGACCCCGGCGAGACCCTGCGGATCAGCCGGTTCCAGTCCTCCCTCTGGGACGAGCTGGTCGAGCTGGGCGTCGTGGAGGCCCAGGCCGCCGCGTGGCGCCGCTCCGTGGAGGGGCTCTCCGGCTTCACCGCGACCGGTGCGCTGGAGTCGCGGGTCCTGCCCGAGGGCTTCGCCGTGGAGCTGCGGCCCTACCAGCAGCTCGGCTACGACTGGCTCTCGTTCCTCTACGACAACCAGCTCGGCGGCGTGCTCGCCGACGACATGGGCCTGGGCAAGACCGTGCAGTCCCTCGCCCTGGTCACCCGGGTGATGCAGGAGCAGCGCGCCGCGGCCGCGGAGGCGGGCACCTCGCCGCGCCCGTTCCTCGTCGTCGCGCCCACCAGCGTGGTGCCCAACTGGGTCGGCGAGGCCAAGCGCTTCGCCCCGGACCTCCGCGTCGTCGGGATCGACGAGACGTCGAAGAAGAAGCGGAAGGCGCTCTCGAGCGTCATCGGCGAGGCCGAGCTGGTCGTCACCTCCTACGCCCTGTTCCGGCTCGACTACGAGTCGTACTCGGGCATCCAGTGGTCGGGGCTCCTCCTCGACGAGGCGCAGTTCGTCAAGAACCGCCAGTCGGCGACGCACCAGCTCGCGCGCCGGCTCGACGTGCCCTTCAAGCTGGCCATCACGGGAACGCCGATGGAGAACAACGTGATGGAGCTCTGGTCGCTGCTGTCGATCGTCGCTCCGGGCCTGTTCCCCTCGCCCGCCGGGTTCGTCGAGTTCTACCAGAAGCCGATCGAGCGCGAGGCCGACAGCGAGAAGCTCTCGCAGCTGCGGCGGCGCATCCGCCCGCTGATGCTGCGGCGCACCAAGGAGCTCGTCGCCAAGGAGCTGCCGCCCAAGCAGGAGCAGACCCTCGAGGTCGAGCTCGGCCCGAAGCAGCGGAAGGTCTACGACACGTACCTGGCGCGGGAGCGGCAGCGCGTGCTGGGCCTGATCGGCGACTTCGAGAAGAACCGCTTCGCGATCTTCCGCGCGCTGACCGTGCTGCGCCAGGTCGCGCTCGACGCGGCACTGGTCGACGAGGCGCACGAGAGCGTGCCCTCCACCAAGCTCGACCTGCTCGACGAGCTGCTGGGCGACGCACTCGGCGAGGGGCACCGCGTGCTGGTGTTCAGCCAGTTCACGCGGTTCCTCGGCCGGGTCCGCGGGCGGCTGGACGCGGCGGGCATCGAGTACGCCTACCTCGACGGAGCGACGAAGAAGCGCGACGAGGTCATCGAGCGGTTCCGCTCGGGCGCGGCGGGCGTGTTCCTGATCTCGCTCAAGGCCGGCGGCTTCGGGCTCAACCTCACCGAGGCCGACTACTGCATCCTGCTCGACCCGTGGTGGAACCCCGCCACCGAGTCGCAGGCGGTCGACCGCGCGCACCGCATCGGCCAGACCCGCTCGGTCATGGTCTACCGCCTGGTCGCGAAGGACACGATCGAGGAGAAGGTGATGGCCCTCAAGGAGGCGAAGGCCGCGCTCTTCGCCGCGGTCATGTCGGACGACGGCGCGGCGGCCACCGGCGGGATCACCGCCGAGGACGTGCGCGAGCTGCTGGGCTGAGCGCCGCCGCTACTCGCGCACCTGCTCCAGCAGGGTCGTGACGGCGGCGCGGGTGTCGGCGGCGAGCCGTCCGAGGCGGTGCGCGGCACGGATCGACACCGGCCGGTACGGGTGCACGAGCCGCCGGGCCGCCGTGCAGGGCAGCGCGAACGCCGCGACGACGCCCGCGTCGATCCCGTCGAGTCCGCCGTCGTCCCGGCCGAAGACGAGCTCCCGGCCCTCGCGCGCGAGAGCCTCCGGCAGGTCGGCCTCGCCGATCGGGAGGCGCAGCACGGCGAGCAGGCCGGCCGCCTGCACCCGGCGCGGCAGCGGGCGTCCGAGGCGTCCCGCCGCGTGCACCGTGAAGAAGTCGGCCTGCCGCTCGAGGATGCCCGTGACCGTCTCGGCGAGGCGCTCCATCTCGGGGTGCAGCGAGAGCCGGGCGAGCCGGCGGTAGCCGTGCACCGCGACCCGGGCGTCCACCGCGAGGGCCAGCGCGACGGGGCCGGCGAGGGAGGCCGCGGCGCGGTCGAGGAGCGGGCGCGACCTCACCGTCGGCTCCGGCGGGCGGATGTCGATGCCGCGGATCTGCGGCGAGGCCGCGAGCACGTCGCCCAGGGCGTCGGCGATCCGGTGCCGCTCGGCGGCCCAGACGGACGCGAACGCGCGGACCTGCTCGTCGGGGTGGGCGCGCGCGAGGGGGAGCACCCGGGCCACGGTGGCGTGCTCGATCGCCCGCAGGTACGCGGTGGCGACGATGGCCTCGCGGTCCAGCGGCACCTCCTCGAACTCGCGCACCGAGAAGTGCTCGCGCAGGGCGCCGTGCGCGCTGCGGTGGTGGTCCTCGAGGTCGAACGGTTCCGCGATGCCCACGTCGTGCTCCTCCGCTAGTCCGGTCCCTCCATCCTGGGCCCCCGGTGCGAGAGGCGGAAGAGCACGCGCCCATCCCTGGGACACTGGGAGCCGGTCATCAGGCGGCCGGGGGAGCGGGGCGGGATGAGCGGGGCCCGGACCTCGGCGATCGGCGCCGTCCTCCTCGCCGCCGTCTGCTTCGGCACGACGGGGACCGCCCAGGCCCTCGGAGCGGCGGGCGTGGATCCGCTCCTCCTCGGGGCGGCGCGCATCGTCCTCGGCGGCGCCCTGCTGGCCGCTCTCCTCGGCGTGGAGGCTCTGCGCCGGCGGAGCCGCTCCCGCCCGACCCGCGCCGTCGTGCTGCTCGTCGTGCTCGGAGCGGTCGGCGTCGCCGCGTACCAGCCCGCCTTCTTCACCGGCACCGCGCAGAACGGAGTCGCGGTCGGCACGATCGTCGCCCTCGGCTCCGCTCCCGCCTTCACCGGCCTGCTGGAGTGGCTCGTCCTGCGGACGACGCCGAGCCCGCGCTGGTTCGCCTCGACCGCGCTCGCCGCGGTCGGCGTGGTGCTCCTCAGCGGCGGCGGATCCGGCGGCGTGACGCTCCCCGGCCTCGCCGCCTCGGCCGGCGCCGGCGCCTCCTACGCGCTCTACGCCGTCTGCGGCAAGCTGCTGCTCGAGCGCGGGCTCAGCCCCGTCGCCGCCATGGGAGCCCAGTTCGGAGCCGCGGCGCTGCTGGCGGTCCCGTTCCTGCTGCTGGGCGATCCGTCGCGGCTCTCCGGCTCGATCCCGGCCGCGCTCTGGCTCGGAGTGGTGACGGTCGCCGTGGCCTACACCTTCTTCGCGCGCGGCCTGCGAGCGCTGCCAGCGGCGACCGTCTCGACGCTCACCCTCCTGGAGCCGGCGACCGCGACCCTCCTCGGCGTGGCGGTGCTGGGGGAGCGGCTGACCGCGGGAGCCGTCCTGGGCGTCGCCGTGCTGGTGGCGGCGGTGCTGCTGCTGGCGGTGCGGGGGCGCCGCCGTTCCGGTGCGCGGAGAGAGGCGCCGCCGCGCTCCGCGGAGTAGCGTCGAGTCCCACCGACCCGACGACGAGGCGGAGCGCATGACCAACCCGTGGCTGGCCCGCCCTGGCAGCGGTCGGCGGCGCGCGCTGGTCGAGGAGTCGTGGGAGCGCGCACGGCGGCGGCGCCTCGATCCGGACCGGCTGACGGCACCGCTCTCGTTCTCGGGAGACGACCTCCGCGAGTACCGCACCGGGCATCCGCTCGCCTCGGTCCTCCCTGTCATCCGCCGCCTGCTGGTGCGCGACGCCGACGAGGACAGCGGCGTGCTCGTCGCGGTGGGCGACGCGCTCGGGCGGCTGCTCTGGATCGACGGGGACCAGCACCTCAAGAGCCTCGCCGAGGGGATGTCGTTCGTCGAGGGCGCGGCGTGGGCCGAGCCCGACGTCGGGACGTCCGCGCCGGGGACGGCCCTCGTGCTCGATCACGGCGTGCAGATCCACGGCGCCGAGCACTTCGCCTCGCTCGTGCACCCGTGGAGCTGCACCGCCGTCCCCGTGCACGACCCCGAGACGCACGAGATCCTCGGAGTGATCGACATCACCGGCGGCGCCGACGTCGTCGCCCCGCAGACCCTCCCGCTGATGGAGGCGACCGCCGCCGCCGTCGAGAGCGAGCTGATGGTGCAGCGGCTCCTCCGCCCGCGGCGGCCCGCTGCACGGAGCACAGCGGCGGCCCGGGCGCCGAGCCTGCGGGTCCTCGGGCGCGAGACGGGCCTGGTGACGGCCGCCGGAGCGACGCTCGAGCTGAGCACCCGGCACGCCGAGATCCTGACCCTGCTCGCCTGGCACCGGGCCGGGCTCTCGGCCGAGCAGCTCGCCCTCCTGCTCCACGGCCGGGACGACGCGGTGGTCACCGTCCGCGCCGAGATGGTGCGGCTGCGCCGCGCGCTCGAGCCGACCCTCCCGCGCCTGGTGCCCCTCTCGCGCCCCTACCGCCTGGCGAGCCCGGTCGACCTCGACGCCCGCCAGGTGCTCGGCCTGCTCGACCGCGGCTCCCACCGCCTCGCCCTGGACGCGTACCGGGGCGCGCCGCTGCCCTCGTCCGAGGCGCCGGGGATCCGGGCGATCGCCGGCGAGCTGCGCCTGCGGGTGCGGGCGAGCGTCCTCGCCGATGCGGCGCCCGCGACCCTCCTCGCCTGGGCGGAGGGCCCCGACGGCCGCGACGACGCGGAGGTGTGGCGGGAGCTCCTGCGCGTCCTCCCGCCCCGCTCGCCCCGCCGTGCCGGTGTCGCCGCCCACCTCGAGACGATCGAGGCGGAGCAGCGCTGAGCCGTTCCGGTCGCTCCCGGGAGTGCCGCCGGAGCCGTGAGGCCGCGGAGCCGTCTCGCTAGCCTCGACGCATGAGCACCCTCGCACCACCTCCCCGGGCCCTCGCGAGCGGAGTCGCGGGGGGTCTGCTCCTGATGGCGGTCTTCACGATGTGGTGGGCGAGCGACACCACGGTCGGCTGGCCGGCTCCGGCGGCGACGACCGCCGTGACCGTCTGCGCGCTCGCGGCCGTGGTCTTCGCCGTGCAGGCCGTCCGCCTCCTCGTCGCCCGGCGGAGGATGGCGGTGGAGCTCACCGACGCCGATCGCGCGGCGAAGCCGAACGGCGTGCTCTTCGGGGCGGTCTTCGCCGCGGAGGGCGTGCTGATCGGTGTCGCGGTGGGCGTCCTCACCGGCACCGGGCTCGAGCGGTTCCTCGTGCCGGCCATCGCCGTGATCGTGGGCCTGCACTTCTACCCGATGGCGAGGATCTTCGGCCGGACCCTCGACCTCTGGCTCGCCACCTGGACGACGCTGGTCGGAGCGAGCGGAGTCGTCGTGGTCCTCGTCGACGGCTCCGCCTGGCCGCAGGTGTGGTCCTGGGTCGGCGCGGGGGCCGCAGCGGCCACGGTGACCTACGGCGTCTACATGAGCCGGATCGCCCAGCGCCTGCTCGCGAGCGTCTGAGGTCCGGGCCGCGGGGCCCTCCTCCTCGGGCGGCCGCGTCTCCGCCCGGCCGGTCCGGCCTCCGTCCTCGCCGCTCCCGCCAGTGCGTCGACCCGTGCAACGTCGTGCAACCCCCCGCGACGTAGCGTCAGGACCGGGCGCCCACCCCGCGCCCACGACAACGACGTCGATGGAGGTCCACATGACGCTGTACGCCGACCAGGTCGCCGAGCAGGCACCGCAGGAGCCCGGTTCCACGGTCTACGCGAATCCAGGCACGGAGGGATCCGTCGCCTCCTTCCGCTCGCGCTACGACCACTACATCGGAGGCGAGCACGTCGCCCCCGCGAGCGGCCAGTACTTCGAGAACATCACCCCGATCACCGGGAAGCCCTTCTGCGAGATCGCCCGCGGCACCGCCGCCGACGTCGACCGCGCCGTCGAGGCGGGCTGGAAAGCGTTCGCGAGCTGGGGGAAGACCAGCCCCGCCGAGCGCTCGAACATGCTCCTGAAGATCGCCGACCGCATGGAGGCGAACCTCGAGCTGCTCGCCGTCGCCGAGACGTGGGAGAACGGCAAGCCCGTGCGCGAGACCCTCGCCGCCGACATCCCCCTCGCCATCGACCACTTCCGCTACTTCGCCGGAGCGATCCGCGCGCAGGAGGGAGGCGTCTCCGAGATCGACCACGACACGATCGCGTACCACTTCCACGAGCCGCTGGGCGTGGTCGGGCAGATCATCCCCTGGAACTTCCCGATCCTGATGGCCGTGTGGAAGCTCGCACCGGCGCTCGCCGCGGGCAACTGCGTGGTGCTGAAGCCGGCCGAGCAGACGCCGGCGTCCATCCACGTGCTGCTCGACCTGATCGGCGACCTCATCCCCGCCGGCGTGCTCAACGTCGTCAACGGATTCGGGTTCGAAGCGGGCGCACCGCTCGCCTCCCACCCGCGCATCCGGAAGATCGCCTTCACCGGCGAGACGACCACCGGCCGCCTGATCATGCAGTACGCCAGCGAGAACCTCATCCCGGTGACGCTGGAGCTGGGCGGCAAGAGCCCCAACGTGTTCTTCGCCGACGTCGCCGCGGAACGCGACTCCTTCTACGACAAGGCGCTCGAAGGCTTCTCGTTCTTCGCCCTCAATCAGGGCGAGGTCTGCACCTGCCCGTCGCGGGCGCTCGTGCAGCGCTCGATCTACGACGACTTCGTCGGAGACGGCCTCGAGCGGGTCAAGCGGATCAAGCAGGGCAACCCGCTCGACACCGCGACGATGATCGGCGCCCAGGCCTCGAACGACCAGCTCGAGAAGATCCTCTCCTACATGGACATCGGCAAGCAGGAGGGAGCGAAGCTGCTCATCGGCGGCGACCGCGCCGACCTCGGCGGCGAGCTCAGCGGCGGGTACTACGTCAACCCGACCGTGTTCGAGGGCCGCAACTCGATGCGCATCTTCCAGGAGGAGATCTTCGGACCCGTCCTCGCCCTCACCTCCTTCGACGACTTCGACGACGCGATCGGCATCGCCAACGACACCCTCTACGGCCTCGGCGCCGGAGTGTGGAGCCGCAACGGCGCCCAGCTCTACCGCGCAGGCCGGGCCATCGAAGCAGGCCGCGTCTGGTCGAACACCTACCACCAGTACCCCGCGCACGCGGCATTCGGCGGCTACAAGCAGTCGGGCATCGGACGCGAGAACCACAAGGTGATGCTCGACCACTACCAGCAGACGAAGAACCTCCTCGTCTCCTACGCGGAAGGACCGATGGGCTTCTTCTGAGCTGGTTCGCACGGGCTCCTCGTTCCTCGTCGCCCGTGCCGCGGTCGGCTCGCCGACGTGGCCGGGTGGGGAGGAGCGGTGAGCGTTCGCACCGAGGCGGATCCGCTGGCACGCGGATCCGTCGTTCGGTGCTCGGCCCTTCGGGCGAGGCACCTGGCGGCGCGCGGAAGGACGGTGCTCGGCCCTGCGGGCGAGGCACCTGGCGACGGGCCGCCCGCTCGTGCTGATCGAGTAGTCCGCGCAGCGGCGTATCGAGACGCCGCCCGGAGGAGTGTCCGGCGTCAGCGGTCGGGCGCACACAGACATTCCGCACCACGAGCGAAGGAGCACCACCCATGACCTCCACGAGGGTCGACGTCACTGCGGAGGCGGCCGGCATGCTCCGCCGGATGACGGCGCTGCACGGGCCGCTCATGTTCCACCAGTCGGGCGGATGCTGCGACGGCAGCTCCCCGATGTGCTTCCCCACCGGGATGTTCCGCACCGGCGCCTCGGACGTGCTCGTCGAGTCGCTCCGGCTCGACGGCCTGGACCCGATCGACTTCTGGATGTCCCGCTCCCAGTTCGAGTACTGGAAGCACACCCACCTCACCGTCGACCTCGTCGACGGGCGGGGCAGCGGATTCAGCGTCGAAGCCCCCGAGGGCAAGCGCTTCATGATCCGCAGCCGACTGCTCACCGACGACGAGCTCGTCGAGTTCGGGCTGCTCCCCGCCGGAGCCGTCGAGCCCTGAGTCGGCTTCCCTGACCCGTTCCCCCTGACCCGTTCCCGTCGCAGATCCTCGCCGACCGGCGACGTCCCTGACCTGCGGTGTCAGCCGCCCGGAGCGGGAGCGGGCGGCGCCTTCCCCGTGCTCAGCTGCACGCCCACCACCGATCCCTTGTCCACGCGGGTGCCCGCGGCCGGACCTGTGCCGGCCACGGTGTTCATCGGCTGCGTCGAGTCGACCTGCGACGTCGCTCCGGGAGTGAGCCCTGCGGCGGTCAGCGCCTGCGCGGCGGAGTCGCTGGTCCGGCCCGACAGGTCCGGCACGGTGACCTGCGGCGCCGCGACGAGCGACTGGTCGGCCTGCGGGAAGTCGGAGCCGCCGTAGCGGGAGTCGATCGCCGTCATCAACGGCTTCCAGATCCGGTGGCGTGCCGAGGGCGCCCAGCCGCTGTCGAAGTCGATCGAGTCGAGGTTCACCCTCGACCCGTCCGCGCGTGCCGAGATGCTGCCGACCCAGACCGCGAGGGAGGTCTCGGTCGAGGCCCCGATGGCCCAGGTGTCGGCGGAGTTGTCGGTGGTGCCCGTCTTGGTGATGTGCTGGATGCCGTTCTTCGGATCGTCCTCGACGCCCGTGCCCTCGGCGGTCACCTTGAGCATCGTGTACTGCATCGCCGACGCGACCCTCGACGACACCGCCCGGCTGCAGGTCGTCTCCACCGGCTCGATCTCGCGGCCGTCGGCTCCGACGATCGCCGTGATCGCGACGGGGGTGCAGGTCGTGCCGTTCTCGGCGATGCCGGAGTAGGCGGTCGCCATGGTGAGCGGTGCGATCTCGTTGGTGCCGAGGACCGCTCCCGGCGACTGCACGAGCGCGGTCCCGTCCGCGCGGTGCACTCCGAAGGCCTCGGCCTGCTTGCGGATCTCGCACTGGTCGAGCAGGTGCGACATCCCGGTGAAGCCCGTGTTCAGCGAGTAGATCGTCGAGTACAGCGCCGTCTGGGTGTCGGTGTAGCCGCCGTCGCCGGCGTTCTTGGGGTTGTAGGAGTCGTAGTCCCAGGTGCCCTCGCAGCTGTCGGCGAAGCCGGTCCAGTTCTTCTGCTTCGAGTCGAACTGCT
Source organism: Rathayibacter sp. AY1E6 (assembly GCF_002931115.1). NCBI lineage: Bacteria > Bacillati > Actinomycetota > Actinomycetes > Micrococcales > Microbacteriaceae > Rathayibacter > Rathayibacter sp. AY1E6. Next base: position 58,923 of record NZ_PSVK01000004.1, on the reverse strand, counting down.
CGAGCAGGGTGTGCCCGCGGTCGAGCCACTCGGCGAGCGTGAACACCTTGTAGGCGGAGCCGGTCTGGAAGCCGTTGCCGCCGCCCGCGGACGCGTCGACGTTGAGGTTGATCGCCGAGAACTCCGGCCCGCTCGCGATCACGTCCGGGTCCTGGCTGTAGCGCTTGTTCTGCACCATCGTGAGGATGCGCCCGGTGCCGTTCTGGACGGCGACCGCCGTCGCCCCGACGTCGAAGCGCGGATCGGAGGAGGGGACCTGCTCGTCCATCAGCTCCTGCGCGGTCCTCTGCAGATCGAGATCGATCGTCGTGTAGACCTTGATCCCGCCCTGCTTGATCGCCGCGTAGCGCTCGTCGTCGGTCGCTCCGAGCGCCGGGTCGTCTCGGAGGACGTGGGTCACGTAGTCGCAGAAGTAGGCCGCGCTGCCGGCCGTCTGGCAGCCGGTGGACGGCGGGGTGATGTCGGGGGTGATCGCCTCGGCGGCCGCGGCGTCGTGCGCGGCCTGGTCGATGCTCCCCGTCTCGAGCATCCGGTCGAGGATGTAGTCGCGCCGCTCCCGGGTCTGCGCGTAGCCGTTCGCCTCGCCGTTGGCCGTGTCGTCCGGACGGTCGAAGCGGAACTTCTCGGGGTTGTTCACGATGGCCAGGAGCGAGGCGGACTGCGCGAGGGAGAGGTCGGCCGCCGGGATGCCGTAGTAGTACTCCGCCGCGGCCTCGATGCCGTAGACGGTGCCTCCGAACAGCGCGATGTTGAGGTAGCCGAGGAGGATGTCGTCCTTCGAGGACACCTTCTCGAGCCCGATCGCGAGCCGCATCTCCTTGAGCTTGCGCTCGGCCGTGGTCGCCGTCGCCTCCGCGTACGCGCGGTCGCGGTCCGCCTCGTCCGGGATCGACTCGGCCTTCTGCACCAGCACGTTCTTCACGTACTGCTGCGTGATCGACGAGCCGCCCTGGGTGTCGCCGTCGAGGAGGTAGGTACTGGCGATGGCGCGGAGGGTGCCCTGCAGGTCGATCCCGCCGTGGTCGTAGAAGCGCGGGTCCTCGCTCGCGACGAGCGCGTCCTTCACGGAGTCGGCGATCCGGTCGGCCGGCACCTCGATCCGGTTCTGGTCGTAGAAGGAGGCCAGCAGTGTCGGATCGTCCGGGTCGCCCGCGTAGACGTCGCTCTTCTGCATCAGGCGCCCGACCTCGAGGTAGCTCGGGAGGGACTGGAACGCCGAGATGGTGCCGGAGGTCGCCGCGCCGGTGAGCGCGGCGGCGGGGGCGACCACGAGCGAGGCGAGCAGACCCGCCAGGACGCTGACGATCACGAATCCGAACAGCGCGCCGAGAGCCCCGTGGACGGTTCGACGGGGCTGGAAGACGGGGACGTTCGGTCGCTTCAGGATGGATCCTCTCGCTGCACCAGCACCCTAGGCGAGGCCTGCGACATCCCCGACGAGGCGCGCCACGGCCGCGCCGGACGCCCGTCCGCCCGGAGTCGGCGCGACGGCGCCCGCGCAGGCTCGGCGCCACGACAGCAGAGGGGGCCGACCCCCGGAGGGATCGGCCCCTTCACGGAACGGGCGACGTCTCTACTCGATCAGGTCGCCGTTCAGGTCCGAGATGTCGTTCGGATTGGCCGGAGCCTTGCCCGTGCTCACCTGGAGGGGGATCACCCCGCCGGCGACCGCCGTCTCCTCCGCGCTCGGCGTCGTCGACACGACGGAGCCCTCCGGGATCGTCGCGGAGTCGACCGACTCGTGCATCCCGACGACGAAACCGGCGGCGGTGAGGATCGCCGTGGCGCTCTCGACCGTCTCGCCCGTGACGTCGGGGACCTCGGAGTTCGCCGCCGACCGGGGCGAGTACGCGAGCATCGAGGCCGGGGGTGCCGTGAAGTCGTCGCCGCCGTACTTCTCGTCGAGCGCCGTCATGATCGGCTTCCAGATGGCGTGCCGGGCGTTGGAGGCGCGGATGGTGCCCTTCTCGCCCGTCAGGCTGATGAAGCGCAGGTTCTGCTTGGTGTTGTCGGCGAAGCCGTTGATGCTGCCGACCCAGACCGCCAGGGAGGCGGCCTTGCTGGCGCCCGCCGTCCATACGTCGGCGGCCTCGTCGGTGGTGCCCGTCTTGCCGATGTGCTCGATCCCGTCGAAGGGGTTCGAGGCGTAGGCCGTTCCGGAGGTCATCACCCGCTGCATCGCGTACTGCATCCCTCGGGCGACCTCGGGCGACACGGAGGGCGTGCACGCCGATGCCGGGGCGGCGACGGCGTTGCCCTCGCTGTCGGTGATCCGGTCGATGACGATCGCCGAGCAGGTCGTGCCGTCGTTCGCGATCCCCGCGTAGGCGTTGGCCACCGTCAGCGGCGCGATCTCGTTCGTCCCGAGGACCGAGGCCGGCCCGTTGGCGAGCTCGCGGCCGTCGGCGCGGTGCATCCCGAACGACTCGGCGGTGGTGCGGATGTCGCAGAGGTCGAGCTGCTGCGCCATTCCCATGAAGCCGGTGTTGATCGAGTTCGTGGTCGCGCCGAGCGCGCTCATCGAGCTCGCGTCCTCCGACGGGTCGTCGTTGCGAGGCGAGAACTTGCCGTAGTAGCCGCCGTCGCCCTCGACGTTGCACTTCTGGGGGTAGGAGCTGAAGCCGGAGGTGGGGGAGGCGAACGACTCGTTGACGGTGTGCCCCGCCTTCAGCCACTGCGCCAGCGTGAACACCTTGTAGGTCGATCCGGTCTGCACGCCGGAGCCGCCGCCCATGCTGAGGTCGACGTTGAGGTTGATCGCGCTGTAGCCGGGGTTCGCGGCGAGGAACTGCTCGTCCTGGCTGTACTGCGTGTTCTGCACCATGGAGAGCACGCGGCCCGTCTTCGCCTCGACGGAGGCGGCCGTCGCGCCGACCTGGAAGCGCGGGTCGACGGAGGGGATGTAGGCGTTGAGCGCCGCCTGCGAGACCTGCTGGATGTCGAGGTCGAGGGTCGTCACGACGTCGAAGCCGCCCTGGCGGATGCGCTGATAGCGCTCGTCGTCGGTCGCCCCGAAGACGGAGTCGTTGCGGAGGACGTTCAGCACGTAGTCGCAGAAGTACGCGGCGTTGCCGGCGGTGGTGCAGCCGGTCGAGGGCTCCGTGATGTTCGGGGTGATCGGCTCGGCGACGGCGGCGTCGTGCGCGGCCTGGTCGATCCGGCCGTGCTTGAGCTCCTCCGAGAGGATGTAGTCGCGGCGCTCCTTGGTGGCGGCGTAGCCGTTGGCGGCGCCGTTCGCCTCGTCGCCCGGGTTGTCGAAGCGGAACTTCGCCGGGTTGTTCACGATCGCCAGCAGCGCGGCCGCCTGCGAGGTCGAGAGCTGGCTCGCGGGGATGCCGTAGTAGTAGTTCGCCGCGGCCTCGATGCCGTAGACGGTGCCCCCGAAGAGGGCGATGTTGAGGTAGCCGAGCAGGATGTCGTCTTTCGACGCCTCCTTCTCGAGGCCGATCGCGAGGCGCATCTCCTTGAGCTTGCGCTCGGGGGTCGGGTCCGTCGCCTCCTGGTAGGCCTTGTCGCGCGCGGCCTCGTCGGTGATCGACTCCGCCTTCTGCACCAGGACGTTCTTCACGTACTGCTGCGTGATCGACGACCCGCCCTGCAGGTCGTCGCCCGTGAGCGTGACGGCGATGGCCCGGAGCGTGCCCTGGAGGTCGATGCCGCCGTGCTCGTAGAAGCGCGGGTCCTCGCCGGCGACGGCCGCGTCCTTCGCGGACTGCGCGACGTCGTCCCAGCCGACCTCGACGCGGTTCTGGTCGTAGACGGAGGCGAGGAGGGTCGTCCCGTCGCTCGCGTAGACGTTGGTGCGCTGCATCAGCTGGCCCACGTCGAGGTAGCCCGGCAGGTTCTGGAACATGCCGATCGTGTTGCTCGTCGCCAGGCCCGTCAGCGCGAGAGCCGGCGTGACGCCGACGGTGATCAGGACGCCCGCCACGGCGCTCATCCCGATGAACCCCATGACCGCCCGCAGCGACATCCCGAGCGGCCGGACGGAGCGGCGGGATGCAGTGGGAAGTGCCATGGAGCGGTCGTCCTTTCGACGCGGCGCGGGGCCGCGGAGATGTGAGGGAGGGTGGCGAGAAGCCTCGCGAGCAGTCGCGCGATCCCCCGAGTTCATGGTACGTGACGGGTGCGCCCGCGGGGCGTCCTCCTCCCGGTGGAGATGAGGAGCTGGCGGGTGATGCGCAGGAGCGGGCGCGTCCGGAGTGCTGACCTCGGGTCGATGCATCCGTATCGTGGGGGGAGCGCCGCTCCGAGGGGCGCTGCAGCACCCGTTCCACCCACCGCTCCGGGGCCCCGGGCGGCCGGCCCCGGCAGAAAGCGCACACCATGGCACGCATCCACGACGACGTGACCCAGCTCGTCGGCAGGACCCCTCTCGTCCGCATCAACCGGCTGGAGGGAGCCGACCAGGCGACGGTCCTCGCCAAGCTCGAGTTCTACAACCCCGCGAACAGCGTGAAGGACCGCATCGGCGTCGCCATCATCGACGCGGCCGAGGCCTCCGGCGAGCTGCACCCCGGCGGGACTATCGTCGAGGGCACGAGCGGCAACACCGGCATCGCGCTCGCGATGGTGGGCGCCGCCCGCGGCTACAAGGTCGTCCTCACGATGCCCGAGACGATGTCCGTCGAGCGCCGGGTCCTCCTCCGCGCCTACGGAGCCGAGATCGTGCTCACCCCCGGCAGCGAGGGCATGCGCGGAGCGGTCGAGCGCGCCCGCGCGATCGTCGACGAGACCCCCGGCGCGATCCTCGCCCGCCAGTTCGAGAACGCCGCCAACCCCGAGGTGCACCGCCGCACCACCGCGGAGGAGGTCTGGGAGGACACCGATGGCGAGGTCGACGTCTTCGTGGCCGGCATCGGAACCGGCGGCACCATCACCGGAGTCGGCCAGGTGCTCAAGGAGCGCAAGCCCGGCGTGCAGGTCATCGGAGTGGAGCCGATCGACTCCCCGCTCCTCACCCAGGGCACCGCCGGGCCGCACAAGATCCAGGGCATCGGCGCCAACTTCGTCCCCGCGATCCTCGACCGCGAGGTCTACGACGAGATCATCGACGTGACGCTCGACGACTCCGTGCGGGTGGCCCGCGAGATGGCCGCGCAGGAGGGGATCCTCGGCGGCATCTCCTCCGGCTCGATCATGTGGGCCGCGCTCGAGGTCGCGAAGCGCCCCGAGAACGCGGGGAAGACCATCGTCGCCATCGTCTGCGACTTCGGCGAGCGGTACATCTCGACCGTCCTGTACGAGGACCTCCGCAGCTGAGCCCCTCGAGACGAGGCGGGATGCCCCGCTCCGGACGCGACGGTCGGCCGGAGCGCCGCGTCCCGTCCGGACCGGAGCGTCCCGGGCTCCTCGCCCTGCTCCGCGAGGACGTCCGCACCGCCCGGGAGCGCGACCCCGCCGCCCGGAGCGCGGTGGAGGTCGTCCTCTCCTACCCGGGAGTGCACGCGGTCTGGGTGCACCGCGTCGCGCACGCCTGGTGGCGGCGCGGCCTCCGCCTGCCCGCCCGGCTGCTCAGCCAGGCGGCGCGCGCGGCGACCGGAGTGGAGATCCACCCCGGTGCGACCATCGGCCGGCGTCTGTTCATCGACCACGGCATGGGCGTCGTCATCGGCGAGACCGCGCGGATCGGCGATGACTGCATGCTCTACCACTCCGTCACGCTGGGCGGGAGGTCGGCCCGGCGCGAGCGTCGGCACCCCACGCTCGGCGACCGGGTGGTCGTCGGCGCCGGCGCGGTCGTCCTGGGCCCGCTCGTGCTCGGATCGGACGTCAGCGTGGGCGCGAACGCCGTCGTGGTGAAGGACGCGCCCGACGGGGCGGTGCTCGTCGGCATCCCGGCCCGCGATCTGCGCGATCAGGGCGGGGAGGAGGACCCGCTCGCCGAGTCCGGCCGCTCCACCGGCCCGGCGGGACGCGTCTAGCCGGCGACGCTCAGTCGTCGCCCCTCGGCGAGATGTCGCGCGGGGCGCTCTTGATCTGCGCGAAGGCGTCCAGCGCGTGCGCCCGCGTCTCCTTGAGGTCGACGAGGGGCGCCGGGTAGCCGTCCGCGCCTCCGGTCAGCGTGTCCCCGAGCGTCCACGGCTCGTGCACGGCGGCGCCCTCGACTCCGCCGAGCTCCGGCACGTTGTGGCGGATGTACTCGCCGGCCGGGTCGAACTTCCTCGACTGCGTGACCGGGTTGAAGACCCGGAAGAACGGCGACGCATCGGCTCCCGAGCCCGCGACCCACTGCCAGTTCGCGGCGTTGCTCGCTGGGTCCGCGTCCACCAGGGTGTCCCAGAACCACTCCTCGCCCACCCGCCAGTCGACCAGCAGGTTCTTGATCAGGAACGACGCGGTCACCATCCGGACCCGGTTGTGCATGTAGCCGGTGCTCCAGAGCTCGCGCATGCCTGCGTCCACCAGGGGGTAGCCGGTGCGCCCCTGGTGCCAGGCGTCGATCGCCTCCTGGCCGGGGCGCCCCCACGGGAAGGAGTCGAACCGGGTGTCGAAGTTCGCGGTCGCCAGATCCGGCCAGTGGAACAGCAGGTGGTAGCAGAACTCGCGCCAGAGCACCTCGGAGAGGAACCGGTCGCTGCCGTCGCCGCGGTGGAGGCCCTTCGCGTGCGCCTCCTCCAGGGCGTGCCACACCTGGAAGGGGCTGATCTCGCCCCACCTCAGGTGCGGGGAGAGGTTCGAGGTGGCGTCCTCCGCCGGCCGGTCGCGGCCGTCGGCGTAGTCGTCGAGTTGCTCCGCGAGGAACGCGCGCAGCCGGTCGGCCGCCGCCTTCTCGCCGGGGACCCAGCGCTCGCGCAGCCCTCCCGCCCAGTCGGGACGCGTGGGCAGCAGCTCCCAGTCGTCGAGGGAGTCGGAGGCGATGTCTCCCGCGACGCCGTCGAGCGAGCGGGGGCGGGGGAGCGGCGCGCGCGGCGTCGGCTTGGCGCGGCAGGCACGGGCGAAGGGCGTGTAGACGGAGTAGGGGCCGCCGGCGCCGGTCTGCACGGTCCACGGCTCGAACATCAGCGAGCCCTGGTGGCTCTCGGCCTCGAGGCCGCCGTTGCGGAGCGATTCCTTCACCGCCGCGTCGACGGTGCGCTCGGCCCTCCCGTAGCGGCGGTTCCAGTGCACGGCTCCGGCGCCGATCTCCTCGGCGAGCTGGAGGACGACGGCCTCGGCCGGCCCGCGGCGCAGGATCAGCGGGGCGCCGTGCTCGCGCAGGTCGGCGGCGAGGGCTGCGAGGCTGCCGTGCAGCCACCAGCGGGAGGCGCCCCCGAGCGGACGGATGCCCGCCGACTCCTCGTCGAGCACGTAGCAGACCGCGACGGGGCCGCCACGGTCGATCGCGGCGCGCAGAGCGGGGTTGTCGGCCAGGCGCAGGTCGTCGCGGAGCCAGACGAGGGTGGGGGAGGTGTCACTCATGGTGACCACCATGATCCGCGAGTCCCGCGCCGCGGCGAAGACCTGGCCGGTCGCTGCGGCCCGTGCTAGCGGGGACGGATCAGGCGGAGGCGATGCCGTCGCGGAGCTTGTCGCAGAGCGCGGTCAGCTGCTTCAGCTCGTCCTCGTCGAGGACGCCGCCGACCTGCTCCGAGATGGTCCTCATGTGGGTGAGCGCGACGCGGCGGAAGAGCGCGTAGCCCTCGTCGGTGATCGCGATGATCGTGCCGCGGGCGTCCGCCGGATCCTCGCTCTTCTCGACGCAGCCGCGGGCGGCGAGCCGGTCGATCAGCCTGCTGACGCTGGGCTGCGTCAGGAGGACGTGCCGGTTCAGGTCGCGCAGCCGTGCGCGCCGACCGGGCTGCCGGGTGAGGTTGAAGAGCACGTCGTACTCGTTCATCGAGATCTCCCGCGAGGGGAACTCGGTGCTCAGGGTGCGCATCACCTGGACCTGGGCGCGGAAGAGCGACTCCCAGGCGGCGACGGCCTCTCTCGACCCCACTGGTCCTCCTTCACGGCACTCAGGAAGCGGTTCCCTGACATCCAGACGCCGTACAGCCTACGCCGGGGTGCTGGGAGGAGGGGAGTCGGAGGAAGGGGGCCGGGGGAACGACAGAAGGCCGGCCGCTGAGGCGAGCGGCCGGCCTTCATTCCCTTGCACCAAGAGTGTCCTGCAATCACTTCTCGCGCTTCCCGCCACAGCAAACGGTCGACGCACTTGAACTATATAACGACCCGGTAACGACGCAACCCTCTCTTTCCTGAATCCTCCCTGAGCCACCCTGCCGTCTCCATTGCCGCGCCCGCCCCCTGCTCCGATGACCGCCTCCGGCGCCCGACGCACCCGCCCGCTACCCGCCGGTGTCCGCAACGAACCGCACTGATCCCCTGACCCGCAGACCCGAGGATCGACCCCTGCTCTCGTTCCTCGCCGACGCGGCCCGGGGCCGGTCATCCAGCCCCTCGAGGGCGCGACCCGCCCCGACCGCCCTCGGCCACACAGCAGGCCGCCGAGCAGCCCGTGACAGAGGAGGGGCGGTACGCGCACATCCCCGAAGGTCGAGAGGACGTCCCGCCCTCGAGGCGAACGCGGGAAACGCGTGTCAGCGTTTCCCGCTAGCCGGTCGCGACCCGCTCTCCGAATCGAGACAACGGGTGAAGCCGACCGCGGCGAGGAGAACGCAAGCGTTCTCCTCGCAATTCAGAACAGATCCGGCGACGGCGTCGACGCGTAGCGGATGGCGACGTCGGCGTGGCGGTCGAAGCGGTAGCCGACTCCGCGGACGGTGCGCACGATCTCCTCGTAGCGGCCGAGCTTGGCGCGGAGGCGGCGGACGTGGACGTCGATGGTGCGCTCGTTCGGCGCGTCGTCGTCCGCGGCGCCCCAGAGCGAGGCGATGAGCTCGGCGCGCTCGATGGTGCGGCCCTCGCGGAGCACGAGGTACTGGAGGAGCTCGAACTCCTTGTAGGTGAGGGGGGTGGTCTCGTCGTCGAGGATGACGCGCTTGCGGGAGATGTCGATGACGACGCCGCCGGGTGCGCGGTCGGGGTCGGGCTCGGCGTCGGAGCGGCGCTTGGCGACGGCGGCCGGGTCCTGCAGCGCGAGGCGGACCACGTCCACGTCGCGGCCGCCGGCGCCCTGCGGGGCGAGGGCGACGGAGGCGTAGGTCTCGGCGTCGGGGGCGAGCTGCGCCGTGACGCGCTTGAGCTCCTCGACCAGGCGGCCGAGGTCGACTCCGGCGGCACGGGCCTTGGCCTCGTCGATGCCGACGTAGAGGGCGAAGCCGCGGGCCTCGGTGCCCTGGGGGACGGCGCGGAGGCGGGGCGCTGCGGGCGCGGCGTCGGCGACCGGCTGGAGGCGGGGCGCCTCGGTGGGGGTGGTGGCGGTGGCGGTGCGGGTGTGGAGGAGGGTCATGACGAGTCCTTGGCTGGTCGGATCCGGGACGAGTGTCCGAGGGAGCGGATCCGGGTGTGCGCGATCGAGCCGGCCCGCGGTGCGCGGTGGCGGCAGAGACAGATGCGGGGCATCCAGGGGATCGTCCGCGCCTCCGACGCTCGGCCGATCGTGACGATCAGCGGGCGGAGGCGGTGCGGGGATCCGGCGAGGTCAGTTCCTCATGCACACATTCGACAGCACATGACGGGGCCACCGGCCATCATCATGCCGGCATTCCCGATGGCCTCGAGGGAGGTCGGGGCGTGCAGGGTGTCAGTCATGTCCGCCAGTAAAGCGGAGGCCGGTGCACGGCGTCAACACTTCCGTGGGGATGGACGGCGCGTCGGGGGTGGTTCCGGTGCTCGGGAGGAGGCGCGCGCCGTGACGGGGGATCCCGATGCGCCCGCTGCGCGGACTGGTCGATCAGCAGGACGGGCGGTGCCGGACGGCCGCGGTGGGGGGTGTCGAGACCCTCGCTGCGCCGGCCGACCGGCACGGCTCAGCGGGGCTTCCTGTTCCGGGGCGCGACGGAAGGCCCGCTCGTCCGGGGGCCGGCGGGCTCAGCCCGCGAGGCCGTAGAGGCGGTCGCCCGCGTCGCCGAGGCCGGGGACGATGTAGCCGAGCTCGTTGAGCTTCTCGTCGAGGGAGCCGAGGACGATGGTCACGTCGCGGTCGCCGAAGGCCTTCTCGACGGCGGCCAGGCCCTCGGGGGCGGCGAGCAGGCAGACGGCGGTGACGTCGACCGCTCCCCGGTCGAAGAGGAACTGGATGGCCGCGACGAGCGAGCCGCCGGTCGCGAGCATCGGGTCGAGGACGAAGCACTGGCGGTTCGACAGGTCGTCGGGCAGGCGCTCCGCGTACGTGGTCGGCTCGAGCGTCTCCTCGTTGCGTGCCATGCCCAGGAAGCCGACCTCGGCGGTCGGGATGAGCTTGACCATGCCCTCGAGCATCCCGAGGCCGGCCCGGAGGATCGGGACGACCAGCGGCTGCGGGTCGCTGAGAGCGAGGCCGGTGGTCTGCGTCACGGGGGTCTCGATGGTGACGGTGCGGGTGCGGACGCCGCGGGTGGCCTCGTAGGCGAGGAGCGTCATCAGCTCCTCGGCGAGCTGCCGGAAGGTGGGGGAGGGGGTGCGCTTGTCACGCAGCACGGTGAGCTTGTGGGTGATCAGCGGGTGGTCGGCTACGTGGACGCGCATAAGCTCAATCTACTGGCCGGAGCGGCGCCCCACCGGCCGCAGCGGGCCGCCGCAGGAGGGGGAGCGATGCGCGACAGCGATCTCCGCGTCCCCCGCCGCTCCGAGGAGTGGATGGGCCTGGCGCTCGACGAGGCGCGGCGGGCCGCGGGCTGGGGCGACGTCCCTGTGGGCGCGGTGGTCCTGGACTCGGAGGGTGCGGTGCTCGGGCTCGGGCGCAACGAGCGCGAGCTGCGGCGGGATCCGACGGCGCACGCCGAGGTGGTCGCGATCCGCGCGGCGGCCGAGGCCCGCGGCGACTGGCATCTCGAGGGCTGCACGCTGGTGGTCACGCTCGAGCCGTGCGTGCTCTGCGCCGGAGCGATCCTGGCGGCGCGGATCGACCGCGTCGTCTTCGGCGCGTGGGACGAGAAGGCGGGCGCCTCCGGATCCGTGCACGACCTCCTCCGCGACCGCCGGCACAACCACGTGGTCGAGGTATACCCCGGGGTCCGCGCCGCGGAGTGCTCGCGGCTCCTGCTCGACTTCTTCGCCGACCGCCGCTGACGCCGACCGCCGCTGACGCCGACCGCCGCCGAACCCCTCAGCTCGGAGCGCCCAGCCACTCCGTCAGCGCGAGCCGCGTCGCCGCGTGCATCCGCTCGAAGCGCTCCGCCGCGACGTCGTCGGCGAGCGCGGCGGCGTCGTAGCCCGCCGCTCCCGCCCACTCCCCGTCGCCCTCGAGCCACTGCGCGGCCATCGTGCCGGTCAGCTCGGGGTGGAACTGCACGCCGAGGAGCCAGTCCTCCACGGCGAACGCCTGCACCTCGCCCGCCGGCGACGACGCCAGCAGCGCCGCTCCGCTCGGCAGCGCGAAGGTGTCGCCGTGCCACTGCATCACGTCGACGCCGGCGAGGTGCCGGAGCGGGGAGCCGGCGCCCTCCTCCGTGAGCACGACCGGCCGGAAGCCGACTTCGCGAGCCGATCCGGGATGGACGGACTCGCCCAGGGCGGTCGCGATCAGCTGCGCTCCGAAGCAGACGCCGAGCGTGGGACGGCGGTGGTGCATCCGGTCCTGCAGGAGCGCGATCTCGGGGCTGATGAAGGGGTGCCGCGAGGTCTCGTAGACGCCGGCGCTGGAGCCGAGCGTGACGACGAGGTCGGGGGCGAGGATGTCGATCGCGTCGAGGTCCGTCCCTGCGACGGCGTCGACGGCGAACCCCCGCTCGGTCAGCATCGGCTCGAGCGCGCCGAGCCCGGCACCGCGCTCGTTGACGATCGCCAGGGCCCGGCGCATCTCATGCGCTCCCGTGCGGCGCGGCCGGCGGGGAGGCGGCGGGCGGAGCGGCGGCGGCCGGAGCGGCCGCGGCGGCCGTCCCTTCCGCCTCCGTCACGGCCGGACGGGCCGCCGCCGATCCCGCGCGTCCGCGGTCGACGTCGGGCTCGAGGTAGATCGTGGTGGCGGCCGGGACGGCCTCGCGGATCCGCTTCTCCGCGGCGTCGATCCCGGCGGCCACGTGCTCGAGGGTCTCGGCGGCCGGGAAGGCGAGCTTCGCGGCCACGAGGATCTCGTCCGGTCCGAGGTAGAGGGTGCGCATGTGGATGACGCGCTCGACGTCGCGTCCGGCCTCGAGCGCGGCGCGGATCGAGGCGGCGTCGGCGGGAGTCGCCCCCTCGCCGACCAGCAGGCTCTTCGTCTCGACGCCCAGCACGATCGCCACCACGATCAGCAGGGTGCCGATCATGATCGTTCCGATCGCGTCGTAGACCGAGTCGCCGGTGATCACGGTCAGCCCGACTCCGAGCAGCGCGAACGTCAGACCGGTGAGCGCGGCGACGTCCTCGAGGAGCACGACCGGCAGCTCCGGCGCCTTCGCCCGGCGGATGAACTGGAACCAGGACTGCGAGCCGCGGACGCGGTTCGACTCCTTCACTCCGGTGCGCAGCGAGTAGCCCTCGAGGCAGATCGAGATCACGAGGACCAGGATCGGCAGCCAGGCGTTCTCGAGCTCGTGCGGCTCGGCGATCTTCTCGATGCCCTCGTAGAGCGAGAAGACGCCGCCGACCGAGAACAGGATGATCGACACCACGAAGGCGTAGACGTAGCGCTCGCGCCCGTAGCCGAACGGGTGCTCCTCGTCGGCGGCCTTCCGCGACTTGCGGCCGCCGAGCAGCAGGAGCAGCTGATTGCCGGAGTCGGCGAGCGAGTGCACGCCCTCGGCGAGCATGGAGGCCGATCCGGAGAAGAACCAGGCGACGAACTTCGTCAGGGCGATGCCGAGGTTGGCCGCGAGCGCCGCGATGATCGCGGTGCCGCCTCCGGATGCGCTCACGTGGTCTCCTCGGGCTCGCCGCTGGATGGTCGGGCCATCCTACGAGGCGCCGGACCGCACCCGGACCCCCTTGCCGCGGGCTCTTCGTAGGATGAGCGGCGTGACCGATGCGCCCGTTCTGCTCCCGTCCATCGCCGTCCTCGGCCTCGGCTCGATGGGGGGTGCGATCCTCCAGGGCCTGCTGGCTCCTGGCGTGCGCGTCGAGGGGGGCGTGCGGGTGACCAACCGCGACTCCGCGAAGGCCGCCGCGTGGGACGGCCACCCGGTGGTCACCGCCTTCGCCACCGCGGACGACCCGGAGGGCAACCGGCGCGCGGTCGAGGGCGCGGCGATCGTGCTCGTGGCCGTCAAGCCGCACATGGTGCCGGACCTGCTCGACGAGATCGCCGATGCGCTCGCCCCGGGCGCGGTCGTCGTCTCCGTCGCCGCCGGCGTGACCGCGGCCACGTTCGAGCGGCACCTGCCCGCGTCCGTCGCCGTGCTCCGCTCGATGCCGAACACTCCCGCGGTCGTGGGCCGCGCCGTCACCGGCCTCAGCGCGGGCACGCGGTCCGGCGACGAGGACCTGGCGCTCGTGCGCCGCCTGTTCGAGACGGTCGGCGAGGTGGTCGAGGTGCCGGAGTCGCAGCTCGACGCGCTCTCGACGATCTCCGGCTCGGGGCCCGCCTACGTGTTCCTGCTGATCGAGGAGCTCATCGCGGCCGCTGTCGCGAAGGGCTTCACTCCGGAGCAGGCGTCGACGATGGTGGTCGGCACGTTCCGCGGCGCGGCCGAGCTGCTCGCGGACTCCGGCGAGGAGCCCGCAGAGCTGCGCCGGCGGGTCACGAGCCCGAAGGGCACCACCGAGCGGGCCGTCGCGGTCCTGCAGGAGGCCGACCTCGCCGCCCTCTTCACGCGGGCGACCGACGCCGCGCTGGCCCGCGCCCGCGAGCTCGCCGCCTCCTGACTCCGCCCTCCTCTCCGCGAGACGCCGCTCGGGTACGCGACACGCCGGAGCGGCGTACCGGAGCGGCATCCCGCAGAGGAGGAGGAGGGAGGGGGCGCGGGTCAGGAGCCGAGGGCCGCGAAGCGCTCGATGTCGCTGGGGGTGCCGCTGACCACGATGAGGTCGTGGTTCGAGACGACGGTCTGCTCGGTCGCGTAGGTGAAGGGCTTGCCCGGGCTCTTGACGCCGACGACGGTCACGCGGTGCTTGCGGCGCACGCCCGACTCCGTGAGCGTCAGCCCCCGGATCGGCTTGGGCGGGTACATCTTCGCGAGCACGAAGTCGTCGTCGAACTCGATGAAGTCGAGCATGCGGCCCGAGACCAGGTGCGCGACGCGCTCGCCCGCCTCCGCCTCGGGGTAGATCACGTGGTTCGCGCCGATCCGCTCGAGGATCTTGCCGTGCGAGCGCGAGATCGCCTTCGCCCAGATCTGCGGGATCTTGAGGTCGACGAGGTTCGCGGTGATCAGCACGGACGCCTCGATGGAGGAGCCGACCGCGACGACGGCGACCTGGAAGTCCTGCGCGCCGATCTGCGCGAGGGCGTCGAGCGAGCGGGCGTCGGCCTGCACCGCGTGGGTGACCCGCTCCGACCACTTCTGCACGAGACCGGCGTCGGCGTCGATGGCGAGGACCTCGCGGTCGAGGCGGTCGAGCTGGCCGGCCGTGGCGGCTCCGAAGCGCCCGAGGCCGATCACCAGCACCGGGGCGTCGTACCTGATGCGGTCAACCAACGATGGGCCTCTCTTCCGGTCGTCTGAACAACTGCCTCCGCTGGCTCGCGGCGAGCGCGGCGGCGAGAGTCACGGTACCAACGCGGCCCATGAACATCGTCAGCGCGAGGATGTAGACCCCGGACGGCGGCAGCTCCGCGGTGAGCCCCGTCGAGAGCCCGGAGGTCGCGAAGGCCGAGATCACGTCGAAGAGCACGTGGTCGAGCGAGGCCTTGGTGATGTGCAGGATCAGGACGCTCGACACGGCGACCGTCGTCGCGCCCCACAGCACGACCGAGACGGCCAGGCGGAGGACGTCGTTCGGGATCCGGCGGCCGAACGCCTCCATGTCGTTGTTGCCTCGGGCCTCGGCGAAGGCGGCCAGGAACAGGATCGCGAGGGTCGTTACCTTGATCCCGCCGGCCGTGGAGGCCGATCCTCCGCCGATGAACATCAGCATGTCGGTCACGAGCAGGCTCGAGCCGTTGAGGTCGGGGACCGAGATCGTCGAGAAGCCGCCCGACCGCGTCATCGTCGAGAGGAAGAAGGACTGGAAGACGGTGTCTCCCGCATCGAGGCTGCCGAAGGTCCTCGGATTGTCGAACTCGAGCACGATGTAGAGGACGGCCCCGGCGACGAGCAGGATCACGGAGGTGACCAGCGTCAGCTTCACGTGCACCGACCACTTGCGCGGGCGCCGCCAGCCGCGGGAGAAGGCGTAGATGACGGGGAAGCCGATCGAGCCGAGGAAGACGCCGAGCATCAGGATGCCGAGGAACCAGTAGTCGTCCTCGAAGGGGGTGAGTCCCGCGGCGTTCGGGGCGAAGCCGGTGTTCGTGAACGCCATCGCGGAGTAGTAGAAGGAGTGCCAGACGGCTTCGCCGATCGGGATCCCGTCGATCAGCATCCGCGGGAACAGCAGGAGCGCGACGATGATCTCGATCGCGGCGGCGCTGATCGCGACGGTGGCGAGCAGTCCGCCGATCTCGCCCAGGCGCACGGCCTGGCCCTCGGCGACGGGGCCGGAGTGGATCCGCAGCGGGTTCGAGTCGCTGGCGACCATGAGCTTCGCCCGGAGCCCGAGGCGGCGCGAGATCGCCAGACCCATGATCGAGGCGAGCGTCAGCACTCCCAGAGCGCCGATGTTCACGCCGACGAAGATGATCGAGTGGCCGAACGCCGACCAGTGCGTCGCCATGTCGACCGTCGCGAGGCCGGTCACGCAGATCACCGACATCGCGGTGAAGAAGGCGTCGTGCAGCGGAGTGACGGTGCCCGTGGTGCTCGACACCGGCAGCGAGAACAGCAGGGTGAAGACGAGCACGAGCGCCGAGAAGATGAGGATCGCGAAGCGGGACGGCGAGCGTCCGGCGAAGTCGTCGATGAGGTCGCGGGCCCGCTCGAACCCCGACCAGGGGGAGACGGGCGAGACGCCCACGGGGCTGCGGAACTGCTGCCGAACCACCACGGCGGATCCTCCACTCGATCGCGGCCATGCTACCCGCTCGGTGCCGGGCCCCCGGGGCGCTGACTAGCCTGGGCGCATGGCTGACATCTTCGGGGTGATCGCGGACGGGACCCGCCGGGACATCCTCGCCCTGCTGCTCGAGCGGCGGCGGGACGGCTCGGCCGAGGGCATGAGCGTGTCGCGGATCGTGGCGCGCCTCGAGCTGAGCCAGCCGACCGTCTCGAAGCACCTCAAGGTGCTGCGCGAGACCGGCCTCGTCACGGTGCGCGAGAGCGGACAGCACCGCTTCTACGCGCTCGAGTACGCGCCGCTGGCGGAGGTCGAGGACTGGCTGCTGCCCTTCCTCGCCGAGGACGAGGCGGCCGGCGCCCTGCTCGACGCTCCGACCGCGGCCCGGGCGGAGTCGCTGGGCCGGGCGCTCGCCGAGCGCACCCACCAGGTCAGCACCGTGGTGCAGGACATCCAGCGGGGCGTCAGCGAGGGAGCGACGAAGGTCGCGGAGGCGCTGCGCATCCGCAAGTGAGGGGCGCCGAGGAGCCGGAAACGGTGGAGCCCCGGGTCGTGTAAGCTCGCGGGAGCCAGTTTTTCGTAAGCGGCCGCCCGTCGGGCGGTCGACCCCCTGAACGTTGTGAGGTCTTCGTGGGTTCTGTCATCAAGAAGCGTCGCAAGCGTATGGCGAAGAAGAAGCACCGCAAGCTGCTTCGCAAGACTCGCCACCAGCGTCGCAACAAGAAGTAGGCTCGCGCCTCTTCCCACTCGAGCGTCCGCCCTTCCGGGGTCGGGCGCTCGTCTGCGTTCACGGATCATCCCGGCGGCGCTCGCCGTCTCGGCGCCCGTCGCCGGGGCCGCCGTACACTGACCGCATGGTGGACGTGGAGCTGACGCTCGTGGGCAAGCCGGGCTGTCATCTCTGCGACGACGCGCGGACCGTGGTCGAGCAGGTGGTCGCCGATCTGGGCGGCGAGGCGTCGGTCGCCGTCTCGGAGGTGTCGATCCTCGACGATCCCGAGCTGCACGAGCGCTTCGTCGAGGAGATCCCGGTGGTGCTGATCGACGGGCGCGTGCACACCTTCTGGCGGGTCGATCCCGCGCGTCTCCGGCGGGCCCTCCTCGATCGCGGGTGAGCCTCGACCGGGCCGTCCGGACGGAAGCACGACCGCGACGTCCCTCTGACGGGGGACAGGACGGCTCGCGATAGCTCGCCTCTCGCCCTTACCCTCGTAGGGAGGAGTGCGCTCCTCCGTGCGCGGACGCAGATCGTCGCCCGTGGAGGAAGGAACCGCCATGCCGTCATCCCGCCGACTCGCCCTGCCCGCCGCCGCTCTCGCGGCGCTCGTGCTCGGCATGGCCCTCCCCGGAGCGGCCGTCGCGGCCCCCTCCGCCTCGACGGTCTCGACCACGGTCGAGCAGCCGGCCGCGACGACCATCCCCGGCGTGCCGGAGGATCCCGAGCAGCCGGGCGACGGCGGCTCCGACCCCGTTCCCGGCGTCCCCGAGGAGCCCTCCGTTCCCGGAGTGCCCGAGGAGCCGGCAGAACCCGAGCAGCCCGCGCCCGTCGACCCCGCGCCCGTCGACCCCGCGCCCGTGGACCCCGCGCCGGTCGATCCGGCACCGGTCGACCCCGCGCCCCAGCAGCCGAGCCAGCCCTCCACCGGCGGCGGATCCACTGGCGGCGGCTCGACCGGCGGCGGCCAGCAGGGCGGCTCCGGCGGCGGTCAGCCCTCCACCGGCGGCGGATCGTCCTCCGGCGGCTCCGGCTCCGGCGGCGGCACCACCGGCGGAGCGACGTCCGGCGGCACCTCCGGCGGCGGCACCACAACCGGCACCACCACGTCCGGCAGCGCCGGCTCCTCCGGTGCGGGCGCCGTCACTCCGGCGGCGTCGGCCCCCGGACGCACCGAGCTCGGCACCTCGACCGAGGGCGCGAAGCCGGCGGCCGGTGCCGCGACCGCGGACGTCTTCCTCACCCGCGAGCTCGCCGTGCAGCCGGAGGCGCTCACCGTCGAGCTCGCCCGCTTCTACGGCGTCGGCTTCTCGTACACCGGCTTCGCCAGCGGCGAGGCCGTCTCCGCGGTCCTCCGCGACCCGAACGGCACCAAGACCCCGCTGACCCTCGAGGCGGGGAGCGGCACAGCGACCGTGCCGACCGCGCTGATCACCAAGTCGGGCGCCTTCACGGTCGACCTCACGGGCGACCAGGGCTCCGCCGCCAAGGTCGTCTTCCGGCTCGCGCCCTCCACCGGCAACGGCCTCCTGCTCGAGCCGCGCGAGCTCGGCGACGGCAGCACCGAGGCGCCCCGCGGCGCCGTCTGGGGCTTCGACGCCGACGAGGAGGTCGCCGTGGGCGCCTTCGAGACCTCCGGGTCCCGCGCCGACCTGGCCGCCGGCGACGTCGCCGTGCAGTCCGACTCCATCGGCTGGGCCGAGCTGGCGCTGGGCGACGCGGTCATCGCCGACCCCGACCCCTCCGTCTACTGCGTCGTCGCCTTCGGCCGCGGGTCGCACCGCACGGCAGCTGTGACCGTCTCCTACCGTGACAGCGACACCACGGCCGCACCGTGGGAGGCGCAGCAGGTCTGTGGCACCGCGATCAGCGCCGCGCGCACCGCCTTCCTCAGCACGGCCGCCTCGGCGGGACCGGCCGGCATCACACCGACCACCGCGCTGATGATCGGCGGCGGCGCGGTCGCCGCGTCGCTCGTCGCCTGCGCGGCCGTCCTGGTCGTGATGCGCCGCCGGCGCATGAACACGGACCTCTTCATCGGCGGACCGCTGCCGCGCACGCAGAGCGACTGACGCGTCCGGAGGACGAGGGAAGGCCCGCGGGACGCGATCCCGCGGGCCTTCCCTCGTCCTCTCCCGGCGCTCAGTCGGCCGCGGTGAAGCGGAGGAGGATCGTCCGCGCCTCCGGCCGCAGCTGGAAGTCGGGCCACACGTCCGGACCGCACGCGCGGGAGCCCAGGCCGTGCTGGGCGGCGTCGATCACGAGGACCGCGCGCTCCGATTCCGGCAGCTCGTGCGGGTGCGCGGCGGCCGTGATCTCCTGCGGCGTGTGCCGCGCCAGGGTGAAGCCGGGGAGGCGCCCGTGCAGGTCGCGCGCGGCTTCGATGCGGAGGCGGGGCGAGCCCGCCTCCGTCAGCGTCAGCTCGCGCACCCTGCTGCGGTGACCGCTCTCCTGCGGGCGGGCGTACGGAGTCGTCAGCCGGTCCATCTCCGCCGTGAATCGCCCCACCCGCGCGGCCCGGAGGCTGTCGGGGTAGGACTCGAGTGGGCCGGTGCCGAACCACTCCGCGCCGTCGATCGACGCGGGCAGGTCGATCCGGATGCCCAGCCGCGGCCAGACGGAGTCCCAGCCCCGGGTCGGCACGAGGTCGACGCGGAGGACCGTGCTCTCCCCGTCGACGCTCCAGCGCTCCTCCATCAGGAGTCCCGCGTCGAAGTCCGCGGCCGAGAAGCGGGTCACGCGGCGGAGCCCGGCGGAGGCGTCCACCTCCTGCACGCGGCCGACCAGGCGGTCGAGTCCGGCCTCGCGCCAGCGAGCGGCGGAGGACGGGGCAGGGGTCCCGCGGCCGTCGCCGTCGTACGGGTCGCCGGAGACGTAGCCGGGGAAGCCCGCGCCCTCGTCGTTGTCGGTCGGGGCGCGCCAGAGCTCGGCGCGCGGTCCGTCGACGGGCAGGCCGGCGAGGGAGGCGAGCCGGCCGTCGCGGAACCGCGCGACTCCGAGCGCGCCGCCCTCGAGGGGCGGAGCGGCGCGGACGGCGCGGGACCACGCGGGCACCGCCGACGGCGCGGCGAGGAGGTGCTGACCGGTGGAGAGCACGTGGCCCTCCTCCGCCCAGGCGGTCGGGGCGTCGAGGACCGCGTCGACGGTGAGCCAGGTCTCGCCGCCGGGGCGCACGTCGAGCGGGGGGAGCTCCACGTGCACGGCGTCGCCGGCCGCGACCACCGGGGCGTCGAGCACTCCCTCTGCGGTGACCCGCCCGTCCCGCTCGACCCGCCACGCGAAGCGCAGATCGGCGGTGGAGGCGTCGTGCCGGCGGTTCTCGATGACGACGCCGTCGCCGCGGACCGTGAGGCGCACCGGAGCGACGATCTGCTTCCACTCGAAGAGGCCCGGGCTGGGCGTGCCGTCGGAGAGCACCATGCCGTCCATCACGAAGTTGCCGTCGTGCACCACCTCGCCGAAGTCGCCGCCGTACGCGTAGTACTCGACGCCCTCCGGCGTGCGCGCCCGCAGGCCGTGGTCGCGCCACTCCCAGACGAAGCCGCCGTGCAGCCGCGGGAAGCGGTCGACGAGGTCCTCGTACTGGTCGATCGCTCCCGGGCCGTTGCCCATCGCGTGCACGTACTCGCAGAGCAGGAAGGGCTTGGAGCGCTGCCGAGCGGACTCGCCGGGGGAGCAGCCGAGCAGCGGAGTGAGCGAGCCGTCGGTGCCGATCCGCTCGGTCTCGGGGATCGAGGAGTACATCCGCGAGTACACGTCGGTGTACGCGCCGGTGTAGTCGCCCTCGTAGTGGACGGGGCGCTCGGGGTCGCGGCCGTGCACCCAGGCGGACATCGCGGCGAGGTTCGCGCCGGTGCCCGCCTCGTTGCCGAGGGACCAGAGCACGATGCTCGGGTGGTTCTTGTCGCGCTCGACGGTCCGCTCGATGCGGTCGAGGTAGGCCTCTCGCCAGGCGGGGTCGTCGCTGGGGTTACCCGCCCAGCCGACCCGCTCGAAGCCGTGGGTCTCGAGATCGCACTCGAGGACCACCCAGAAGCCGAGCTCGTCGGCGAGGTCGAGCAGACGGGGATGCGGCGGGTAGTGGCTGGTGCGGATGGCGTTCACGTTGAAGCGCTTCATCATCGCGAGGTCCTCGCGGGCGGAGTCCTCGTCGAACGCTCGACCGCGGTCGGGGTGCGTCTCGTGGCGGTTGACTCCATGGAAGACGACGCGCTCGCCGTTGACCAGGAAGCGGTCGCCGCGGATCTCGACCGTGCGGAAGCCGAGCCGCAGCGAGACCGTCTCGCCGGCGGAGGCGAGCGTCGCGTCGTAGAGGCGCGGAGCCTCCGCCGACCACGGCTCGACCTCGGGGACCTCGATCGCGGCGATCTCCTCCGCCGAGGCCCAGACCGTCTCGATCCCGAGCCCGGGCACGCGCAACGTCAGCGGGAACGCGTCGGCCGCGGCGGTCACCTCCGCCTCGATGCGGCCCGAGCCGCCGGCGAAGGAGGAGCGCAGCCACACGTCCTCGATCCCGCCGACGGGGCGCGCGAGCAGGTGCACCGAGCGGAAGATCCCCGGCAGCCACCACTGGTCCTGGTCCTCCACGTAGCTCGAGGCCGACCACTGGTGCACGCGGACCACGACGAGGTTCTCGCCCGGGCGGACGACGCCGGTGACGTCGAACTCCTGCGCGAGCCGGCTGCCGGAGCCGATCCCGATCTCGACGCCGTTGACCCAGACGCGGTAGCGGGACTCGACCCCGTCGAAGCGCAGGACGACCGCCTCGGCGGAGTCCCACTCCTCCGGTACCACGACGGTGCGGCGGTAGTCGCCCGTCGGGTTCGCGTCCGGCACGAACGGCGGCTCGGTCGGGAACGGGAACTGCACGTTCGTGTAGACCGGCAGTCCGTAGCGCCCGTCGCCCTGCAGCACCCAGTGCGAGGGCACCGGCATCAGGTCCCAGCCGGAGTCGTCGAACGACTCGTCCCCGACGGCGTCCACGCCCTCGCCCTCCGGCAGCACGCCGGCGCCGCCCGGGGTCCCCGGAGCGGCGGGGAGCAGGCGGAAGCGCCACTCCCCGTCCAGCGGGAGCGCCGGGGCGTCGGTGTGCAGCCACGAGCGGGGGGCCCGGCGGCGGCCGGAGCCCGGTCCGGTGTCCGTCAGGTAGTGGGAGGTCGTCGGGGGAGTCGTCACTTCACGGAGCCTTCCGTCAGGCCGCCGCGCCAGAAGCGCTGCAGCACGATCATGGCGATGGCGAGCGGGATGATCGACAGCAGGACGCCGCCGGTCGTCAGCTCGTAGAACTCGGGCAGGCGGTCGACCTGTCCGAGCCAGTTGTTCAGTCCCAGTGTGATCGGGAACAGGTTCGTGTCCGAGAGCATCACCAGGGGCAGGAAGTAGTTGTTCCAGATCCCGACCAGCTGGAAGAGGAACACGGTGACCAGCGCGGGAGTCAGGATGCGCAGCCCGAGCGTGTGGAAGATCCGCAGCTCCCCGGCGCCGTCGATGCGCGCCGCCTCGATGATCGCGGTGTCCACGGTCGCCTGAGCGTAGATCCGGCAGAGGAACAGCCCGAACGGCGAGACGAGCGAGGGGATCAGCACGCTCCAGTAGGTGTTCGCGATGCCCATCTGGCTGAAGAGCAGGAACAGCGGCAGAGCGGTCGCGGTGCCCGGCACCAGGACGCCCGCGAGGATCGTCCCGAACACGAGCCTGCTGCCGCGGAACTCGTACTTGGCCAGCGCGTAGCCGCCCGCCGCGGCGAGGTAGGTCGCGAGCAGGGCGCCCACTCCGGCGTAGAGGACGGAGTTGAGGAACCAGCGGACGAAGATGCCGTCGCCGTAGGTCAGCACCTGCGTCAGGTTGTCCCAGAGCGCGAACGTCGGGGCGAACCAGAAGCCGTAGGTGGCGAAGAGGTCCTCGGTCGTCTTGGTCGCCGCGACGACGACCCAGTAGACGGGGATGAGGAAGTAGACCGCCACGACGACGAGGATCGCGGTGACGATGATGGTCGAGGCGCGGTTGCGGCCGGCCGAGCGGTCGGGCCCGCGTCCGGCCTTCACGGGGCGGTCGGCGGTGACGACTCCGGTGGTCGTGGTCGGCGGGGTCTCGGTGCGGCTCATGACGACCTCCTGTTCGAGATCGAGAGGAACGTGAAGGAGAGCAGGAACGCGACCAGCGCGATCAGGACGGCCTGGGCGGCGGCGACGTTGTAGTCGTTGTAGGCGAAGGCCGTGGTGTACGCGCTGAGGTTCGGCGTGTACTGGCTGTCGATCGCCGGAGCGACCGTCTTCAGCACCTGCGCCTCGGCGAACAGCTGGAGCGTTCCGATGATCGAGAAGATCGTCGTCAGCACCAGCGCGGGGCGGATGAGCGGCAGCTGGATGCTGCGGGCGACGCGCCAGGTGGAGGCGCCGTCGACCTTCGCCGCCTCGTAGAGCTCGACCGGGATCGCCTTGAGCTGGGCGACGATGATCAGCATGTTGTAGCCGGTGTAGCTCCAGAGCGAGATGTTCGCGATCGACCAGAGCACCGTGTCCGCACCGAGGAAGTCGGGCTGGAGCCCGACCACGTTCGCCGCGTCGATGAGCGGGCTGAGGCCGGGCACGTAGAGGAAGGACCAGAGGATCGTCGCGATCACTCCGGGCACTCCGTAAGGGAGGAAGTAGGCCGCCCGGAAGAAGCCGGGGAACTTCGCCGACGCCGACTCGAGCATCAGCGCGAGGACGGTGCAGAGCGCGATCATCACCGGCACCTGGACGATGCCGAAGAGGAACATCCGCCCGATGGAGGCGATGAAGTTGCCGTCGGCGAGGGCCTGCGCGTAGTTGTCGAAGCCCGCGAACCCGCTGGTGACCCCGGCCTCGCCGAAGAGGCCGGAGCGCGTCACCTTCGTGAAGCTGGAGCCGACGGCGACGACGATCGGGACGATGAACGTGAGGACGAACAGGGCCAGGAAGGGTCCGAGGAGGATCCACGGGGCGCGGGCGACCGCGCGGCTGCGCCGGGGCGCGCCCGGCGTCCGCGTGGTGGCCGCGACCGCGGCGGCGGCGGGGGAGGTCGTGGTGGTCATGCGGAGGCCCTCCTGATGCTCAGGCCCTTGTTCTCGAAGACCGTGATGATCTGCTGCTCCGCCTCGGCGACCGCGTCCACGAGCGAGAGCCCGGACGCCTTCTTCCGGAAGCCGTCGCTGAGGATGTTGAAGGACTGCTGCGTGACGGGCCACCAGGACCAGTCCGGGTTCTGCTCCTTCGATGCGGGCACGAGGACGTCCTCGTTGTAGTTCTGCCCGCTGAAGAAGTCGCTCGGACCCTTGCGGGCCGTGCCGATCTCGCCGACCGCGGGAGACCAGCCGATGCCGCTGTTGGCGATCATCGCGTCGATGCCCTCCTGCGTGGTGGTCATCCAGACGGCGAACTCGATCGCCTCCTCCGGGTGCTTGCTGCTCGAGAACACCGCCGCGGTCGATCCGCCGAGGAAGCTCGAGCCGAAGCCGGTGTCGCCCCAGACGGGCATGGGAGCCGCGCGCCACTTGCCCGAGCCTCCGCTGACCCCCTCGATCAGGGCGTCGCCCCAGCTGCCGGTGGCGCAGGAGGCGATCCCGCCCTTCGCCGCGGCCGCGAACCACGCGGGGGAGTAGGCGCCGTAGCCGGTCTGCACCAGGTCCTGGTCGATGGCCGTGTCGAAGAAGGAGGCGACGCGCGTCGTGGCGTCGTCGGTCATGTCGATGACCCAGCCGTCCTCCTCCGGGCGCAGCCACTGCGCGCCGGCCTGCGTCGCGAACGCGGCGAAGACCGAGGCGTCGGCGAGCGGGAAGCAGTCGATGTAGGAGCCGGCTCCGCGCAGCTCCGTCGCCACCGCGGCCCAGTCGTCCCAGGTCGTCGGTGGCTCCGCACCCACCTTCCCGAACACCTCGGGCTGGTAGAAGAGCGCCATCGGGCCGCTGTCCTGCGGGATGCCGTAGACGCCGCCCGTGTAGCTGACCTGGCCCCAGAGCGTGGGGTCGTACAGGTCGCGATACTGCTCGACGCCGTACCGGGTGAGGTCGACCAGGCCGTTGACGAGCATGAACTCGGGGACGGAGCGGATCTCGACCTGGCCGAGGTCGGGCCCGCCGCCCGCGGCGAGGGCCGAGTAGAGCTTCTGGTAGCCGCCCGCGTTGCCGCCGGGGATCCAGACGGCCTCGACCTGGATCTCGGGGTGCGAGGCGTTCCAGACGTCGCAGACCTTCTGCAGGTCCTTCAGCCAGCCCCAGTACTGCAGGCGGACCGGGCCGGTGGCCGGGGCGATCGTCGGCGCCGTGTTGACCGAGACGGTGCCCGGTGTCGCGCAGGCCGTCAGGCTCCCGAGTGCCGCGGTGCCGAGACCGGCGGCGATGAGCTGTCTCCGGGTGAACGGATGCATCTTCCCTCACTTCGTCGTGGTGGAGAGCCGGGGAGTCTCACCCGGCGATGATCGGGACGCTACCACGAATTCGAGTAGGTACTCGAAATTGGCGGCACTGCTCCTCCGCCGCCGCTACGCTGGCCGTTCGAGGGGCACGGCGAGGCGCCTCCAGTGCGGAGGAGGGGTCGATGGCGGAGGCGACGAGGCGACGCGGCCCGTACGCGAAGTCGGCCGAGCGCCGCCGCGCCATCATCGAGGCCGCCCACCAGGTCTTCGCCGCGCGGGGCTACGCCCGCGGCTCCCTCCAGGAGGTCGCCGACCGCGTCGGGCTCAGCCAGACGAGCCTCCTGCACTACTTCCCGTCGAAGACCGACCTGCTCTTCGCGGTCCTCGAGCACCGCGACCTGATCACGGGCGACGGTTCCTCGCCGCCGGACCCGGAGGAGGGGCTGGTCGCCGGCATCCTGCGGCAGACCCGCTACAACGAGACGGCGCCCGGAGTGATCGAGCTGTACGCCGTGCTCTGCGGCGAGTCGACGACGCAGGAGCACCCGGGGCGCGACTTCTTCGCCGCGCGGTTCCGCCGCCTCCGCAGCGAGTACGCGGCCGAGCTGCGCGAGCTCCAGGCCGCCGGGCGCTTGCGCGAGGGGTCCGATCCGGAGCGGGTGGCGGCGTCGATCATCGCGCTCTGGGACGGCGTGCAGCTGCAGTGGCTGCTCGAGCGCGACGCGGTGGACATGGTGGCGTGCCTGGCCGACTACCTCGACCTCGTGGTGCTGCCGGTTCCCTAGCGGCTGGCGCGAGGGAACCCCGGCGCATCGAGGGGGACCCGCCGTCCGCGGCGGTCTCGATGGTCCGGGGTTCCCGCGACCGGGATCCGCGCCTAGGGCAGCAGGCGGGTCGGGCCGCGGAACAGGTAGGTGACCTCGCGGAGGTTCGCCTGGTTCAGCATCAGCATGATCACGCGCGAGAGCCCCATGCCGAAGCCGCCGTGCGGCGGGACGCCGTAGCGGAAGAAGTCGAGGTAGAACTCGAGCTCCTCCGGGTCCAGGCCCTTCTCGCGGGCCTGCTCGACGAGGACGTCGACGCGGTGCTCGCGCTGGGCTCCGGTCGAGATCTCGACGCCGTTGTAGATGAGGTCGTAGCTGTTGGTGATCGTCCCGTCGCCCTCGCGGCGCATGTGGTAGAACGGCCGGATGCTCGACGCGTAGTCGGTGAGGAACACGAAGTCGTGCCCGAACTCCTCCTGCACGTAGGCCGCGATGCGGCGCTCGCCCTCGGGGTCCATGTCGTCGTCGGCCCGGGGCACCTCGTAGCCGCGCTCGGCGACGATGCGCTTGGCCTCGGCGAGCGGGATGCGCGGGAACGGCGTGGTCGGGACGGTCAGGTCGATGTCGAAGAGCGCCTTGACCTCGGCGCCGTGCTTCTCGACGACGGCGGTGAGGCCGGCGACCATCAGCTGCTCGTGCAGCTCCATGACGTCCTCGTGCGAGTCGATCCAGGAGACCTCGGCGTCGACGCTCGTGAACTCGGTCGCGTGACGCGAGGTGAAGCTCGGGTCGGCGCGGAAGGCGGGGCCGACCTCGAAGACCTTGCCGAAGCCGGCGGGCTGCGCCATCTGCTTGAAGAACTGGGGGCTCTGCGCCAGGTAGGCCTTCGTCTCGAAGTACTCGACCTCGAAGAGCTCGGCCCGCGACTCCGAGGCGCTCGCCATGAGCTTCGGGGTGTGGATCTCGATGAAGTCGTGCTCGATCCAGTACGTGCGCAGCGCGTGCTCGAACGTGGTCTGCACACGGGCGATGAGGTTCTGCTCGGGACGGCGCAGGTCGAGGAAGCGCCAGTCCATGCGCTTGTCGATGCCGGAGTCGGGCGCGATCGGCGCCTCCGGGATCGACGCGGCGACGACCTCGAGCGTCTCGAGCTTGACCTCGATGCCGCCGAGCTTCACGCGCTCGTCGTGCTTGAGCGCGCCGGTGACGGTGATGAAGGAGCCCTGGGCGAGGCCGGAGATCTCCTCGGTGATCGCGAGGCGCGCAGCCGACGCGTCGTCGCCCTCGACGGCCTCGCGCACGGCCGGGTTCACCAGCTGCACGGCACCGGACTCGTCGCGCAGGACGACGAACTGCACCTTCTTCTGGTCGCGCACGGTCTCGACCCAGCCGGACACGCGGACGGGTCCGTCCTCGAGCGCGGCGAGCTTCTTGACAGTGGTTCGGGGGAGGCGGGTCTCGTCGGTCACGGTAGGGGAGTCTACTCGGGGGCCGCCGGGCGGCGACGGGTAGCGTCGGAGCATGAGCACCGCACTGATCACCGGCGCGTCCTCCGGCATCGGCCTCGCCTTCGCCCGGGCGTTCGCGCGCCGCGGCTGGAGCCTCGTCCTCGTCGCCCGCAGCGAGCAGCGCCTCCAGGAGGCGGCGGCCGGACTGCGCGGCCTCGGCGCCGCGGCGGTCGAGGTCCTGCCCGCGGACCTCGGCGACCGCGAGCAGGTCGAGCGCGTGCGCGCGCGGCTCGTCGATCCGGCCCGTCCGGTCCGCGTCCTCGTCAACAACGCCGGCTTCGGGATCGACGGGACCTTCGCCGAGCCGGACGTCGCCGCCCAGGACCGCGCCTTCGAGGTGATGGTGCGCTCGGTCGCCGTGCTCTCGGGCGCGGCGGCCGAGGCGATGACCACCCGCGGCCGCGGCGCGATCCTCACGGTCTCGAGCGTCGCGGGCTTCGTGCACCTCGGCCCCTACTCCGCGGTGAAGGCGTGGGCGACCGCCTTCGCGCAGTCGCTGGCCGTCGAGCTGCGCGGCACCGGCGTCCGCTCGGCCGCGCTCTGCCCGGGCTGGGTGCGCACCGAGTTCCACGAGCGGGCGGCGATGGACACCTCCTCCATCCCCTCCTTCCTCTGGCTCGACGCGGACGCGGTGGTGGAGGAGTTCCTCCGCGACGTCGCGCGCGGCTCCGTCGTCTCGGTGCCGTCGCTGCGCTTCGGGGTCCCGATGGCCGTGGTGCGGCACCTGCCCGGACCGCTCGTGCGGCGGCTGTCGGCGGCGGTCTCGGCGCGCCGCTGAGGCTCCGCTCAGGTCCGGCTCAGGCGACCCTTTCCCGGCGTTCCCCCACGCCGCATTCCGTACACTTGACGCTCGTGGTTGCCGATCAGATCCATCTCGTGCGGCACGGCGAGGTGTTCAACCCCGACCGGGTCCTCTACGGGCGACTCCCGAACTTCCGGCTCTCGGATCTGGGCCACCGCATGGCCCGCTCCGCCGCCGACGACCTGCTCGAGCGCCGGCGCCACGTCACGGCGCTGATCGCCTCGCCGCTCCAGCGCACGCAGGAGTCCGCGCAGCCGATCTCGCAGGCGTTCGAGCTCGAGATCCGCACCGATGAGCGGGTGATCGAGCCGAGCAACCGCTTCGAGGGGAAGTCCCTCGCCGCGCGCAGCTCCGCCCTGCGGAACCCCAAGCACTGGCCCTGGCTCCGCAACCCCTTCGAGCCCAGCTGGGGCGAGCCGTACCTCTCCATCTCGGCGCGGATGTACGCGGCGATCGAGTCGGCGTGGGAGAGCACGGAGGAGGGCGACGCCGCGATCGTCAGCCACCAGCTCCCCATCTGGACGGTCCACCGCGCCCTCGCCGGCGAGCGCCTCTTCCACGATCCGCGCAAGCGCCGCTGCGCCCTCTCGAGCATCACGACCCTCGAGCGGCGCGGGGACGGCTTCGTCGAGGTCGGCTACTCCGACCCGGCCGCCGGCCTGCAGGGGCTGGCCACCGACGTGGGAGCGGTCTGATGCGCCGGACGGGGCGGCTCCGCGCAGCGGGCGTCCTCGCGCTGGCCGCCGCGCTCGCGCTGACGGGCTGCTCCGAGGATCCGCTCGCCGACCAGTACCGCAACGGCAGCAACAAGGGCTACATCTCGGGGGACGGCACCGTCACCGAGATCGCCGCCGCCGACCGGGACGACCCCATCGTCTTCTCCGGCACCGACGAGACCGGCGCCACCATCGACTCCGCCGACCTCGCCGGGCAGGTCGTCGTCGTCAACTTCTGGTACGCCAGCTGCGCCCCGTGCCGCGCCGAGGCCGCGGACCTCGAGACGGTGAACACGGAGTTCGCCGACAAGGGCGTGTCGTTCGTCGGCGTCAACGTGCGCGATCAGGCCCCCACCGCGGCCGCCTTCGCCGAGACCTTCGGGCTCGGCTACCCCTCCATCGTCGACACCGACTCGTCGGTGCAGCTCGCCTTCACCGGCACCGTCCCGCCGAACGCCGTGCCCACGACGCTCGTCCTCGACAGGGAGGGGCGCGTCGCGTCGCGCATCCTCGGCCAGCTCCAGGAGGCGTCGATCCTCTCGACCCTCGTGGGCGACACGCTCGCCGAGGAGGAGTAGCGGCGTGGGCGACATCGTCGTCAGCGGTCAGCTCCTGCTGGCCGTGCCGATCGCGCTCCTGGCCGGGCTCGTGTCCTTCGCGTCGCCCTGCGTGCTCCCGCTGGTGCCCGGCTACCTCGCCTACGTCGGTGGATTCACCGACGCCGACGAGCGGGCGGCCCGCGGACGCCGCCGGGTCGTGCTGGGGGTGCTCCTCTTCGTGCTCGGATTCTCGCTGGTGTTCGTCCTCTACGGGGCGGCGGCGGGCACGGTCGGCTTCTGGCTGCGCCAGTACACCGACCTGATCACCCGCGTCCTCGGGCTCGTCGTGATCGCGATGGGGCTCGTCTTCATCGGGCAGTTCTCGTTCCTCCAGCGCACGCTCCGACCCGGGATCCGTCCCGCCACCGGGCTGATCGGAGCGCCGCTGCTCGGCATCGTCTTCGGCGTCGGCTGGACGCCCTGCCTCGGCCCGACGCTGAGCTCGATCCTCGCCCTCAGCTACGGCGTGGGCTCGCCCTGGCGCGGCGCCCTCCTCGCCCTGGTCTACTGCCTCGGACTCGGCATCCCCTTCCTCCTCGTCGCCTTCGGCTTCAGCTGGGTGACCAGCACGCTCGCCTTCGTGAAGCGCCACATCCGCGTGGTCAACATCCTCGGCGGCGCCGCCCTCGTCCTGATCGGAGTCCTGATGGTCACGGGCATCTGGAACACCCTCGTCTACGGATCCCTCTCGGCGGTGATCGATGGCTTCCAGCCGGCGATCTGAGCCCGAGGAGAGCACGCGCCGCCCCGACGAGGCCGCGCAGCGGAGGACGGACGCCTCCTTCCGCCCCGCCGACCACTACGACTCCGACGGCACCGTCACGCAGCCGGCGCTCGGGTTCACCGGCTGGCTCCGCTGGATGTGGCGCCAGCTCACCAGCATGCGCACGGCGCTGTTCCTGCTGCTGCTGCTGGCGATCGCGGCGGTCCCCGGATCGCTCGTGCCGCAGCGCTCCTCCGACCCCAACGGCGTGACCCAGTACTTCGTCGACAACCCCGACCTCGCGCCCCTGCTCGACAGGGTGCAGGCGTTCGACACCTACACCTCCGCCTGGTTCTCGAGCATCTACCTGCTGCTGTTCATCTCCCTGATCGGCTGCATCGTCCCGCGCACGCGCCACCACTTCCAGGCGATGCGGTCGCGCCCGCCGCGCACCCCCGCGCGCCTGCAGCGCCTCGCCGGCTACACCGT
The DNA here is from genome assembly GCF_002931115.1 of Rathayibacter sp. AY1E6. Lineage (NCBI taxonomy): Bacteria > Bacillati > Actinomycetota > Actinomycetes > Micrococcales > Microbacteriaceae > Rathayibacter > Rathayibacter sp. AY1E6. The sequence continues at coordinate 28,219 of NZ_PSVK01000004.1, read as the reverse complement.
CCGCGAGGTCGAGGGCGCGACGGAGGAGGAGGCCGTCGCCTCCGCCCACTCCGTCCTGCGCCGGGCGGGCTACCGCGTCGAGCGCTACGACGACCCGCGCGGCCGCTGGTCGAGCGTCTCGGCCGAGCGCGGCTACCTCCGCGAGACCGGCAACCTGGTCTTCCACTCCGCCCTGGTCGGCATCCTCGTCGCCGTCGGAGTGGGCGGCGGATTCGGCTACAGCGGGCAGCGCGTGCTGGTCGAGGGCTCCCAGGGGTTCGCGAACAACCTCGCGGCCTACGACTCCTTCAACCCCGGCCGCTTCTTCGACAGCAGCCAGCTCGACCCGTACCAGCTGACCCTCGACAGCCTCGACGTGAAGTACGAGGAGCAGAACCAGTCGGCGCTCGGCCAGCCCGTCGACTTCACCGCGAACGTCACGACCTCCGAGCGCGGCGGGGGCACCGAGGACCGCACGATCAAGGTCAACGACCCGCTGGCGATCGGCGGCACGAACGTCTACCTCCTCGGCAACGGCTACGCCCCGACGATCACGGTCCGCGACCCCTCCGGCCGGGCGATCTTCACCGACTCGGTGCCGTTCCTCCCGCAGGACGCGAACCTGACCTCCGTCGGCGTCGTCAAGGTGCCGGACGGGCTCTCCGAGCAGCTGGGCCTCACCGGATTCTTCTACCCGACGCAGGACACGCTGGCCTCCGGGGCGTCGACCTCGATCTTCCCCGACCTGCAGTACCCCGTGCTCTCGCTGAACGTCTTCGCGGGCGACCTCGGCCTCGACGGGGGAGTGCCCACATCCGTCTACGTGCTCAACACCGACTCGCTGACCCGGCTCACCGGCGGCACCACCGGCGTCGCGCCGATCACCCTCAAGCCCGGCGACACGGCCGAGCTCCCGAACGGGCTCGGCAGCGTGACCTTCGACAACACGGGCGCCGACCCGACGCGGATCGGCACCGACAGCGTCAAGCGCTTCGCCTCGTTCGACATCCACCACGACGCGACCCAGGGCTGGGTGCTGCTCTTCGCGATCCTCGTGCTCGCCGGACTCCTCACCTCGCTGTTCGTCCCGCGGCGCCGCGTGTGGGTGAAGGCGACCGCCCAGGACGACGGCGGCCTCCTCCTCGAGTACGCGGGACTCGCCCGCGGCGAGGACCCCCAGCTGGTGCGCGCCGTGCGGACGATCGCCGACCGGCACGCCCCGCTCGACTGACCCGCCTCCCGGACGCCCCGGAGGCCCCTCCACAGGCGCCGCCCGGCTGGGCAGGGGCCGAGTCTGTGCAAGCGCGAAGGGGCGGGCGGGGCGGCGAGCGATTACCCTGAGGAGGTGATCGCGACCCTCTCGCAGTACTCGGTGCTGTGCCTCTCCTCCGCCATGGGCATCTACGCCATGGCGTTCGTCTTCTTCGCGATCGACCTCGCCCGCCGCGCCTCCCTGGCCGACGGCGAGTCGATCGAGGTCGTGCAGGAGGCGGAGCGCGTCGCCTCCGCGGCCGCCGCCGACCGCGCGGCCAGCGGCAAGGCCACCGTCGCCGCCGCAGGCTCCGGACGCACCGCGACGCTCTCCCGCATCGGCAGCCGCGTCGAGGACGAGGTCTACCGCGCCCCCGCCCGCTCGAAGACCATGCGCATCGGGTTCTCGCTCACGCTCCTCGGCTTCGTGCTCCACCTCGGCGCGACCGTCCTCCGCGGCCTCGCCGCCGGCCGCGTCCCCTGGGCGAACATGTACGAGTTCTCGATGACCGGGACGCTCATCATCATCGGCGTCTTCCTCGCCGTCCAGCTGCGCTGGGACCTCCGCTTCCTCGGAGCGTTCATCACCGGCCTCGTCCTGGTGCTCCTCGGCATCGCGACCGTCAACTACTACGTCGCCGTCGTCCCGCTCCCGCCGGCACTCCAGTCCTACTGGCTGGTCATCCACGTGCTCGTCGCGATCCTCGGCACCGCGTTCTTCGCCCTCGGCTTCGCGCTCTCGGTCACCCAGCTCCTCCAGGCCCGCCGCGAATCCTCCGGCGACAGCCCCCGCTCGGTCCTCCGCTTCCTGCGCACCCTGCCCAGCTCCCTCACCCTCGAGAACCTCGCCTACCGCGTCACGATCCTCGGCTTCATCCTCTGGACCTTCACGCTCATCGCCGGCGCCGTCTGGGCCGAGAAGGCCTGGGGCCGCTACTGGGGCTGGGACACCAAGGAGGTCTGGACCTTCATCATCTGGACCATCTACGCCGGCTACATCCACGCCCGCGCCACCCGCGGCTGGCGCGGCACCCCCTCCGCCTGGCTCGCCATCGTCGGCTTCGCCGCCGTCATGTTCAACTTCGGCGTCGTCAACGTGTTCTTCAAGGGACTCCATGCCTACTCCGGCCTCGACACCGGCATGTAATCGGGTCGGCGGGGCCTGGTGGGGCCCCTCGCGGCGTTGTCGGCGACGAACGTAGCGCCGCTACGCCCGACGCCTCCGCCTTGCGATCGACCCCACCAGGCCCCGCCGACCGCCCACCAGGACGCGCACTGGGGACGGCTCCGCTTCGCGTTCGCCGCGGGGGAGTGCTCCGCTTCGCGGTCGCGGTGGTGGGTGGACTCCGCTTCGCGGTCGGGTCAGCGTGGGCTCCGCGGTCGCCGAGGTGGGTGGGCTCCGCTTCGCGATCGCCGTGGGGGTGCGGTCGCCGTGGGGGTGCGGTCGCCGTGGGGGAGCGCTCCGCTGCGCGGTCGGGTTCTGGGGAGCTGCGCTTCGCGGGAGGGCGGGGGGACGGCGGTCGACGGGACATGCTGATCGAGTAGTGAGCAGCGCGAGTATCGAGATCCCCTGACACGAACGCTCGGAGCGAGCCTGTCGAGTTCCCGCGTACGGAAGCGCCGGGTCGGTGCGTGCTGATCGAGGAACGGGCGTGTCGGGGCCGGGGGCACGGACGGGCTTCGGGTGGCCCCGCGCGGGTCAGACGGCGGTGACGATGTCGATGAGGTGGGGGGCGAAAGGGGCGTCGAGGGCGAGGACGACGCGGGTGCGGGCGTCGAAGGGGTGGACGCCGCGGTAGATGCCGCGGAGGTCGGCGACGGTCTGGCCGCGGCCGGGGCCGTGGGTGGCGTCGACAGTGACGTGGACGCGCGGGGCGGAGGTGAGGGCGACGGCGTCGACGGCGATCGCGGCGGCCATGGGGTCGTGCATGGCAGCGGTGCGCTCGCCGAAGTGGCCGACGTAGAAGTCGAAGTAGAAGTCGAGCGCCTGCCCGATGGCCTGCGCGAGGGGATCGGGCGACGCGAGCAGGACGGCGCGGTCCTCCTCCGCCAGCAGGTGCCGCATGGTCACGTCCAGGGGCACGAGCGTGAGATCCCAGTCGGCCGCGACGACCTCGGCGGCGGCCGCCGGGTCGTGCCAGATGTTGGCCTCCGCCACGGCGGTCACGTTGCCGGGGACCAGCGCGGCTCCGCCCATCACTGTCACCGAGTGGACGAGGGACGCGATCTCCGGGTGCGCGCGGAGGGCCAGCGCGAGATTCGTCAGCGGGCCGATCGCGACCAGCCGCAGCTCGCCCTCGTGCTCGCGGGCGAGACGGAGGAGGAGATCGGCCGGATCCTCGTCGACCGGCTCGCCGCCCTCGGGCAGCGCGACCCCGCCGATGCCGTCGTCGCCGTGCACGTGCGGAGATCCGCCGGCGTAGTCCTCCTCGAGGAAGTGGTGCGCCCCCACGGCGACCGGCACGTCGTCGCGGCCGGCCAGCGCCAGCAGGCCGAGGCTGTTGACGGCGGCCCGGCGGGCGTCGGTGTTGCCGCTGACCGTGCTGATCCCGACGAGGCGGGCCCGGGGCGAGCGGAGGAGGTACGCCAGGGCGAGCGAGTCGTCGATGCCGGTGTCGCAGTCGAGGAAGACGGGGACGGTCGATGCGCTCACGGTGCTCCGATGCTCGAGGGTGGGGGACGCGTCGGGCACCGGCGGCCGACGCTCCCATTCTGCCGCTCCTCCGACGCGGCGCCCGCCGCCGACGATCAGAGCAGCGCGTAGGAGTCGCGGAGCCGCGCCCGCCACCAGGCGAGCCGCTCCGGTGACACGGCGTGACGGGAGAGGAGCTCCTCCGAGACCTCCACGCGGCCGACGGGGATCCCGCCGTCCACCGGCCGCAGCGGCCGCTCCGTGACGTCCGCGGCGAGGAGGGACGCGGTGCCGAGTCCGCAGTCGAAGGGCAGCTCGGGGAGCGCCGCGGCCAGGGCGGCGCCCATGGCGAGACCGACCGAGCTGTCGATCGCGCTCGAGACCACCGCCGGCAGCCCCGCCTCGGCGACGAGGGCCAGCGCCCGGCGCGTCCCGCCGAGCGGATGGGCCTTCACGACCAGCAGGTCCGCGGCTCCGGCCCGGGCGACGGCGAGTGGATCGGCGGCCTTGCGGACGCTCTCGTCGGCGGCGATCGGGATGCCCATGTACTTCACCCGGTAGCGCAGCTCCGCCAGCTCGTCGACGCTCGCGCACGGCTGCTCGACGTACTCGAGGTCGGACTCCGCGAGGGCGTGGACGGCGTGCTCGGCCTCGTCGAGGTTCCAGCCGCCGTTCGCGTCCACGCGGATCCGGCCCTCCGGACCGAGCAGTCGGCGGACCTCGACGACCCGGGCCACGTCGTCGGCCAGCGTCTGGCCGCGCTCGGCGACCTTCACCTTCGCCGTGCGGCAGCCGTGGTAGCTCGCGAGCAGGGCGGCGACCTCGTGCGGTGCGACGGCCGGGATGGTCGCGTTCACCGGGATGCGGTCGCGCAGCGGTGCCGGCTGCTCGCTCCAGCCGTAGTCGATCGCCGCCCGGAGCCACGCCGCCGACTCCTCCGCGCCGTACTCGAGGAAGGGCGAGAACTCGGTCCAGCCCTCGGGGCCGCGCACGAGCGCGATCTCGCGGTGGTCGACGCCGCGGAAGCGGGTGCGGAGCGGCAGAGCGACGACGCGGAGTCCCGCGTCGATCTCGCCGAGGGAGGGGAGCGGGGAGGCGGGCACGACGTCGTCCATCCGGCCATTGTCCACCGGCCGGGGCGACGCGGCGGCCACCCGGGCGCAGGAGGTCGGCGACGCGCGCGCAAGCCCCCGGGGTCCCACCTCCGAGCGCCGCCGAGGTGCCAGACTGACGAGGCTGCCGTTGGAGTCCGGAGGAGTGCGATGAGCCAGATGCCGATGAGCCCGCCGCCCGCGCCCGCCCCGGGCCCGACGCAGGGCTCCGTCCCCTCCCACCGCCCGCTCGGCAGGGGCGCCTGGATCGCGCTGGGCACGAGCCTCCTCGTGGGCGTCGTCTACACCGGCGTGCTCGGCACGCTCGTCGCCGTCGGAGTGGGCGGCGCGCTCGACTCCGCCGCCGGCAGCGCGTCGACGAGCGCTCCGTCCGAGCCGTTCGGCGACCCGACGGACGACCCGTTCGGCAGCGGGGACCCGTCCGATCCGCTCTACGACTACCCCGGCTACCAGGACGGCGACGCCGCGACGATACTCGGCCAGCCGTCCGCGGAGGACGTGCGCGCGAGTGCCGAGAAGGCCGTCGCGGCCGTCGAGGGCGCCGTCCCCGAGGAGTGGACCTCGGCCGACGACGAGTACTACGAGCAGTCGCAGAACGCCTACGGCGGGCCCTCCCTCCTCTACGACTACATCTCGGCGACCGAGTACGCCGCCGCCGACGTCTCGGCCGACGCCGACAGGCAGGCGGCGGTCGACCGCTTCACCGCAGCGCTCTCGCCCCTCGGCTTCGACGACGTCGAGGTGGCCGACACCCCCGAGGAGTGGTCGGAGGCGGGCTACGAGCTCGACGGCGACCTCTCGGACGAGGAGGCCTCGGCCGCGCTCTGGATCGTCACCGCCCGCTCCTCCGCCGACCTCGTGCCCGCGATCGAGCTGGGCCTCGTCGACCTCGACGCCGATCCGACCGGGCTGGTCGCCGACATGCTCGACGGAGTCGGCCTCTCGCCGGACCCGCAGGGCGCGTTCCTGGCGGGGTACGCGAACGGGGTCCTCCAGGACGAGGACCGCGGCGAGTTCACCGACCGCCTCGAGGAGTACGGCGGAGTCGCCACGACCTGACCGGGCGCTACAAGCAAGCTCGTCCGCCCGCAAGCCCGAATCGGCGCACCGCCCGCGCCCTACGGTGAGGGGATGGCTGCACCCCGCTCGACCAGGCCCCTGCGCGACTACGCCGCGATCGGAGACGGTCGCACGGTCGCCCTGATCGCGAAGGACGGCAGCGTCGACTGGATGCCCGTCCCGGACCTCGGCTCCACCCCCGCCTTCGCCGCCCTGATCGACGCCGAGTCCGGCGGCTGCGTCGAGCTCGCCCCCGAGGAGCCCGCCGAGGTCTCGCGCGCCTACATCCGCGACACGAACGTCCTCGAGACCACCTTCACCACCGAGTCGGGCACCGTCCGCGTGACGGACGCGCTCGTCACCGGGATCGCGGGCCGCCTCCCGTGGGCCGAGCTCGCGCGCCGCGTGGACGGTGTCGACGGCGAGGTGCGGATGCGGTGGGCCGTGCGTCCCGGAACGGGACTCGGCCGGTTCTCCCCGTGGATCCAGAACGCCGACGGCCGCTCGCTCATCCGCGCCGGAGACATCACCATCGGCGTCACCGGGCAGGAGCACGGGCCCGACGGCGACGACGCGCCCTCCGGCGCCGGCGCCGAGCTGACGGGCTCCTTCGTCGTGACCGCGGGGAAGGACGCCGTGCGGCACGTCCTGGTCGTGTCGGCCACGCACGACGAGCCGCTGCACTTCCCGGTCGCGAAGAACGTCGACCGCGGCATCGACCGCACCATCCGCAGCTGGCAGGACTGGTCGGAGGAGTTCTCCTACGACGGCCCGTGGTCCGAGGCCGTCCAGCGCAGCGCCCTCGCGCTCAAGCTGCTGATCTACTCGCCCACAGGAGCCATCGCCGCGGCCGCGACCACGTCGCTCCCGGAGTCGCCCAACGGCGGCAAGAACTGGGACTACCGCTTCGCCTGGGTGCGCGACGCCGCGTACACGATGCACGCGCTGGTGCGCTTCGGCCTGCGCGAGGAGACCCACGCCGCGCTGTCCTGGCTCCTCCGCACGATCAAGGAGCACGGGCCGGATCTGCACATCTTCTACGGACTCGACGGCTCCATGCCGACCGTCCTGGAGGAGTTCGACGTCCCGGGCTACGCCGGCATCGGCCCGGTCGTCGCCGGCAACGCAGCGCAGAGCCAGCTGCAGCTGGGCGTCTTCGGCGACCTCTTCGACATCTGCCGCATCTACGTCGACGAGGGCAACGTCCTCGACATCCAGACCGGTCGGCTCCTCGCCCGCGTCGCCGACACCACCTGCGACCTGTGGCGGAACCGCGATGCGGGCATGTGGGAGCTGGAGGAGGAGCAGCACTACACCTCCTCGAAGATGGGCTGCTGGCAGGCGCTCGACGCAGCCGTGCACCTGGCGGAGCTCGGCCAGGTCGCGGGCAGCCCCGACCGCTGGCGCTTCGAGCGCGACCGCATCCGGGAGTGGATCGAGGAGCACTGCTGGTCCGAGGAGCTCGGCTCCTACGTGATGTACCCGGGCAGCGAGGAGCTGGACGCCTCGGTGCTCCTGCACGCGCCCAGCGGCTACGAGCGCGGCGAGCGGATGATCTCCACCATCGACGCCCTGGTGAAGGAGCTCGGCCGCGGCGCGCTGCTGTTCCGCTACTCCGGCATGGAGGGCGAGGAGCACCCGTTCGTGGCCTGCTCGTTCTGGCTCGCGTCCGCCCTGGCCTGCGTCGGTCGGCACGACGAGTCGGTCGCCCTGATGGACGAGCTCGTCGCCACGGTCCCGAACGACGTCGGGATCATGTCCGAGATGATCGCGGTCGACGACCTGGCCTTCTGGGGCAACCTGCCGCAGGGGCTCAGCCACCTCGCGTTGATCAACGCGGCCATCACCATCGAGGAGCTGGCGCCGGAGAAGGTCGGCCGCGCGTAACCCCGCCGACGGCGTCCGCGCAACCCGTTGAGGGCCGGCTCCGAGGGGCGTAGACCGGTACCACCCCCTCGCACCGCACCCACAAGGAGCACCTCAGCATGGATCTCGGCATCAGCGGCCGCATCGCCCTCGTCACCGGAGGCGACTCCGGCATCGGCCTGGCCACGGCGCAGCTCCTCCTCGCCGAGGGCGCGACCGTCGTGATCACCGACAAGGACCAGGCGGAGCTCGACCGGGCGGCGGCCGGGCTCGACGCTCCGGAGGGCCGCCTGCACGCCTTCGCCGCCGACGTCACCAGCACGGAGCAGCTCGCCGAGCTGCACCGCCGGGTGGCCGGAGCGGTCGGCGCGATCGACATCCTCGTGCAGTGCGCCGGAGTCACAGGGGCGCAGGGCCTCTTCCACGAGATCGACGACGAGGGCTGGACCAGCACCCTCGAGGTCGACCTGCTCGGGCCTGTGCGGCTCGTGCGCGAGTTCCTCCCCGACCTCCGCACCGGAGGCTGGGGCCGGCTCGTGCTCACCGCCTCCGAGGACGCCGTGCAGCCCTACGACGACGAACTGCCCTACTGCGCCGCGAAGGCGGGCGTCCTCGCCTTCGCCAAGGGCCTCTCGCGCTCCTACGCGCAGGAGGGCCTGCTCGTGAACACGGTCTCGCCCGCGTTCATCCGCACTCCGATGACCGACGCGATGATGTCCAAGCGCGCCGAGCAGAGGGGCACCTCGGTCGACGAGGCGATCTCGTCCTTCCTCGACGAGGAGCGGCCGTACATGGAGCTGAAGCGCCGGGGCGAGGCCGAGGAGGTCGCAGCCGTGATCGCCTTCCTCTGCTCCGACCGCGCCTCGTTCGTGAACGGCTCGAACTACCGCGTCGACTCCGGATCCGTCGCCACGATCTGATCCCTGCAACCACGGGCCCCGCCCAGCGCGCGCACCCCGCGCGTGCGGGCGCCGTCCAGCCGAAGAAGCCAGACTCGGGGCGGGACACCGCACCCGGCACTGCAAGAGAAAGGAACGGTCCATGACCACCACCCTCGAACGCCACGTCGAAGCCCCCGCGGGCTCCGGTGCCAAGACCAGCCGCCGTCAGAACGCCGAGAAGGGCTTCAAGGCCTCCAAGGAGCTGCTCGACAGCCTCCAGATCGTCCTCGTCGACCTGATCGAGCTCCACGTCCAGGGCAAGCAGGCCCACTGGAACGTCGTCGGCAAGAACTTCCGCGACCTCCACCTGCAGCTCGACGAGATCATCGAGGCCGCGCGCGAGTTCAGCGACGACATCGCCGAGCGCATGCGCGCCCTCCACGGGATCCCGGACGGCCGCAGCGACACCGTCGCCGCGACCACCACCCTCCCCGAGTACCCGCACGGCGAGATCGACACCGCCGAGACCGTCGACCTGGTCACGATCCGCCTCGAGAACACCGCCGCCACCATGCGCGAGGTCCACGACCAGGTGGACGAGGAGGACCCGACCAGCGCGGACCTCCTCCACGCGATCATCCAGAGCCTCGAGCAGTACGCCTGGATGGTGTCGGCCGAGAACCGCACCACCTCCGCCGCCAAGTAGGGGCGAGCACCGGCAAGGGGACTCCGCGTCAGCGGGGTCCCCTTCCGTCTGCCCGAGCGGTGTCGAGTCGCCGTGCAGTCCGGATCAGTAGGGTCGTGACATGAGCACGCAGGTCTCCGAACTGTTCGACGCGCACCGCTGGGCGGCCGTCGACGGCTTCGACGCACTCGAGGACATCACCTACCACCACGACCGCTCCGGCCGCATCGCGCGGGTCGCGTTCGACCGGCCCGAGGTCCGCAACGCGTTCCGGCCGCGCACGGTCGACGAGCTGTTCCGCGCCCTCGAGGACGCCCGGACGAACCCGCGCATCGGCGTCGTCATCCTCACCGGCAACGGCCCGAGCCCGCGCGACGGAGGCTGGGCGTTCTGCTCGGGAGGAGACCAGCGGATCCGCGGCCGCGACGGCTACCGGTACTCCGACGGCGAGACCGCCGAGGGCATCGACTCCGCGCGGAACGGCCGCCTGCACATCCTCGAGGTGCAGCGCCTCATCCGCTTCATGCCGAAGGTCGTCATCGCGGCCGTCCCCGGCTGGGCCGCGGGAGGCGGGCACTCGCTGCACGTGGTCTGCGACCTCACCCTCGCCTCCGCCGAGCACGGGCGATTCAAGCAGACGGACGCCGACGTCGGCTCCTTCGACGCGGGCTACGGCTCGGCGTACTTCGCCCGCCAGATCGGGCAGAAGGCCGCGCGCGAGGTGTTCTTCCTCGCGCGGGAGTACTCCGCGCAGCGCGCCTACGAGATGGGCGCCGTGAACGCGGTCGTCCCGCACGCCGAGCTCGAGACGACCGCGGTGGAGTGGGCCGAGACGATCCTCACCAAGTCGCCCACGGCCATCCGGATGCTGAAGTACGCGTTCAACGCCGTGGACGACGGCCTCGTGGGCCAGCAGCTCTTCGCGGGCGAGACCACGCGCCTCGCCTACGGCACCGACGAGGCCGTCGAGGGACGAGACTCCTTCCTCGAGAAGCGCGAGCCCGACTGGTCGCCGTTCCCGTGGCAGTTCTGAGCCGGAGGGCACGCAGGTGACCCGCCCGCTCGCCGGTGTCGACGCGACGGTCGAGGCCGTCCTCCTCGCTCTTCGCGCGGCCCTGGACGGCAGCGGCCCGGCGATCCGCGTCTCCGCCCCCGGCGCTGCGACCGCCTCCGAGGATGCCGTCGTGCCGCAGCGCGTCGCCGCCGTCGTCGAGACCTCGGGCTCGTCGGGGCCGCCCAAGCGGGTCGCGCTCTCGACAGCGGCCCTGCTCACCAGCGCCTCCACGACCCTCGCCGAGCTCGGCGGGCCGGGACGCTGGCTGCTCTGCCTGCCGACGCACTACGTCGCGGGACTGCAGGTGCTCGTCCGCTCGCTGACCGCGGAGGCCGACCCGGTCGTCCTCCCGGCCGGCGGCTTCGACGCGGCGGCCTTCCTCGCTCTCGCTCGGACGATGCCGGCGGGGGAGCGGCGGTACTCCTCGCTGGTCCCCGTGCAGCTCGCGCGGCTGCTGGACCTCGCCGAGCGCGATCCGGCCGCGGCCGAGGCGCTCCGCTCGTTCGACGCGCTCCTGATCGGCGGCCAGGCGACGCCGCAGCCGTTGCGGGACCGCGCCGCCGCCCTCGGTGCGCGCATCCGCCTGACCTACGGATCGAGCGAGACGTCCGGCGGCTGCGTCTACGACGGCGTCCCGCTCCACGACGTGCGGATGCGCGTCGAGAACGGGCAGGTGCTGCTCGGCGGCCCGACCCTCGCGGAGGGCTACCTCGACGCCGACGGCGCGATCGACCACGAGCGCAGCGCCTCCGCCTTCCTCGAGCTCGACGGGGAGCGCTGGTACCGCACGGGCGACGCGGGGTCGATCGTCGACGGGCGCCTCCGGGTGACCGGTCGGCTCGACCGCGTGATCGTGTCGGGCGGGGAGAAGGTGTCGCTCGACGCCGTCGAGGCCGTGCTCCGCGAGGGGCCCGTCCCCGACGCGGTCGTCGTGCGGCGGGCGGACGAGCAGTGGGGCGAGGTCCCGGTCGTCGTCACGGCGGAGGAGGCTCCCGCGCTCACCGACCTGCGCACCCTGATCGCCGACCGCCTCGGGCGCGCCGCCGCTCCTGCGGTCGTGCTGCCCGTCGGCCGCATCCCCCTCCTCGCCTCCGGGAAGCCCGACCGCCGCGCCCTCGAGGTGCTCGCCGAGCAGGCCTGACCGGCTCCGAGCGTCGACGGGCCGGTGGGTAGGATTCCCTCCGTGTCGAGTACGAGTCGCAAGAAGAAGTCCTCCAGCGGCCGCCCCGGGGGCAGCCCGCGAACGGTCGTCGTGAAGCCCGCCGGTCCCCGCGAGTGGATCGCCGGCGCCCGCCTCCGCACCCTCCCGCTGGCCGTCGCCCCCGTGCTCATCGGCACCGGAGCGACCCAGGTCGTCGACGAGGGCTGGCACTGGGTGCGCGCGCTGCTCTGCCTGGCCGTCTCGCTCGCCCTGCAGATCGCCGTCAACTACGCCAACGACTACTCCGACGGCGTGCGCGGCACCGACGCCAACCGCGTCGGACCCTCGCGGCTGACCGGCTCCGGAGCGGCGAAGCCCCGCCAGGTGCTCACCGTCGCCCTGGTCTTCTTCGGGATCGCGGCCGTCGCCGGCCTCGTGCTCACCGCCCTCTCGGGGCAGTGGTGGTTCCTGATCGTCGGCGCGGCGGCGATCGCGGCCGGCTGGTTCTACACCGGCGGACGCCGCCCCTACGGCTACCTCGGGCTCGGCGAGCTCTTCGTCTTCGTGTTCTTCGGCCTGGTCGCCACCGTCGGCACCACGTTCGTGCAGATCGGCCGCACCAACCAGGAGTCGTGGCTCGGCGCCGTGGCGGCGGGCCTGTTCGCCTGCGCCGTGCTCATGGTCAACAACATCCGCGACATCCCGACCGACCGCCTCTCGGGCAAGCGGACCCTCGCGGTCCTCGCGGGACCGGCCGTGTCCCGGGCGATCTACACGGGCTTCGTGCTGATCCCGTTCGGCATCGCGGTGATCCTCGCGCTGTTCTACCCGCTGGCGTGGCTGACGCTCTTCGTGCTTCTGATGATCCTGCCGGCCATCCTGATCACCTTGACGGCGAAGACGGCGAAGGAGCTCATCCTGGCGCTGCAGCTGACCAGCCTGGGCGGGCTCGCCTACGCGGTCATCCTCGGGGCGGCGCTGGCGTTCTAGAGCGGCGGCTCGCACGAGGCGGGCTCGGGTGGGCCGGATTCGGGTGAGAAGTGCGTGCCGGGCCTGGTGCGAGCGGGGTCAGCGCGTCCGAGGGGAGCCCTCGCCGGCGGGAGCGCCCGGCTCAGCGGTCGTCGCGGGTCGCGTCGACCGCGGCGTCCTCGACGTCGTCGTCGGTCGGGGCGCGCGGGACGTCCTTGCGGCGCTCGTAGATCGCCTCCGCGATGCGCTCGCGGGGCTTCCTCAGCAGGATGTAGGAGAGGGACAGGCTCGCGATCGCGGCGACGAAGCCCGCGGTGACCGCGGCCGTCAGCTCCGAGTCGACGAAGGTGCGCGCCGGCAGGTACACCAGCACGAAGACGCCGGCGAACATCGCCAGGCGCAGGAGCGAGTAGACGACGACCGCGCGGCTCAGTTTCACCGGGACAGTGTACGTCGGCCCCTGCACGCGCTTCCGTGAGCACCGTGGGAGCCTCCTGTCCAGCGTCCGTGCGGACCCTCCCCGACGGGGGTGCCGGACGTAGACTCGTGTCCATGATCCGCCTCGTCATCGGCCTGCTCGTGGCCCTCGCCGTCTTCACGGTCTACACCGTGATCGACGTCGCGATGAGCAACCGTCACGCCGTGCGCGCGATCCCGAAGTGGTCCTGGCTCCTGGTGGTGCTGATCCTCCCGGTCATCGGTGCGGGACTGTGGTTCTGGATCGGCCGCCCCCGAAAGCAGCGCGCCGCCGGCCGCCGCTACACCGCTCCGGACGACGACCCCGACTTCCTCGGCACCCTCCGCACCGAGCGCGACCCCGAGGAGGAACGCCTGCAGGCCGAGCGCATCGCCCAGCTCGAGCGCGACCTCGCCGACATGGACGAGCAGGGCGAGGCCGACGGCCCCGGCCGCCGGGATGCCTGAGCACCGGCCGGTCGCCCCCTCCACCCGATTCGCGGTCGACCTCCTCACCCGCTTCGTCGCGCTCGGCGTCCGCGACGTCGTCGTCGCTCCGGGCTCCCGCTCGCAGGCGCTCGCCCTGGTGGCGGCCGAGCTCGAGACCCGCGGCGACGTCCGGCTGCACGTGCGGATCGATGAGCGCTCCGCTGGGTTCCTGGCGCTGGGCCTCGCCCTCGAATCCGGGATGCCGGCGCTCGTCATCACGACCTCCGGCACGGCGACCGCGAACCTGCACCCGGCCGTGCTCGAGGCGGACGCCTCGGACGTGCCGATGATCGTCCTGACCGCCGACCGGCCCGACGAGCTGCGCGGCATCCGATCGAACCAGACGGCCGAGCAGCGCGAGCTGTACGGGCGTGCCGTGCGGCTGTTCGAGGACGTCGCTGCTCCGGACGACGCCTCCCGGCCCGAGGACGCGCGTGCGCTCGCCGATCGTGCCGTCACCGCGGCACGCCGCGGGCCGGTCCACCTGAACCTCTCCTTCCGCGACCCGCTCTCCTCCGCTCTGCCCGACATGGAGCGGATCGGACCGGTCTCGTCGCCCGCTGTCGGATCCGGGATCCCGCGTGCCGTCGTGACCGCCGGTCCCGGTGAGCCGCTCACGGTCGTCATCGCCGGGGACAAGGCGGGCGCCGCGGCCGAGGAGATCGCTCGCGCCGGCGACTGGCCGCTGCTGGCCGAGGTCTCCTCCGGCGCCCGCTTCGGACCGCAGCTCGTCGTCGCCTGGCGTCGCCTGCTCGGCGAGCCCGACTTCGGCGGACGCATCCGCCGGGCGATCGTGCTCGGACACCCGACGCTCTCCCGCGAGGTCCCCGAGCTGCTGCGGCGCGAGGACGTCGAGGTGATCGTCGTGGACGCCGTGCGCGAGCAGTTCTACAACCCCGGCCGGCGCGCCCGCCGCGTCGGAGGCGTCGACGTGGTCCGCTCCGAGGGGTCGCCGCGTCCCGAGCGCGGCGAGCGCGCCTGGGCCGGATCCTGGGTGTCCGCGAGCCGCGCCCTGACGGTCGACCCCGACGAGCTGGACGAGGTCCCCGACGCCGGGTCGATGTCGGTCGAGGACCGCCGCGGCTACGCGCGCAACGCCCTCGCCGCGATCAGGGCACCGCTCACCCGCGACTTCGTCGTCGCCGCGGTCTGGAAGGTCACCTGGCCGCACGACCGGCTGCTGTTCGGAGCGTCGCGGCTGATCCGCGTCGCCGACGGGACCCTGCCGGGCAAGCGGATATCCGTCCTGGCGAACCGCGGCCTCGCCGGCATCGACGGCACGATCTCGACGGCTCTCGGGATCGCGGTGGCTTCGCAGGCGACCGAGCAGGGAGCCGGCGGAGTCACCCGGGCGGTCCTCGGCGATCTCACTCTGCTCCACGAGGCCGGCGGCCTCCTCCTCCCGCCCGGAGAGCGACGCCCGCGCGTGCAGCTCGTCGTCGTGAACGACGGGGGCGGCACGATCTTCGACGGACTCGAGGTCGCATCGAGCTCGCATCCCGATGCGTTCGACCGCGTGCAGTTCACCCCGCAGAACGCCGATCTGGAGGCTCTCGCGCGCGCCTACGGGTGGGGCCACCGTCGTGCGGCGACGCGCGGCGAGCTGGAGCAGGCGCTGACCTCGCCGGGCGACGGGCCGGGCATCGTGGAGATCCGGCTCGAGCGCTGAGTCCGCACGGGTCCGGTCGGTCGGTCCTCCACAGGTCGTCGTCGGACGCTGTTCTCCCGGGGACGCCTCGTTCGAGCTCCGCAGCTCGTCTGCTGCTGCTTCGCTGGAGGCATGGCTGATGCGGAGACGGTGCGAGGAGAGGTCCTCGCCCTCGGCGACCGGGCGGCGGCGCTCGCGAGGAGCGCCTCCCCGGTGCTCCTGACCGCGGCGGAGGCGCTGCACGCGGGACACCGCGCGGCGCTGACCTGTCCCGACGCGTTCGCCCGAGGCTCCTCGACGGACAGCAAGGATGCGACGGACCTCGTCGAACGGTCGATCCGAGCGGAGTTCGCCGTCGCCCTCGGGGTCTCCGAGCGCACCGCCGCCAGGGAGCTGCTGCACGCCTCGCTCCTGATGGAGGAGCTGCCGCGGACCCGCTCCGCGCTCGCCGACGCCAGGATGCGCTGGGAGGCCGGCCAGCTCGTCTGCTCCGTCGCGGCGACCCTCCCGGCAGCGGCGCGCGCGGCCTACGACGACCGGGCCGTCGACCTCGCGGAGACGCTGACCCCGGGGCAGCTGCGCCACGCCCTCGCGCGGGTGCGGGAGGAGCTGCACGACGAGCCCCTCGCCGAGCGGCACGCTCGCGCCCGTGAGGACCGCCGGGTGTGGATGACAGCCGGGATCGACGGCATGGCGACGGTGTGCGCGCACGTCCCCGCGCCCGAGGCCGTCGGAGCGCTCGCCCGGCTCGACCGCATCGCGAGGGATCTGCGGGACGGCGCCGAAGGGGACCGCGATCTGCGGACGCTGGCGCAGCTCCGCGCCGACGCGTGGGCCGACCTGCTCTGCCACGGGGACGTGGCGGGGACCACTCCGGAGGGAGCCGCGGCGCCCTCGACCGGGCTGCGGGCCGAGGTGAGAGTCACCGTGGCGGCGAGCACCGCCGCAGGTGACGACGAGGCGGCCGCCGAGCTCGACGGCTACGGGCCGATCCCCGCCGAGGCGGTGCGAGCGCTCATCGACGACGACGCCGCCTTCACTCCAGTGCTGACCGACGAGGAGACCGGCGCGGTCGTCTCCGTCGGGCGTCGCCACCGCCTCCCGCCGCCGAGGATGAGGCTGCTGGTCCGCCTCCGCGACCAGACCTGCCGCTTCCCGGGCTGCACCCGGCCGGCGTCCTCGACGGAGACCGACCACAGCGTCGAATGGCGGAACGGGGGAGAGACGACTCCCGACAACCTCGCCTCCCTGTGCGTCGCCCACCACCACGTGCGCCACGGCGACCGCTGGACGTATCTGCTTCATCCGGACGGCACAGCGGACTGGACCACACCGACCGGCCGCCGGGTGACGACCAGACCGCCGGCGCTGCCCGGGCGTCCGCCGGTGGGCGCAGGACGACGGCCGGGGGTTCCCCGGCTCGACGGGGACCGGGCGGGGTAAGCGGCGGGTAGCCGACGGCTTCAACGATTCCCGACGTGCGTCAGGCCAGAGCGTCGGTGATCGGGCGGAACTTCATGCGGGTCTCGGCGAGCTCGGACTCGGGAACGCTGTCGGCCACGATGCCGGCGCCCGCCCAGGCCGTGACCGCGCCCTCGGCCGTGACCTCGGCGCTACGGAGTCCGACGGCCCACTCGCCGTCGCCGTTGCCGTCGATCCAGCCGACGGGTCCTGCGTACCGACCGCGGTCGAAGGGCTCCAGGTGCTCGATGAGCGCAAGGGCGTCGGCGGTCGGAGTGCCGGCCACTGCCGCGGTCGGGTGAAGAGCATCGACGAGATCGAGCGCGCTGGAGGAGTCGCCCAGAGTTCCTCGCACGTCCGTCGCGAGGTGCCAGAGATTCGGCAGGCGGAGCGTGAACGGGGCGGCGCCCGCCGTCAGCTCCCGTGTGTGGGGCTCGAGTTCCCGGACCAGACTGGCGAGAGCGAAAGCGTGCTCCGAGCGGTCCTTCGGACTCTCGAGCAGAGCGGCCTCCACGTCCGCGTCGGCGAGGGGATCCTCGCCTCGTGCGGCCGTGCCGGCCAACACCCTCGCCGAGATCTCGCCCCGATCGACCGCGACCAGCGTCTCCGGACTGGCGCCGAGGAATCCGTCCACGGCGAAGCC
The DNA here is from genome assembly GCF_002931115.1 of Rathayibacter sp. AY1E6. Classification (NCBI taxonomy): domain Bacteria; kingdom Bacillati; phylum Actinomycetota; class Actinomycetes; order Micrococcales; family Microbacteriaceae; genus Rathayibacter; species Rathayibacter sp. AY1E6. The sequence continues at coordinate 10,893 of NZ_PSVK01000004.1, read as the reverse complement.
CCAGCAGTCCGGGTACCGCTCGGTGAGCGCACCCAGCATCCGACGCAGGTCCGCCCCCGGCGGGAGCCGCCCCTTCAGATCGCGCGCGATCACGACCTTGGACAGCTCACCCGCCCGGATCGTCTCCACCGCGGCAGCGACCGCCGCGCGGTACCCGTCCGGCGGCAGCGCACCGGGCGAGAGCGGCACGTGGTACTCCGCCCCCAGCGGCTCCTCGCTCGGCGTATACGGTCTCTCCGCCTCGCCGATCGTGATCCGCGTCAGCCATGACCGGCCGTCGCGCGTCCCGATCACGGTGCGCGGCACGATCAGCACGCTCGTCGCCTCGGATCGGCTCGAGAAAGCGAAGGTCCCGAACGCGACCAGCCCCGTCCCGGGCAGTCCGACCCGGTCCTCCACCGTCGCCGCGTCGCAGAGCCGACGCCAGGCCGCCGCCGCATCCCGCAGCCGTTCCGGGCCCGAGAACTCGAGGCGCAGGGCCTCGCCGCGTCCGCTGAGGCCGGCGCCGTCGCGCTGCCAGAGGAGGGGCCGCCTCGGGTCGGAGTGGGAGAGGAGCGACTGCGGAGAGTCGAGTGGAGTCGTCTCCGCACGCAGCAGGGGGGTTCCAGCGCCGATGAGCGTCACCTCAGCAGGGTACGCCCGCGCCAGAGGATGGGACGTCCCATGCCGCGGGGCTCGGGGCGGAGGGCTCCGTTGCTACCGTGATCCGGTCCGGGGCCGCCGCGCGAGGCGGAGCGGGGCGGTCCCGGCGCTTCCCCAGGGGGGAGCGCGCCGACCGGGCGCGGGACGGCGGATGCACAGCCGCCGTCCCTCGTCTCGCCGTAGACTTGCGGATCGTGACGAAGGCAGACCTCACCAAACGGCCCGACGAGGTCGCCTCGATGTTCGACACCGTGGCTCCCGCCTACGACCTGGTGAACGGACTCCTCTCGGTGGGGAACGACCGGCTCTGGCGGATCGCGACGACTCGAGCCGTCAACCCTGCTCCCGGTGAGCGCATCCTCGACATCGCGGCCGGCACCGGAACGTCGAGCGCGTCGCTGGCGCGGTCGGGCGCCCAGGTCGTCGCAGCCGACTTCTCCCCGGGGATGATCGCCGTCGGCCGTCGCCGCCAGGCGGGCAACGACCGGATCGAGTTCGTCCAGGCCGACGCGATGGACCTCCCGTTCGAGGACGAGTCGTTCGACGCCGTGACCATCTCGTTCGGTCTGCGCAACGTGGCCGAGCCGAGGACGGCGCTCGCCGAGTTCCTGCGTGTGCTGAAGCCCGGCGGCCGGGTCGTGATCTGCGAGTTCTCGACTCCGCCGATCGCTCCGCTGGCCGCCGCGTACGACTTCTACCTGTCGACGGTCATGCCCGCCGTCGTGCGCCTCGCGTCGTCGAACAATCCTGCGTACGACTATCTCGGCGATTCCATCCGGGCTTGGCCGGAGCAGAGCGTCGTCGCCGCCTGGCTCCGCGCGGCGGGCTTCGAGCGCGTGGCCTACCGCGATCTGACCGCTGGCATCGTGGCGCTGCACCGCGGCGTCAAGCCGATCGCGGCGACCCGATGACGACCGGGGTCCGCACAGGCCGAGACGTTAGGGTTTCCCTGTGAACGCCACTGCGCCCGTCGCCCGTCGCAGCCCGTCTCTGACGGCGCAGCTCGGCCTCTCCGAGCGCATCTTCTCCTCCTCGTCGGACCGGGCTCTCGCCCGCGCGATCGACGCGGGTCTGGAGCAGGTCGAGGAGGGTCTCGTCCGGCAGCTGTCCTTCGCGGACGCTGTGGCCGATGTCTCCACCCGGTACCTCCTCGAGGCGGGCGGCAAGCGTGTGCGCCCGATGCTCACCCTCCTGGCCGCGTCGCTGGGCCGCGGCAACACGCCGCAGGTCCTGCTCGGTGCGCAGGCGATCGAGATCACGCATCTCGCATCGCTCTACCACGACGACGTCATGGACGAGGCGGAGAAGCGCCGCGGCGTCCCGTCGGCGCAGACCGTGTGGGGCAACAACGTGGCCATCCTGACGGGCGATCTGCTCTTCGCCCGCGCGAACCAGCTGATGGTCGAGCTCGGAGACAAGGCGATCCGGCTCCAGGCCGACACGTTCGAGCGGCTCGTCCTCGGGCAGCTGCACGAGACGGTCGGCCCGACCGACGGCGAGGACCCGGTCGAGCACTACCTGTCCGTCCTGGCCGACAAGACCGGGTCCCTGATCGCCGCGGCGGGCCGCACGGGAGTCGCGTTCTCGGAGGCTCCGGAGGAGTACGAGGAGGCCATGCGCGTCTTCGGCGAGAAGATCGGCGTCGCCTTCCAGATCGTCGACGACGTCATCGACCTCTCTCCCCAGCCGGAGGAGACCGGCAAGAACCCCGGCACGGACATCCGCGCCGGCGTGTCGACGCTGCCGATCCTGCGCCTGCGCGAGCGCGCCTCCTCCGATAGGGAGGCCGCGGCTCTCCTCGCCCGCATCGAGAGCTACGTGAGCCGCTCGAACGACGCCATCGCGCACACGGAGGAGCAGAGCGCCGACATCTCGGACGCCATCGCTCAGCTGCGCGATCACGACGTCACCGCGCAGACCCTCGCCGAGGCCCACCGGTGGGCCGACGAGGCCGTCGCCGCCCTCGCTCCGCTGCCCGACGGCTCCGTCCGCAAGGCGCTGACGCGCTTCGCCGACACCGTCGTCGAGCGCAACGGCTGACCCCGATCGTCGCGGCGCGCCCTGCGCCGCAGGAATGAGACCGGTTGTGCGCTGCGGCGCCCCGGCAGGAGGAACGCAATGACCAAGCTCAGGCTGGCCATCGTCGGCGCGGGTCCCGCGGGCATCTACGCCGCCGACCTCATGATCAAGGCCGAGAAGAAGTACGACGTCTCGATCGATCTGTTCGAGCACCTGCCCGCGCCCTACGGCCTGGTCCGCTACGGCGTGGCGCCCGATCACCCGCGCATCAAGGGGATCATCACCGCGCTGCGGGAGGTGCTCGACCGGGGTGACATCCGCATCTTCGGCAACGTGCACTTCGGGACCGACATCACGCTCGAGGATCTCAAGCGGCACTACCACGCCGTGATCTTCGCGACCGGCGCCGTCCGCGACGCTCCGCTCGACGTCCCGGGTGTCGAGCTCCAGGGCTCCTATGGTGCGGCCGACTTCGTCAGCTGGTTCGACGGCCACCCCGATGTGTCGCGCACCTGGCCGCTGGAGGCGTCCTCCGTCGCTGTCATCGGCAACGGCAACGTCGCGCTCGACGTCTCGCGGATGCTGGCGAAGCACGCCGAGGACCTCCTGCCCACCGAGGTCCCGCCGAACGTCTACGAGGGGCTGAAGGCGTCTCCTGTCACCGACGTGCACGTCTTCGGGCGCCGCGGTCCCGCTCAGGTGAAGTTCACGCCGCTGGAGCTGCGCGAGCTGGGCGAGCTGCGCGACGTCGACATGATCGTCGCCGACGAGGACTTCGACCTCGATCCCGCTTCGGAGGCCGCCATCGCGACCAACAAGCAGGTCATGGTCATCAACCGGGTGCTCAACCAGTGGCGCACCCGTGAGGTCGGGAGCGCCTCGCGTCGTCTCCACCTGCACTTCTGGGCGAAGCCGCTCGAGTTCGTGGACGACGGATCCGGTCGGGTCGGCGCGATCCGGTACGAGCGCACCGAGCCGGACGGCGAGGGCGGAGTGCGCGGCACGGGTGAGATCCGCGAGGTCCCGGTGCAGGCCGTGTACCGCGCGGTCGGCTACTTCGGCTCGCCGCTCGACGGCCTCCCGTTCGACGAGATGCGCGGCGTGATCCCGAACCGCGAGGGCCAGGTCCTGGACGACGAGGACCAGCAGGTCCACGGCGTCTACGCGACCGGCTGGATCAAGCGCGGACCGGTGGGCCTCATCGGGCACACCAAGTCCGACGCCATGGAGACCGTCGCGCACGTGCTCAACGACCAGGCGTCCTGGTGGACGCCCGAGCACCCCGAGGAGGCGGCCGTGGTCGCCCTGCTCGAGGAGCGGGAGATCGCCTACACGGATCTCGACGGCTGGCACCGGCTGGACGAGCACGAGATGGCGCTCGGCGAGCCCGAGGGCCGTGCGCGGGTGAAAGTGGTTCCCCGCGAGGACATGATCGCGATCTCGCGGGCGGAGCCGGCCGCGCTCTGACGCGTGGTCTCCGAACGGCCCTCCGGTGCAGTCCGGAGGGCCGTTCGTCGTTCCGGCGTGGACGCCTTGCGCCTCCTCTAGGATTCGGGCACCGCTCTGGACGGAGACAGCATGAGCACGGCCGCGCCCCACGACGTCATCCGGGTGCGCGGTGCGCGCCAGAACAACCTCCGGGGGATCGACGTCGACATCCTGAAGCGGAGGATCACCGTGTTCACCGGGGTCTCGGGCTCCGGCAAGTCGTCGCTGGTCTTCGGCACCATCGCGGCCGAGTCCCAGCGCCTCATCAACGAGACCTACTCCGCCTTCGTGCAGCAGTTCATGGGGTCGCCGGCTCGCCCGGACGTCGAGTCGCTCGACGGACTGTCGGCCACGATCGTCGTCGATCAGGAGCGGATGGGGTCGAACGGCCGGTCCACGGTCGGCACGGCGACCGACGCGTACACGATGCTGCGGATCCTCTTCAGCCGGATCGGCGATCCGCACGCGGGCACGAGCGGTGCGTTCTCCTTCAACCTGCCGGAGGGGATGTGCCCGCGGTGCGAGGGGACGGGCCGGGTGTCGAGCATCGACCTCGACGCGCTGATCGACCGCTCGAAGTCGCTCGAGGGCGGCGCTCTCGACGCGATCCCCAACTTCGTCGTCGGCGGCTGGTACTGGAAGGGCCTCGCCGAGTCGGGCCTCTATCCGGCCGATGTGCCGATCGCCGATTTCACGCCCGAGCAGATGGACGCGTTCCTCCACCGTCCGGCCACGAAGATGGCCATCGCCGGGATGACGATGACCTACGAGGGCCTCCTGGTGAAGGTCACCCGCCTCTACCTGGCGAAGGAGGCGGCGCAGCCGCACATCCGCGCCTTCGCCGAGCGGGTGGCCACCTTCGCCGCCTGTCCCGAGTGCGGAGGCGGCCGGCTCACCCGCGCGGCACTGGAGTCGCGCATCGGGGGCCGGAACATCGCCGAGTGCGCCGCGCTGCAGGCGACCGACCTCGCCGCGTGGCTCCGCGGGCTGCAGGCGCCGTCCGTCGCTCCTATCGTCGAGACCCTCCTCGGGACGCTCGACGCCCTCGTCCAGGTCGGCCTCGGCTACCTGTCGCTCGATCGGGAGTCGGGCACCCTCTCGGGCGGTGAGGCGCAGCGGGTCAAGATGGTGCGGCATCTGGGGTCGAGCCTCACGGACGTCACGTACGTCTTCGACGAGCCGACGGCGGGTCTGCATCCGCACGACGTCTCGCGGATGATCGAGCTGCTGCGCCGCCTGCGGGACAAGGGCAACACCGTCCTGGTGGTCGAGCACAAGCCGGAGATCATCGAGATCGCCGATCACGTGGTCGACCTCGGTCCGAGGGCCGGCGCGCACGGCGGCGAGCTGCGGTTCGAGGGGACGGTGGCGCAGCTGCGCACGTCGGACACCCTGACGGGCCGTCATCTCGGTCACCGCGTCCCGCTGAAGGAGGCCGTGCGCCGTCCGACCGGGGCGGTGGAGATCCGCGGGGCCTCCACGCACAACCTCCGCGGCGTCGACGTGGACGTCCCGCTGGGTGTGCTGACCGTCGTCACCGGAGTCGCCGGTTCGGGCAAGTCGTCGCTCCTGCACGGCTCGCTCGCGGGTCGGCCCGGCGTGGTGGTGGCCGACCAGTCGCCGATCCGCGGGTCGCGGCGCAGCAATCCGGCGACCTACACCGGGGTCCTCGACGCGATCCGGGCGGCCTTCGCGAAGGCGAACGGTGTGCGACCGGCGCTCTTCAGCGCGAACTCGGCAGGCGCCTGCCCCGTCTGCAAGGGGGCCGGGATGATCTTCACCGAGCTGGGCCCCGCCGCGACGGTCTCGTCGGTCTGCGAGGAGTGCGACGGCAAGCGGTTCACCGCTGAGGTGCTCGAGTACCGCCTCCGCGGGAGGAACATCCACGAGGTGCTCTCGATGCCGATCGTCGACGCCGCGGAGTTCTTCGCGAGCGGACCGGCGCACACGGTGCTCGCCCGTCTCGTCGACGTCGGTCTCGGCTACCTCACGCTCGGACAGCCGTTGAACACGCTGTCCGGGGGCGAGCGCCAGCGCCTCAAGCTCGCGATCAACATGGCCTCGTCCGGATCCGTCTACCTGCTCGACGAGCCGACCACGGGCCTGCACCTCGCGGACGTCGACACGCTGCTCGGACTGCTCGACCGGCTGGTCGACTCCGGGAACTCGGTCGTGGTGATCGAGCACCACCGCGCCCTGATGGCGCACGCGGACTGGATCATCGACGTGGGGCCCGGAGCCGGGCACGACGGAGGGACGATCGTCTTCGAGGGGACTCCGGTCGGGCTCGCGGCGGCGGACACGCTGACCGGCCGCGCCCTCGCCGAGTACGCGCGCTGACGCGTCCGCAGCCGCGACGCTCGCGCGTCAGCGCGAGAACGGGCCGGACAGGGCCGCCCACTGCAGGAGCATGATCGTCTTCGCGTCGACGATCTGCACGCCGATCTGGGTCAGCGCCTCGTCGAACGAGAGCTCGAGGACCTCGATGTCCTCGCCCTCGTCGGCGAGTCCCGCGAATGCTCCGCTGCGGGTGCCCGCGCGGTAGCGCCCGGCGTAGAAGTGCAGCTTCTCGGTGACCGAGCCGGGGCTCATGAACGCGTCGAACACGTGCTCGAGCCGGCCGACCTCGAGTCCGGTCTCCTCGGACGCCTCGCGGCGGGCGCCCTCCTCGGGCCCGTCCTCGTCCAGGAGACCGGCGGGCACTTCGAGGAGCATCCCGTCGAGGTCGCCGTTCACGTACGCGGGGTAGCGGAACTGCCGGATCAGGACGACGGTGCGCGCGTCGGCGTCGTAGAGCAGGACCGCCGCGCCGTTCCCCCGGTCGTACGTCTCGCGCTGCTCGCTGGTCCAGCTGCCGTCGCGGTGCCGGTAGTCGAAGCGGGTGGTGCGGAGGACGTACCAGTCGCTCGAGAGGAGGGTGACCTCCTTCACGACCACGTCGGGGTTCCCGACGAGGTCGAGCCCGTCCCTGTCGAGTCCGGTGCGGCCCCGCCGGTCGGGCTCGTCGATTCCGGTGGTCACGCGCGTGCTCCCGTGTGCGTCATTCCTCAGCGGAAGTTGACGAACTGGAGGTCGAGCTCGAGGTCGGCCCCGCGCAGGAGCGCCATGGTCGCCTGGAGGTCGTCGCGGCTCTTCGAGGAGACGCGGAGCTCGTCGCCCTGGATCTGCGACTTGACCGACTTCGGCGCCTCGTCGCGGATGAGCTTGTTGATCTTCTTCGCGTGCTCCTGGTCGATGCCCTCCTTGAGGGTGGCCTCGATCCGGTACTCCTTGCCGGACGCGAAGGGCTCGCCCGCGTCGAGGCTCTTGAGGCTGATGCCGCGCTTGATCAGCTTCGACTGGAAGACGTCGAGGATGGCGTTCGCCCGCTCCTCGGTGTTGGCCTTGATCAGGATCTTCTCGCCGCTCCAGGCGATCGAGGCGCCGACGTTCTTGAAGTCGTAGCGCTGCTCGACCTCCTTGTGGGCCTGGTTCAGGGCGTTGTCCGCCTCCATCTTGTCGATCTTGCTGACGACGTCGAACGTTGAATCTGCCATGGCTCCGAGTTTAGCTTTCAGGCGTGGCGGAGCCCGGCCCCAGGCGCGGCTGGTACCTCTGAGGGGTGCGCCGCCTCCCCGTTCTCGTCCTCGTCCCGCTCGCCGGCCTCCTCCTGGCCGGCTGCGGCCAGCGGCCGCCCGCGCTGACGGTCGAGGAGGGCCTGTCCACCGTCCCTCCCGCGGCGACCGCTCCCGTCGCGGCCGACCCCGTCATGCTGGAGGATCCCGAGCAGGCCGCGGCGACGCCGGTGCGACTGCTCGCCGACGAGGCGTGGCTGGGCTCGGCGTCCGAGGGGAGCGGCATCCCGCTGCGTGCGCTCACCGCCTACGCGGGCACGGCCCTCCTCACGGCGTCGGTCGACCCCGACTGCCGGTTGGACTGGGCGACCCTGGCCGGCATCGGCTACGTCGAGAGCAGGCACGGCACGATCGACGGCGGCGAGCTGGGCGAGGACGGGCGGCCGACGGAGCCGATCTACGGTCCGCGCCTGGACGGAACGCGCTTCGACCGGGTCCCCGACAACGACGGCGGGGCTCTGGACGGCGACGCCGAGGTCGACCGGGCGATGGGTCCGCTGCAGATCATCCCGGCGACGTGGATGGCGTGGGCGTCGAGCGGATGGGATCCGCAGAACGTGGACCAGCAGGCGGTGACCGCCGCCCGGTACCTCTGCGACGCCGGCGGCGACCTCTCGACCGAGTCGGGATGGCGGGCGGCGATCGCGGCCTACAACCCGGCCGGGAGCTACGCGGGGAAGGTCGCGGAGGCGGCGTCCCGCTACGCGGCGGAGGCGGACTGAGGCCGCGCGGCACCGATTTCCGATCCGCCGGTCGCGTGGGTATCCTTGCTGAGCGCCTCCGGTTGTGAACACGCGGTCGGGTGCGCCACGGCGAGTTACCCTAGCGGCCAAAGGGATCTGACTGTAAATCAGACGGCGTAGCCTTCGGGGGTTCGAATCCCTCACTCGCCACCGAGCAGGAACACCCGGCAGACGCCCCGGCATCACGAGATGCGCGGGGCGTTCCGCATGTCGGGGGATCGCCCTTCCGGCGGAGCGCCTTTCCGGGGGAGTGCCTTTCCGGGGGAGCACCGGTCCGGCGGATCGCCGGACCCGGCCTCTTCGTCCCGTCGCACCTCGCGCGCCATCGGCCCGGCCCGCGCCGTCGCCTCAGCCCCGCGCCTCCTGCTCCAGGAACCCCGCGAGGGAGAGCGGCGGCCGTCCGGTCAGCCGCGCGACGTCGGACGAGACGTGCTCCAGCTGTCCGGCGGCGATCGCGGAGTAGGTGCTGACCCAGGCGTCCAGCTGCCAGTCCGGTGCGTTCCAGCGGCTGCGTGACGCGTACGCCTCCTCGAGGGTCTCGTCGACGTACACGGCGGGGCGGCCCGCCGCCGTCAGGGTCGCCGCGACCTCGTCGAGGGTGAGGGCCTCGGGCCCGGTCAGCTCGTAGGCGGCTCCGCGGTGCTCGGAGGGGGAGCGGAGGACCGCCGCGGCCGAGCGTGCCACGTCCTCGCGCGCGACGACGGCGGCACGGCCCGATCCCGCGGGTCCGCGGATCGCGCCGTCGTCGCCGAGCATCGCGGGCAGGAAGTCGAGGTAGAGGTTGTCGCGGAGGAACGTCCAGCCCATGCCGGAGCGGCGGATCGCGTCCTCGGTGGCCGCGTGGTCTCGGGCGAGGGTGAAGACCGCATCGGGTGCGGCTCCGGCGAAGGAGGTGTAGACGACGTGCTCGACACCCGCGGCGGCGGCTGTACCGACGAACGCGAGGTGCTCGGCGCGGCGCTCCTCGTTCTCGGAGGCGGAGACCATCAGGAGGAGGCGCACGCCCTCGAGCGAGTCGCCCGCGTCGGCGAAGGAGGAGCGCACCACCTCGGCCCCGGGGAGCTCGGGCGCGCGGGACGGGTCGCGGACCAGCAGGCGGAGGGCGTGACCGGCGTCGGCGAGCTCGCGCGCGACGCGACCGCCCACGGCTCCGGTGGCTCCCGTGAGGGCGATAGGGGTGCTCATCCCCCCATGATGGGCCCGATCCCTAGGCTGGGGCCATGAGCGACAACGCCCCCCTCCTCGCCATCGCCCGCTCGATCGCCGTCGAGGCGGCGCACCTCGCCCGCCAGCGGCGGCAGGACGGTGTCGAGATCGCCGCGTCGAAGTCGTCCCCGGAGGACGTGGTGACGGCCGCGGACCGGGAGGTCGAGGAGCTGATCCGCCGGCGCCTGGCCGAGGCGCGTCCGGACGACGGCTTCCTCGGCGAGGAGTCGGGGTCGGGGGGCGGCACGAGCGGGCTGACCTGGGTCGTCGATCCGATCGACGGGACCGTCAACTACCTCTACGGCATCCCCTCCTACGCGGTCAGCATCGCTGTGGTGGAGGGGGAGCCGGATCCCGCGACCTGGACCGCGCTCGCCGGCGCGGTCGTGAACGGAGCGACGGGCGAGGTGACCACGGCCAGCCGAGGCGGGGGAGCCGAGCGGGACGGGGTCGCGCTGCAGGTCTCGGCTCCCTCCTCCCTCTCGCTCGCGCTGGTGGGCACCGGCTTCGGCTACGACGCGGGCCGCCGGATGCGCCAGGGCGCCGTGGTGCAGGAGCTCCTGGGCTCGGTCCGCGACATCCGCCGCATCGGCTCGGCGGCGCTCGACCTGTGCTCGGTGGCCACCGGGCAGCTGAACGCGTACTACGAGCGGGGCCTGAACCCGTGGGACCTCGCTGCGGGCGCCCTCATCGCCGAGGAGGCGGGTGCGCGGGTCGCGGGACTCGACGGCGCACCCTTCGGCTCCGGCCTGCTCATCGCGGCACCGGATCCTCTCTTCGCCGAGCTGGAGGATCTGCTGCGCCGCCTGCGCGCGGACGAGGTGTAACCGCTCTCCCAGGCCGGGCCGGCAAGGATTCCGTGCGCCGAGAGGCGGATCGGCGCAGGATCCCGCCGGGGCTCGCCGCGCGTCGTGCCCCGATCGCGCCTGTGCGCGGCGGCCTCTGGCCGGATCCCGCCGGTCGTGGTTATCCTTTATGAATTCGTGATGTTCGCACAGGCTGCGCTCACGGAGCCGAGCGATGCCTCTCCCTGGAGGCCCGCTCGTCCCCTGCCCCCGACGGAAGACATCGATTTCGTGAGCCCCGATTCGCCGCGTACGCGTCGCCGTCGAAGGTGGTGGGGCCGAGCGCGAGGCCGGCCAGCGGCGGGACGAAGCGCATCACGGTGCCCGCGAGCCCGC
>NZ_PSVK01000039.1:0-6119 GCF_002931115.1 Rathayibacter sp. AY1E6 | reverse complement strand
GGCCGTCCTCGGAGGCTAGGCGGGGCGGGGCGCGGCGTCCGCCCGTTGACTTCCCAGGTGCGCGGCCGTGCTCGCGGGTCCGGGGGGGCGCTCGCCGACTCGAGGTCCGTTCTCCTCCGGCTCCTCCTCCGTTCTCCTCCGGCTCCTGCTCCGTTCTCCTCCGGCTCCCGCGACTGTCCAGGAGTCGTCGCACCCGAGCTCGAGTGCGACGACTCCTGCGCACTCGGCGACGACCGCTGGGACGGGCCCGGCGGCTCCACGACCATGCGGAAGCGGCCGTACTGGAGCGCGAGTACGGCGACTTCGGAGGAGTGGCGACCGGCTCGAGTGCGCGGGTCCGCGAGTGCTCAGGAGTTGTCGCAGTCGACGCCGAGTGCGACGACTTCTGGACAGTGGGGGGGAGGGGCTCCGGGTGAGGGCTCGCGAGTGCTCAGGAGTTGTCGCAGTCGAGGCCGAGTGCGACAAGTTCTGGACAGTGGGGGAGGCTCCGGGGTGAGCGCTTGCGAGTGCTCAAGAGTTGTCGCAGTCGACGCCGAGTGCGACAAGTTCTGGACAGTGGGGGGGGAGGGGCTCCGGGTGAGGGCTCGCGAGTGCTCGGGAGTCGTCGCAGTCGCGGCCGAGTGCGACGACTTCTGGACGGTGGGCGGCGTCCGAGCGGCGTCAGGGGCCCCGGCAGCACCCGTCAGGGACCCCGGCGGCACGGATCCGGGGCCCCGGCGGCACGCGTCGCGCCCGGCGCCCGCGACCTAGGGTGAGGGCATGCATCCGCTCGACGCCCAGGACCCGCTCGCGCACTGCCCCGAGCTGTTCGTCCGCACCCCCGAGGTCCGCTCCTACCTCGACGGCAACTCGCTCGGCCGGCCGCTGCGCGCGAGCGTCGCCCGGCTCGCGCGGTTCGCGGAGGAGGAGTGGGGCGGCCGCCTCATCCGCGGCTGGGAGGAGGGCTGGCTCGACATGCCGCTCGAGGTCGGCGACGCCCTCGGCTCCGCGGTGCTGGGAGCCGCGGCCGGGCAGACGGTCGTCGCCGACTCCACGACCGTCCTGCTCTACAAGCTCACCCGCGCGGCGATCGCCCGCCAGGCGGAGCAGGGGCGCGACGAGATCGTCGTGGACACCGACAACTTCCCCACCGACCGGTACGTGCTGGAGGGCATCGCGGCCGAGACCGGCAGCACGCTCCGCTGGATCGACTCCGACCCCGGGAGCGGCGTCGGCCCCGACGACCTCGCCCCGGTGCTCGGCGAGCGGACGGCGCTGGTGCTGCTCAGCCACGTCGCGTACCGCTCGGGGTTCCTCGCCGACGCCGCGGCGATCACCGCCCAGGCGCACGAGGCCGGCGCGCTCGTGCTCTGGGACGCCTCCCACTCCGTCGGCTCGGTGCCGCTCGAGCTCGACGAGTGGGGCGCGGACCTCGCGGTCGGCTGCTCCTACAAGTACTTGAACGGAGGCCCGGGGGCGCCCGCGTGGGCGTACGTCGCCTCCCGGCACGAGGGCTCGCTCGCGCAGCCGGTGCAGGGCTGGATGGGCGTCGCCGACATGTTCGAGATGGGACCCGGCTACCGTCCGGCCGAGGGGATGCGGCGCTTCCTCAGCGGGACTCCGCCGATCACGGGGATGCTCGCGATGCAGGACATGATCGCGCTGATCGCCTCGGTGGGCATGCCCGCGGTGCGCGCGAAGTCGGAGGCGATGACGGCGTACGCGCTGGAGCTGGCCGACGCGTGGCTGGTGCCGCGCGGGGTGCGGGTGGCGACTCCGCTCGACCCCGCCCGGCGCGGCTCGCACGTGACGATCGCGCACGAGTCGTTCGCCGGCCTGGTCCCGCGGCTGCAGGCGGAGGGGATCGTGCCGGACTTCCGCCGACCCGACGGCATCCGGATCGGCCTCTCGCCGCTGTCGACCACCTTCGCCGAGCTGGAGCTGGGCATGGCGGCCGTCCGGGACGCGCTGGACTGAGCGGGCCGGGGCGGGGGTTCGGCGGGGCGGCTGTCCCCGGCCCCGCCCCCATCCTCACCGCGCGTCACGCGTCCGGCGGGTGCTCTCCTTCTGCAGGGCCTCGACGAGCTCGGCCTTCGTCATGCGCGAGCGGCCGGAGACGTCCAGGCGCTTGGCGAGGTCCATCAGGTGCGCCTTGGTCGCGTTCGCGTCCACTCCGCCCGCCGTCTCGCCCCCGGGGGAGCGGCCGTGGCCCTCGGCGCGGGAGTCGGAGGGGCCGCTCTCGGCCTTGCGCTCCCAATGGTCGCCGACCTTCTCGTACTCGTGCTTCAGCGCGGCGAAGGCCGTGCGGTGGGCGCGCTCACCGTCGCCGTAGCTGTCGACGGCCGAGTCGTGCGCGGCCGACCAGAGCTTCTGCGCGTGCTCGTCGGAGCGCTCGATGGTGGACGGGATCTGTTCCTCGCGGGGCATGGCGGCCTCCCTCTCGTCCTCCGACGCTACGTCGGGTCGGAGGCGCCGGTCACCCCGTTGACGAGCGCTCGGCGGGCGCCTCCGTCCCCGGAGCGCACTCGGGAGGCCGCTGCCGGTGTTCTCACCGGGCCGACGCCGATGATGGGGCGATGTTCATCCCGACCAGAGCCGCCGGTCTCGAGGCGCTCGACGACTTCGTCGCCCGCGCGGGCTCCGCCTACGCCCGCGACCGCAACCACGACCTCGGACCGTCCCGGGACAACGTCTCCGGACTCTCGCCCTACCTCCGCCACCGCCTCGTCACCGAGCGGGAGGTCGTCGCCGCGGTCCTCGCGCGGCACCGTCTGACCGCCGCGGAGAAGTTCGTCCAGGAGGTGTTCTGGCGCACGTACTGGAAGGGCTGGCTCGAGCAGAACCCGGATGTCTGGCGCCGCTACCGCCGCGAGGTGGCGGACTCCTCCGCGGGCGATCCTCCGCCCGGGTACCTCGACGCGATCGGTGGACGCAGCGGCATCGACGCGATGGACGCGTGGGTGAGCGAGCTCGTCGAGACCGGGTACCTCCACAACCACACCCGCATGTGGTTCGCGAGCATCTGGATCTTCACCCTCGGACTGCCCTGGCAGCTCGGCGCCGACTTCTTCTACCGGCACCTGCTCGACGGCGACGCCGCGTCCAACACCCTGTCGTGGCGATGGGTCGCCGGCCTGCAGACTCCGGGCAAGACCTACCTCGCCTCCGCGTCCAACATCGCGCGCTACACGGAGGGGCGCTTCTCGCCGAGCGGCCTCGCCACCACGGCCCCCGCGCTCACCGAGGAGCCCTTCCCGCCGCGGGCACCGCTCGAGCAGGACGACGTCGTGGGGACCTTCGGCGCCCGCCCCGGCCTCCTGCTGCACGAGGAGGACCTCGAGGCGGAGAGCCTGCTCGCCGAGCAGCCGGATCTGGCCGAGCGCCTCGTGGCGTGCGCCGTCGCCGGGGACGCGGGCGGGCGCTCGCCGTCCGGAGTCTCCGACGCGGTCGCCGCCTTCACCGCCGCGGCGCTCGCCGACGCCGCCGAGCGCACCTCCGACTCCAGCGGTCGGCCGGCGAGGGTGCTGGCGGACGCGCGTGCCGCGACGGTCGTCGACTGGGCGGTGTCCGAGCGGATCGACACCGTGGTCGTTCCGTACGCTCCGGTCGGGCCCGTCGGTGAGCGGGTGGAGGCGCTCCGCTCGGCTCTCGCCGACGAGGGGGTCGCGCTCGTCACCGTGCGCCGCCGCTGGGACGGTGCGGCGTGGCCGTCGGCGTCGCGGGGGTTCTTCCCGTTCCGGAAGCGGATCCCGGCGCTGGTGCGCGACCTCGTCGAGCCCGCCGACGCGGCCCGCCTGTTCTGAGCGGCGTTCCGAGAGCCGCGTCCCGCGAGCTGCGTCCTGTGGGCCGCGTCCCGCGAGCTGCGTCCTGTGAGCCCCGTCCTGTGCTGCGTCCTGTGAGCCCCGTCCCGCGGAACCTGCCTGGTCCCGCGGGGCGGGTGCCGCTCAGCCGAGCAGGCGGTCGCGGAGGAAGTCGCTCGCGAAGCGGCCCGAGGGGTCCCACTCGGAGCGGAGGGTGCGCCACTCCTCGAGGTGCGGGTAGAGCGGCGCGATCTCGTCGGCTCCGGCGAGGAAGTGCTTGCCCCAGTGCGGCCGGGCGCCGAGCGGCAGCAGCGCGCCCTCGACGGCGGGGAGCACGGCGTCGACGCCGGCGCGGTCCTTCTTGAAGGTGAAGTGCACGCCGACGCTGTCGCGGCCTCCGGCGGGGGAGAGCCACTGGTCGTCGCCCGCCATGGTCCGCAGCTCCGTGATGAGCAGGACGTCGTCGATCCGCTCGCCGATCGCGCGCAGCGCCACGACCGCCTCGCGGACGTTCGCGCGCGGCACCATGTACTCGCTCTGGATCTCGTCGCCCGCGCTCGGCTCGCGGTCGAGGCGGAAGTGCGGCAGGCGCTCGGACCACGGTCCGACGGAGCCGCCGAACGGGTTCAGGTTGGAGTCGACACCCTCCGAGACGGCGAAGAGGCTCGCGGAGGCGGCGACCGCGCCCAGGTGCGTCGCGTCGACGTCGGCGACGGATCCCGCCGCCACCTTGGTCTTCAGCCACAGCTGCTCCACCGTCGGCGAGGACCAGTGGGTCATGAGGCTGACGCTGTAGGCGGAGGAGGTGATCGCGTCGAAGTCGTCGAGCACGCGCTCCCAGGGCAGGTCGACGAACGCGTCCTGGCGGACGTCGAAGGTCGGCTGGATGTCGAGGGTCACGCGGGTGACGATGCCGAAGGCGCCGAGGCCGACGACGACGCCCTCGAAGCCCGGCTCCCCGCGGCGGATCGTGCGCAGCGAGCCGTCGGCGGTGACGAGCTCGAGGGCCGAGACGGCGGAGGAGAGGTTCGCGTTGCGGTCGCCCGAGCCGTGGGTGCCGGTCGCGATGGCGCCGGCGACCGAGATGTGCGGGAGCGAGCCCATGTTGTGCAGGGCGTAGCCGTTGCTGTGCAGGTGCGCGGCGACGACGCCGTAGCGGGTGGCGCCGCCGACGGTGACGGTGCTCGCCTCGGCGTCGATCACGGGGTCGGAGGCCAGGCGCCCCAGGTGCAGCAGTGCGCCGGGGGTGTCGGGCAGGGAGTTGAAGGAGTGGCGGCTGCCGAGGGCGCGGACGCGCTCGTTCTCGCGGACGAGGCGCTGCACCTCCTCGACGGACTCCGGCTCGATGATGGCGGCGGCGCGGTACTCGTAGGTGCCCGCCCAGTTGCTCCGTGAGGTCATGGATCCATTCTGCCGGGTGCGCGGGGGATTTGTTGTTGGTTGCAACGAATGGCCTGGTAACGCACGGGACGCGGCAGGACGGAACGGCGTGGATTTTGTTCGGGGCGCGCTCCGGGCCCCTGACGGGGAGGGCGGCGATGACCGCGCGCAGACGATCCCGCTCCGATCTGTTCCGGGTGAGCGTGAGCCTCCTGGTCACGATCGTGGTGGTGCTGCTCGTCCTGGCGAGGGGGACACCCGCTCCGGGCGACGGGGCCGTCGATACGACGGCGACCCTCGTTCCGGTGTACCTGCTCGGCCGGCCGCTCTCCACCGCCCTCTCCGTGGGCTGGAGCGCCGCCTCGTACTCGCGCCTCGACGAGCAGGCGCTGCGGAGCGCCGCCTCCTTCTCGCGCCTCGACGAGCAGGCGTTGCGGAGCACCGCCGAGGAGGAGGCGCGCGGCGAGCGGCGCCTCCTCTCGCGGATGCTGGGGGCGACCGGGGCGACCGGCACGACGCTGTCGGCGGCGGTGCCGGCGATCGTGGTCACGGTGGCGATCGCGCAGAGGACGGAGTTCCGCAGCGAGCCCCTCTCCCTCGCCGCCGCCCTGCTCGCCGTCGCGAGCTCGTGGGTGCTGATGGTCTTCTCGTTCGCGCAGGCCTGCCTGCGCCTCGAGTCGCGGTCGCCCGGCGGTCGCAGGTGCGCTTCGCCTTCGAGGAGGCGCCGCACCTCAGCGACTATGCGACCCTCGCGCTCCTGCTGTCCACGACGGCGGCCACGGTCTCGGCCGAGATCCGCTCGAGAGAGGGCTGGCGCCTGGTGCGCGCGAACGTCGTCATCGCGTTCGCCTTCGACTCGGTCGTCATCGCGATGACGGTGTCACTTCTGTTCGGCGGACTCACGGCCTGAGGCGGCGGGAGCGGAGCGTCCGGCGGAGCCGGGGCCGGTGGGGTCGGGGC
>NZ_PSVK01000038.1:0-6190 GCF_002931115.1 Rathayibacter sp. AY1E6 | reverse complement strand
CCGCCTCGCTCTCCGGAGTCGTCGCCGCCGACCGCTCCGCCGCCCTCTTCACCTTCGCCCAGCTCCGCACGACGAGCTGCTCCGGATCGAGGACGGGGGCCTGGAGCCCGACGGTGCCCAGCACGCGGCCGCGGAGCGCGGTCCCGCGCTCGGCCCAGCCGAGCGGCGACTGCCCGGGGCCGCCGAGCGGCGACGTGACCGGGGCGAGCGCCACGGAGTAGGTGCGCTCCGGGTCCAGGCCCGGGAGCGTGATCCGGCCGGGCGGGTAGGTCTCGCCGGTGCGGAGCTGGGCGAAGGTGAAGAGGGCGGCGGAGCGGTCGGCGGCGACGACTCCGGAGAGCGAGGCGGCGTCGTCGGCGAGGTCGGCGCGCACGACCGTCCCGGTGTGCAGCAGCGCCCGGTGCTCGCGGTGGAAGGCGACCCAGGCGGTCAGCTCCTCCTCGACGGCGGGGGCGAGATCCGAGACGTCCCACTCGATGCCGAGGTGGCCGGGCAGCGCGGTGCCGGCGCGGAAGGCGAGCGAGTGGGTGCGCTGCGTCGAGTGCGACCGCGGCCCTCCGATGTGCTGCCCCATCAGCTCGGGCGGCACCACCAGCTGGGTGAAGGGCTGGATGGTCTGCCGCTCGAGCGGGTCGATGCAGTCGCTCGTCCAGATGCGGTCGGTGCGGGCGAGGATCCCGAGGTCGACGCGGGCGCCCCCGGAGGCGCACGACTCGATCTCGACGCCGGGATGCCGGGACCGCAGCTCGTCGAGCAGGCGGTAGAGCGCGAGGACGTTCTCGTGGACGGCGGAGCGGCCGGTGGCGGGCGAGACCGCCTCGATGACGTCGCGGTTGTGGTCCCACTTGAGGTACGCGATCGGGTACTCGATCAGCAGCGCGTCGAGGGCGTCGAGCACGTGCTCGAACGCGCCGCGCTGCGAGAGGTCGAGGACCTGCTGCTGCCGCCCCGAGGCCGGGAGGTGGCCGGCCGGGCCGAGGATCCACTCCGGGTGCGCGCGGGCCAGGTCGGAGTCGGGGCTGATCATCTCGGGCTCCACCCAGAGGCCGAACTGCATGCCCAGGCCGGTGACGACGTCCGTCAGCGGAGTGAGGCCCTCCGGCCAGACCGAAGGGTCGACGGTCCAGTCGCCGAGCGCCGCGGTGTCGTCGCGGCGGCCGAGGAACCAGCCGTCGTCGAGCACGAAGCGCTCGACCCCGATCCGCGCGGCCCGCTCGGCGAGGGCGGTGAGGCGAGCGAGCTCGTGGTCGAAGTAGACGGCCTCCCAGGTGTTGAGGGTGACGGGCCGCGGAGCGACGGGGTGCTGCGGGCGGGCGCGGAGCGACGCGTGGAACCGGGCCTGCAGAGCGCTGAGCCCGTCCCCCCAGGAGCCGTAGGCGACCGGCGTCTCGTAGCTCTCGCCCTGCGCGAGCTCGATCTCGGCGGGCCGCAGCAGCTCGCCGGCCGCGAGGAGCGAGACGCCCTCGACGGTGCGCTCGGCGCGGAGCGAGCTGTCGCCGCTCCAGCCGAGGTGGACGCCGTGCACGAGCCCGCGCTCCCAGCCGAAGCCGGGCGTGCCCGCGGCGAGGAGGAGGGTCGCGTCGGCGCCGGGGCGTCCGCGGCGGGTGCGGCGGGTGTGCTCGCCGATGGTCAGCGGGCGGCGCTGCGGGTGGCGCTCGCGGAGGTGGTGCCCGGTGGTGTCGAGGATCTCGCGCGCGGTCGCGGGGAGCGGGAAGCCGAGCTCGAAGCGCTCGAGGCGGAACGGGCGGGCGTCGAGGTTCTCGACCCGGGCGCGCTGGGTGAGCAGGCCGGCCGCGTCGACCTCGAGGTCCACGGTCAGGCGCACGCCCGCGCCGGTGGCGACGGTCCGGAGGGCGGAGGCGAGCGCCTCGATGCTCTCGACCTCGAACCGCTCCGACGCGGCCGCGCGCTCGTGGGTGCCCTCGAAGGTGGGGGCGTGCTGCCAGCCGTCGGCCTCGACGGCGACGAGCCCGAACGGCGCGAAGGCGTCGAGCCCGCCCGAGACGCGCTGGGGGAGGGCGGCGTCTGCCAGGGCGGATAGTTCGGCGGCGGAAAGATCTCCGAGCGCGGCGCCCCAGTGCACGATAGTGGGGAAGGTGACGAGGCGGGCGTCGACGACGACGCTGGTGCCCCCGTCCTGCAAGTGGAAGAGGCGCGATTCCCGGCCGGAGAGGGTCACGGAGTCGTTCGTGGGGGCGATGCTGCGGTGCATGGCTTATTTCTAGAGCAGAAGTAATAGGGGTGTCAAGAGCGGCGCGAGTGGCCGGATCTGTTCCTGGGGCGGCGCGCTACCGGTAGCTTTCTACCAGGCCGGAAAGAAGGAGCCCCGTGACCGACACCATCGTCGCCGAGGACGCCTCCGGGAGCTCCTCCGAGCTCCTGGCGCGCGAGGTCCTGATCCACGGTCCCGTCTCGCGGGCCGAGCTCGGCCGCCGCCTCGGCCTCTCGCCCGCCAGCCTGACCCGGCTCGCGCGCCCGTTCCTCGACGGCGGCCTGGTCGTCGAGGGCCCCGAGCAGAGCACCGGAGTCGGCCGCCCCGCCCGACCGCTCGACATCCGCGCCGACGCGCTGAGCTTCGCGGGCGTGAAGATCACCGGCACCGAGGTCCTCGCCGTCCGCACCGACCTGCGCGCGCGGACCGAGCGGGAGCTGGTCCGCCCGCTGCCGGGCACGGAGCCCGCCGACGTGATCGCCGCGATCGTCTCGGTCGTCGACGAGCTCGGCGGCCCCTCCGCCTTCGCAGGCCTGGGCGTGACGCTCGGCGGGAGCATCGCCGCCGACGGCCGGGTGAGCCGCGCGCCGTTCCTCGGCTGGCGCGACGTCGACCTCGCCGCTCCGCTCTCGGCCGCCCTCGGGCTGCCGGTCGCCCTCGAGAACGACGTGGTCGCGCTCACGGGAGCCGAGCACTGGTTCGGGCGCGGCCGCGGCATCCCGCACTTCGCGGTGCTCACGGTCGGCGCGGGCGTCGGCTACGGACTGGTGGTGCACGACCGGGTGGTCGCGCCCCCGGAGGCGGGGCTCGGCCTGGGCGGCCACTACCCGCTGGATCCCACCGGGCCCGTCTGCGAGGCCGGCCACCGCGGCTGCTCGACCGCGATGCTCAGCCTGCCCTCGCTCCTCCGCCAGCTCTTCGTCGCCACCGGCCGCGAGCTGACCCTGGCCGAGGGCTTCGCCGCCGCTCGCGCGGGCGACCCCGGTGCCGAGCGCATCCTCGCCGACTCCGCCCGCGCGCTCGGGACGATGATCGCCGCGATCGGCAACCTCTCGATGTCCGGCACGGTGATCCTGGCCGGGGAGGGCGTCGCCCTCTACACGGAGCAGGCCGCGGTGGTGGACGCCGCGATCGCGGCCACGCGCGACCCGGACGCTCCGCCCCTGGCGCTGCTCGTCGACGACGGCGGGCTGGTGGAGTGGGCGCGCGGCGCGGCGGCCGTCGCGATCCAGCGGCTGCTGCCGCGGATCGCGCTCGGGACGCTGGGGTAGCGGGGCTCTGCGGCGCGCGGGCGCTCGGGGTGCCGGGTCTCGGCGCCCAGTGTGCCGTCGGCACGCTCGCCCGGCGGGTCTCAGCGCCGCGCGGAGACTCGGGATGTCGGCTCGGCGGGTGTCCGCTCCGGGCGGGTGCTGGGACGCCGGCCTCGCGGGCTAGGCGCCGAGCGCCGAGCCGGGCAGGTCGCGCTGCAGGCCGTCGACGATCCGGCCGAACGCCGCGATCGCCTGGTCGTCGCCCAGACGGCCGGAGTCGACTCCTCCGGCGATGCGCAGGACCTCGGCCCGGCGCTCCGCCCGCTCCACCGCGTCGAGCCCGGAGGCCCCGATCGCTGCGGATGCGCGCACTCGCGCGACGATCGTGCCGACGTGCCATCTGCCGCGTGCCATCTGTCTCCTCCTGAAGTCCCCGCCTCTCTTCGGAGCGGACGCACACCCGAATGGGTGCGCGTCCGCCGTCCTCACCCCTGTCGCTCCGGCGATGCGTCACGAACGGTCGTCATCCGGCCGCCGTGGCGACCGTTCGTGACGCATCGATCGAGCTGGGGAGGCGAAGCGCCCGCTCGCGGAGAGGGGTCCGGGGCGCCAGACTGACGGCGAGCGGAGGGAGGCACGATGCGACGCCTCCGCGCCCTCGCCGCCGCGCTGCTCCTCCTGCCCGCCCTCGCGGCCTGCGCGCCGGCAGGCGCGACAGGCGCCCCGAGCGGCACCGCTGCGGCCACCGCGGCTGCGACCACCGCGGCTGCGACCACCGCGGCTGCGACCACCGCCACCCCGGCTCAGGCCGCCCCCGACCCGGCCCGCTCCTCCGCCCCGTCCGCCCCGGCTCCTGGGGTCACCGTCTCCGTCCAGCAGAACCGCTCCGACATCGCCGGCGGCACCATGGCCTTCGAGGTCCACAACGGCAGCGGCGCCCCGATCGAGGTCACCGCGGCCCGCCTCGTGGACCCGCGCCTCGCCGTCCCGCTCACCTGGACCGGCGGCACGGGCGTCCCCGACGGGACCTCGCGAGACCTCCGCGTCGACGTGCCCGAGCCCGCCTGCCCGGCCGCGGAGGCGCCCGCTGCGCTCGAGGTCGTCCTCGCCATCGACGGCCACGGCGAGCACGCGTACCCCGCCGACGACCCGTTCTCGTTCGTCGACGCTCTCGCCCGGTCCGGCTGCTTCGCCCGCACCGTCGACGCCGACCTCGCCCTGCGGATCGACACGTCCGGAGGCGCCGCGCACGAGCCGGCGCGCCTCACGATCACCGCCGACGTCCGCGGCGCCCCGATCGTGCTCCGCAGCGTCGACGCCACGATCCTCCTGCAGCCGCCCGACGCCGCCGACGCCTGGACCCTCGACCGCTCCGTGCCCGCCGGAACCCTCGACTCCGTGGTCCTGGACGCCGTCCCCACCCGCTGCGACACCCACGCGCTCGCCGAGGACAAGGTCGGCACGCGCCTGCCGGTCACCGTCGAGACCGCGGGCCGGCAGGGCACCGTCGTCGTCGCCGCGACCCCCGAGCAGAAGGGCGAGCTCTACGCGTTCATCACCGCGTACTGCGCGTCCTGAGCAGGGAGGCGGGGGTCCGGGGGTGCGGATGTCCCCGCAGACGCGCCTCGCCGTGCACCTCGGCCGTCACTCGCCACCGCTCGCCCGCATCGGCAGGTTGCGCCGTCGGCCGCGCCGAGTCCCGCCCGTCGTGGGACGAGCCCGGCCTACCCCGCCCGGCGGCTCGGCTCAGCCCGGCCCGCTCGACTCAGCTCAGCCCGGTTCAGCCAGCGCCCCGCTCCGCTGTGCGCGCCCCAGCCGCGCCTGCCCGCTTCACGCCGGCGCCGTGCTCAGCGCCTGCAGCCCCGTCACCCGCAGCAGGTCGAGCCGCGCCTCGTCCTCGCTGCCCGGCGCCACCGTGTAGACGACGATCCGCAGGTCGGTGCCCGGAGCCGTGAGCACGTCGCAGTCGATCGTGATCGGTCCGACGGGCGTCCGCGTCACCGTCTTCCGGCTCGCGCGGTGCTCGGCGATGCGCGCCTCCGCCCAGCGCCGCTCGAACTCGGGCGACTCCTCGCGCAGCCGGGCGACGAGGGCGGCGAGCGCCGGATCGCGCGGGTAGCGCCCGGTCGCCGCGCGCAGGTCGGCCGCGAGGTCGCTCGCGAAGTCCTCCTCGTGCTGCGCGTCGAACTCGGTGCCGGCGTGGCCGGAGGTGAAGTGCCGCCAGACGAGGTTCCGCTCCAGCCCGGTGTACACCGAGGGGTCGCCGTTGAGGGCGGCCCAGAGCGGGTTCCACAGCAGGATGTCGTGGGCCGCCGTGAACACCGCGAGCGGCACGTCGCCCAGGCGGTCGACGATCCGCAGCACGCCCGGGCTCACGTGCTGCGGCACGACGCCCGGCGAGGGGACGGCGGCACCGGCGACCCGGTAGAGGTGGTCGCGCTCGCTGTCCGTGAGCCGGAGCGCGACCGCGAGCGAGCGGAGCATCGACGGCGACGGGTTCGGCGCGCGTCCCTGCTCGAGCCGCACCAGGTAGTCGACGCTCACTCCCGAGAGCGCCGCCAGCTCCTCGCGGCGCAGGCCCGTGGCGCGGCGGCCCGAGCCCGCGGGCAGGCCGACGTCGGCGGGACGGATGCGGTCGCGCCACGAGCGCAGCACCGTGGCGAACTCCTCCATGCCGCCCATCCTCCTCCGCCCGCCGTCGCCGAGCCAGGTACTGACGGTCCCCCCC
>NZ_PSVK01000037.1:0-10421 GCF_002931115.1 Rathayibacter sp. AY1E6 | reverse complement strand
GCGGGGTCGGGCGCGGCGGCGGGCTCGCCGGGAGGTGCGACGGTCGCCCAGGAATCGGGCATCGGCGGCTCGACCGGCGGCATGTCCTCCTCCGGCGGCTCCTCGTCGAACGGGGGCTCGTCGCCGGCGGGAGCGGCTTCAGCGGCGGCGAGGGGGGCGGCGCGCACCGGCTCGGCGGCCGCGGCGGGGGCCTCCACCGGAGCGGAGGGAGCAGCCGCCTCGGCCGCAGGGGTCGGATCGGCGGGGATCGCCACCGTGGCCCAGCCGTCGGAGCCGGTCGCGGCCGGGATCGGCGCAGCCGGAGCGGGCGCGGCGGTCGCCTCGACGGCGGCGCGTTCGGCCTCCGGGGCGGCTGCGCGAGGCTCGACGCGGGCGATGTACTTCACCCGCAGGCCGAGGACCTGCTGGATCGCCTGACGCAGGTACTCGCTGACTCCGGGCTGCCCCGCGGTTCCCGGCATCTTGAACGACTCGACGTCGTTCTGGCTCGGGAACGAGAGGGTCAGCACGTCGTCCTTGAGGGCGCGCACCTGGGCGGTGTAGGCCACCAGCCAGGCGGTCATCTTCGCCTTCTGCACGACCTCGAGGATCTCGGGCCAGGTGTCCTTCATCCGCTGGAGGGTGACCGCGCCGTCGGCGGGTGCGTCGCCCGCGGCCGCAGCGGGTGCGGAGGCGGCGGCCGCGGAGGCGGCGGCCGCCTCAGTGGACGCAGCGGCCTGATCCGACGGCTCCTGCTCGACCGGCTCCGGACGAGCCGCCGCGGCGGTCGTCGCGCGGGGGCGTCCTGACTCGGCCGGCGCGGACTCGTCCGCCTCCGGGGCGGCCGCCGTCTCGTCGGGCGCCGTCACCGGCGGCGCAGCGACCGGTGCGGACGCCGTCACCGGCGCCTCGGTGCGCGGAGCGGCCGCGATGGACTCGGGCACCGAGCCGGGAGCGGCGGCGTGCGAGGCGTGGTGGGGCTCGGGCGCACGGGACGGCTCGGACGCGCGCGACGCCTCGGACGACCGCGGGGCGGGCGCCGCGGACTCGCGCGGCGCGGCCACGTGCCGCGGGCGCTCCTCCTGGGCCGCAGCGGGCGCGATGCCGGCGCCGGTGCCGTGCACCAGGGTGCGGGCGATCATCAGCTCGAGGTGCAGGCGCGGCGAGGTCGCACCGGTCATCTCGGTGAGGGCCTCGTTGACCACGTCGGCGATGCGCGAGAGCTCGGCCAGGCCGAGCGCGCGCGACTGGCCGGCCATGCGGTCGAGCTCGTCCTGCGAGACGCCGCGGAGCACGGCCGAGGCCGCTCCCCCGGTCGCCGCGACGACGATCAGGTCGCGGAGCTTCTCGAGCAGGTCCTCGACGAAGCGGCGCGGGTCCTGCCCCGTCTGGATGACGCGGTCGACCGCTCCGAACGCCTCGGCGGAGTCGTGCTCGGCGAGCGCGTCGACCACCTCGTCGAGCAGGGCGCCGTGGGTGTAGCCGAGGAGGGCGACGGCCCGCTCGTACTCGACGGTCTCGGCCTCGGAGCCGGCCATCAGCTGGTCGAGCAGGGAGAGCGTGTCGCGGACGGACCCGCCGCCCGCGCGGACCACGAGCGGCAGCACGCCGGCCGCCACGTGCACGCCCTCGCGCTCGCAGAGCTCCTGCGTGTAGTCGAGCATCTGCGCCGGCGGGACGAGCCGGAACGGGTAGTGGTGCGTGCGCGAGCGGATCGTGCCGATGACCTTGTCCGGCTCCGTGGTCGCGAAGATGAACTTCACGTGCTCCGGCGGCTCCTCCACGATCTTGAGCAGCGCATTGAAGCCCTGCGGCGTGACCATGTGCGCCTCGTCGAGGATGAAGATCTTGAAGCGGTCGCGCGCCGGGGCGAAGATGGCGCGCTCGCGCAGATCGCGCGCGTCGTCGACTCCGTTGTGGCTCGCCGCGTCGATCTCGACCACGTCGAGCGAGCCCTGGCCCTCGCGGCTGAGCTCGACGCAGCTGTCGCAGACGCCGCAGGGGGTGTCGGTCGGGCCCGTCGCGCAGTTGAGGCAGCGGGCGAGGATGCGCGCCGAGGTGGTCTTGCCGCAGCCGCGGGGGCCGCTGAAGAGGTAGGCGTGGTTGACGCGGTTGGTGCGGAGCGCCGTCATGAGCGGATCCGTCACCTGGGACTGGCCGATCATCTCGGCGAACGTCTCGGGCCGGTACCGGCGATACAGGGCTGCTACCACCCGACAAGAGTAGCCGCGACCTCCGACACCGCAGCCGGGACGGCGGACCTCCGAGCGCGCGTAGCCTCGGTCCCGTGCTCCCGCCGCCTCCGCTCCCCCGCTTCGACGCGGTCGTGCTCGCCGGCGGACGCGCTTCCCGCCTCGGCGGCGCGGTCAAGCCGCTCCTCCGGCACCGCGAGTCGACGCTCCTCGGCACCGCCCTCGCAGCCGTGCGCGGAGCCGAGCGGAGGGTCGTGGCCGGACCGTCGTCGCTCGCACAGGCCGTCGACGGCGCCGAGCTCGTCCAGGAGGATCCGCCGTTCGGCGGCCCGGTCGCGGGCCTGGCCGCCGCGCTGCCCCTGCTCGACCGCCCGGGCGCTCCGGACTGGGTCGTCGTTCTCGCCGCCGATCTCGTCGCCCCCGCTCCCGCCGTGCACACGCTGCTCGAGGTCGCATCGAGCGCCGTCGAGGCCTCCCTCCTGGCCGTCGACGCGAGCGGCCGAGCCCAGCAGCTCCTCGGCGTGCACCGGCGAGCGGCCCTCGTCGAAGCGCTCACCGCGCTCGGCGATCCCGACGGCGCCTCGGTGCGCGCCCTCCTCCGGGTCCTTCCCCCGCGGCTCGTGACGGTGCCCGGAGGGACGACCGACGACGTCGACGCGCCCGCCGACGCGCACCGGCACGGGATCGACCTGCCGGTCCCGCGCGGCGCAGACTGAGCGGATGGACGACACGACCGGCCCCCGCCCCTCCGCCTCCGACGGCGCCCGCCCCACCGAGGAGGTGCTCGCCGGCTGGTGGGCCGAGCTGTGCTCCGCGCTCGGCCTCGGCGAGGTCCCGGTGGACCCGGACGCCCTGCTCGCCCTCGCCGGTCGCGCAGCGCACGGAGTGGTCCGGCCGGCGGCTCCGCTGACCACGTTCCTCGCGGGCTACGCGGCGGGCCTGGCCGGGGGCGGACGGGACGCGCTCGACGCGGCGCTCGCGGCCTCGCACCGGGCGGTGGACGAGCGTCCGCACGCCTCCTGAGACGCTACTCCACCGGCCTCGATCCGGCACCAGGTCGACGCCGTACGGTTCCCCCGAGTCCCGGCGCCGCGGCTCGGACCGAGAGCGGCGCAGGACTCCCGCGGCCGACTGCGCCGCGGTCGTCCATCTGAAGGAGCCCCGCATGTCAGGCAACAGAGCCGTCGCCTACAAGTCCCCCGGAGTCGTCGAGGTCATCGACATCGACTACCCCACCTTCGAGCTGAAGGACGGACCCGGCGTCAATCCGGCGAACATCGGGCGGAAGCTGCCGCACGGCGCCATCCTCCGCACCGTCTCCACCAACATCTGCGGCTCGGACCAGCACATGGTCCGCGGCCGCACCACCGCTCCGTCGGACCTCGTGCTCGGCCACGAGATCACCGGCGAGGTCGTGGAGGTCGGCCCCGACGTCGAGTTCGTCAAGGTCGGCGACATCGTGTCCGTGCCGTTCAACATCGCCTGCGGCCGCTGCCGCAACTGCAAGGAGCGCAAGACCGGCATCTGCCTCAACGTGAATCCGGACCGCCCGGGCAGCGCGTACGGCTACGTCGACATGGGCGGCTGGGTCGGCGGGCAGGCCGAGTACGTGATGGTCCCCTACGCCGACTGGAACCTCCTGGTGTTCCCGGACCGCGATCAGGCGCTCGAGAAGATCCTCGATCTGACGATGCTCTCGGACATCTTCCCGACGGGCTTCCACGGCGCGGTGACCGCCGGGGTCGGCGTCGGCTCCACGGTCTACGTCGCAGGAGCGGGACCGGTCGGACTCGCCGCGGCGGTCGGAGCGCAGCTGCTCGGAGCGGCCGTCGTGATCGTCGCGGACCTCAACGAGGAGCGTCTGGCGCAGGCGCGCTCCTTCGGCTGCGAGACGGTCGACGTCTCGAAGGGCGATCCGGCCGGCCAGATCGAGCAGATCCTCGGCGTGCCCGAGGTCGACTGCGGAGTGGACGCCGTCGGCTTCGAGGCGCACGGCAACGGCGCCGACTCGGGGAAGGAGGCGCCGGCGACGGTGCTGAACTCGCTGATGTCGATCACCGCGGCGGGCGGCGCCCTCGGCATCCCGGGCCTCTACGTCACAGGCGACCCGGGCGGAGTCGACGAGGCGGCCCAAGAGGGCTCGCTGTCGATCCGCCTCGGGCTCGGCTGGGCGAAGTCGCTGTCCTTCACCACGGGCCAGTGCCCGGTCATGAAGTACAACCGGCAGCTGATGATGGCGATCCTGCACGACCGGGTCCACATCGCCGACGCGGTCCAGGCCACCGCGATCAGCCTGGACGACGCTCCCCGCGGCTACGCCGACTTCGACAAGGGCGCCGCGAAGAAGTTCGTGCTGAACCCGAACGGCTACCTGGGATGACCGACGGGGCGGGTCCTGCCCAGGGCCCGCCCCGAGCCCCGGGAGAATGGACGGGATGAGCGCACACGGGCACGAGGCGACCGACTGGGACGAGGCCAGGCGGATCGTCGGCGAAGCGGTGGCGCGCTCCGGCGTCTCGACAGTCCCCCTCCTCGACGCCCGCGGAGCCGTCCTCGACCGCGCCGTCACCGCCGCCCGGCCGCTCCCCCACTACGACTCCTCGGCCATGGACGGCTGGGCCGTGCGCGGACCCGGGCCCTGGCCGCTCGAGGACGGCACCGCCGCGCCGATCGTCACCGGAGCCGCCGTGCCCGACTGGAGCGACGCCGTGCTGCCGTCCGAGCAGGGCGCGGTCCGCGACGACCTGCTCACGGCGCGGGCGCCCCTCCCGCCCGGCCGCCACGTCCGGCGCGCGGGCGACGAGGCCGCCCGCGGAGCCGTGCTGGTCGATGCCCGGACCCGCCTCACTCCCGCGCACCTCGCCCTGCTCGCGGTCGCCGGGATCGACGCGCTCGACGTCCGCCCGACCGCCGCGGTCGACCTGCTCCTCACGGGGGACGAGGTCGACACCGAGGGGATGCCGCCCGCCGGACGGGTGCGCGACGCGTTCACGCCGCTGCTGCCCGCGCTGGTCGAGCTCTCGGGCGGAGCCGTGGGAGAGGTCGTGCGCCGCGGCGACGACGAGGAGGCGATCGCACGGACGCTGCTGGCGGGCACGGCGCCGATCCTCCTCACGACGGGCGGGACCGGGCGCTCCCGGGTGGACGCGGTCCGTCGCGCCCTCGATGCGGTGGGCGCGCGCGTCCTCGTCGACGGCGTCGGAATGCGCCCCGGCCACCCGACCATGGCTGCGCTGCTGCCGGGAGGGACGCTGGTGATCGCGCTGCCGGGCAACCCGCTCGCCGCCCTGCTCGCGGCGGTATCCTTCCTGCCGCCGGCCCTCGACGCGGCGTCCGGCGCCGCTGCCCGGCCCCTCGGCCGGGGCGTCCTCGCCGAGCCGCTCGGGCGCGCGGGGACCACGGTGCTCGTGCCCGTCTCCTCCGGCGAGGACGGCTGGCGGGCATCCGCCGGCATCCGCTCGCACATGCTCACCGGTCTCGCCGCCTCGGAGGCCGTGGCCGTCGTGCCCGCACCGGGAGCGGCAGCGGGCGACTCGGTGCGCCTGCTGCCGCTGCCCTGGTGAGGCCTACGCGGACGGTTCGAGGCGGATCACGACCGACTTCGAGGTCGGCGTGTTGCTGATCTTCGCGGTCGAGTCCAGCGGTACGAGGACGTTCGTCTCGGGGTAGTAGGCGGCCGCGCAGCCGCGGGGCGTGTCGTACGCCACGACGCGGAACGCCTCCGCCCGCCGCTCGACGCCGTCGGGCCACTCCGAGACCAGGTCGACCATCGCGCCGTCCGCGAAGCCCAGCTCGGCGACGTCGTCGGCGTGGACGAACACCACCCGGCGGCCGTCGTGGATCCCGCGGTAGCGGTCGTCCTTGCCGTAGATCGTGGTGTTGAACTGGTCGTGCGAGCGCAGCGTCTGCAGCAGCAGCCTGCCCTCCGGAACCCGCGGGTACTCGAGCGGATTCGCGGTGAAGCGGGCCAGACCGGAGGGGGTGTCGAAGCGGCGCGAGTCGCGCGGCGGGTGCGGGAGGACGAAGCCGCCGGGCACGTCGATCCGGGCCTCGAAGCCGTCGAAGCCGGGGACGACGTTGGCGATGTGCGAGCGGATGCGGCGGTAGTCGTCGCGCAGTCCCGCCCAGTCGACCCGCGGGACGTTCTCGCGGCCCTCGAGCAGCCGCTCCGCGATCCCCGTGAGGATCGCCACCTCCGAGCGCAGGCCCGGGCTCGGCGGGCGCAGGCGGCCTCGGGAGGCGTGCACGGCGCTCATCGAGTCCTCGACCGTGACCCGCTGCTCGCCCGAGCGCTGCACGTCGGAGTCGGTGCGGCCGAGGGTGGGCAGGATCAGCGCGCGCCGGCCGGTGACCACGTGCGAGCGGTTGAGCTTGGTCGAGACGTGCACGGTGAGGGCGAGCGAGCGCATCGCCGCCTCCGTCACTCCGCTGTCGGGCGTCGCGCGGGCGAAGTTGCCGCCGAGCCCCATGAACACGCGGGCCTTCCCGTCGCGCATCGCCCGGATCGCGGCGACCGTGTCCGTCCCGTGCACGCGCGGGGAGGAGAAGGAGAACTCGCGGTCGAGCGCGTCGTGGAAGGAGTCCGGCATCCGCTCGAAGATGCCCATCGTGCGGTCGCCCTGCACGTTCGAGTGGCCGCGCACCGGGCAGACGCCCGCGCCGGGCTTGCCGATGTTGCCGGTGAGCAGGAGCACGTTGACGACGTCCTTGAGCGTCGCGACCGAGTGCGCGTGCTGCGTGAGGCCCATCGCCCAGCAGACGACGGTGCCCTCGGACGCCGCGATCAGCTCGGCGACGGTGCGGATGCGCGTCTCGTCGATCCCGCTCGCCCGCTCGATCTCGTCCCACTGGACCTCCCGCAGCCCGTGGAGGTACTCGGCGAGGCCGCCGGTGCTCTCGCGGATGAAGGCGTGGTCGAAGACGTCGCCGCGCGCCTCCTCCGCCTCGAGCAGCGCCTTGCCCAGACCCTGGAACAGGGCCTGGTCGCCGCCCAGCCGGACCTGGAGGAAGTGGTCGGCGAGGGCCGTGCCGTCGCCCAGGGTGCCGCGGACGGTCTGCGGGTTCTGGAAGCGGAGCAGCCCCGCCTCCGGCAGCGGATTCACGGCCACGATGGTGCCGCCGGCGCGCTTGGCGCGCTCCAGCGCGGTCAGCATCCGCGGGTGGTTCGTTCCGGGGTTCTGGCCGGCGACGATGATCAGCGGAGCCCGCTCCACGTCGCGCAGGCTCACCGAGCCCTTGCCGATCCCGATCGTCTCGGTGAGGGCGGATCCGCTGGACTCGTGGCACATGTTCGAGCAGTCGGGCAGGTTGTTCGTACCGAAGCCGCGGACCATCAGCTGGTAGACGAAGGCCGACTCGTTCGAGGTCCGGCCGGACGTGTAGAAGATCGCCTCGTCAGGGCTCGCGCAGGCGCGCAGCTCCTCCGCCACGAGGTCGAGCGCCTCGTCCCAGCCCACGGGCCGGTAGTGCGTCGCGCCCTCCTCGAGCAGCATCGGCTCCGTGAGCCGGCCCTGCTGGCCGAGCGCGAAGTCGTCCCACTCCTCCAGCTCCGCGACGGGGTGCGCGGCGAAGAAGGCCGATGTGACGGTGCGGAGCGTGGCCTCCTCGGCGACCGCCTTCGCTCCGTTCTCGCAGAACTCGGCGACGTGGCGCTTGTCGCCCTCCGGCCAGGCGCAGCCCGGGCAGTCGAATCCGGCCTTCTGGTTCACCCGCAGGAGCGTCTCGGCGCTGCGCACCGGACCCATCTGCTTGAGCGAGATCTCGAGGGCGTGGGCGACGCCGGGGATCCCGACGGCGCGTCTCTTCGGCGACCGGACGGAGAGGCGGCTCTCGTCGATCGGACTCTCGCGGGGCTCGGCGTCATCGACCATTCCTGCATCGTACGTCCGCACCCCGGCATCGCTCCCGGTTCCCGGTGGGAGGATGACCTCCACCGCCTGAGGAGACCCATGAGCCGCAGTGTCGCCCGCACCCGCCTGACCGCCGTCCGCGCCGGCGATCCGCCCCGACGCCGCGAGGACGTCCTGGCCGTCGAGGAGCCGCTCGAGATCCGCGTCGGCGGACGGCGCTTCAGCGTGACCATGCGCACACCCGGCGACGACTTCGACCTGGTCGCGGGATTCCTGGTGTCCGAGGGGGTGCTCACCGAGTCGGAGCAGCTCGCGGCGATGCGCTACTGCGCGAGCGGCTCCGAGCCGGGAGAGAACACGTACAACGTGGTCGACGCGAGCGTCCGCGGCGGGCGGGAGGCCGTGCTGCTCGAGCGCGAGCGGTCGGTGTACACGACCAGCTCGTGCGGAGTGTGCGGGCTCGCGTCGCTCGAAGCGGTCGCCACCGACTCGGCGTGGAGCGTCGCGGAGGACGACCTGCGGGTCGAGCGGGAGCTGCTGGTCTCTCTCCCCGATCGGCTCCGCGAGGCGCAGGCGGTGTTCGAGCGGACGGGCGGCGTCCACGCGGCCGGGCTGTTCGACGCGGACGGCTCGCTGCTGGTGCTCCGGGAGGACGTCGGGCGGCACAACGCCGTGGACAAGGTGGTCGGCTGGGGGCTCCGGGAGGGGCGGCTGCCGTTGCGGGGGACGCTGCTGCAGGTATCGGGGCGCGCCTCGTTCGAGCTGGTGCAGAAGGCCGTGATGGCCGGCATCCCCCTGCTCGCCGCGGTCGGTGCCCCGTCGTCGCTGGCGGTGGACCTGGCTCGCGACTCCGGCCTCACCCTGATCGGCTTCAGCCGCGGCTCCGGCTTCAACCTCTACGCGGGCGACGCGCGCCTGCTGCCCTGAGCCGGGGCTCCTCAGCCGGCTCCTGCCGATGGAGCAGCCCGCACAGCGGCCGCATCGAGATCTCCTCCCTCGCGCTCGGTGGGACTCGATACGCCGCGTCCCGCGGCTACTCGACCAGCAGCAGGGCCCGAGTATTCGGAAGAGGGCCGCGACCCGGAATCGCGTGCGAGCGATTCAGGGCAGCCCGACAGGACCCGCTCCACGGGAGCCGCCACCCCTGGAAGCCGGCCGCGAGTCGTGTCGCGGCTCCGCCGCTACACGACCGACAAGGACTGCCGGGCGATCTCCAGCTCCTCGTTCGTGGGGATGACGAGGACGGCGACGCGGGAGTCGTCGGTGGAGATGCGGCGGGCGCCGCGGTCGGAGGACGTGTTGCGCTCGGGGTCGAGCTCGATGCCCAGGCCCTCGAGGCCGCGGAGGGCGCCGGCGCGGACGGCGGCGACGTTCTCGCCGACTCCCGCCGTGAACACCACTGCGTCGACGCGGCCCAGCTGGGCGTAGAAGGCCCCGATGTAGTGGCGGAGGCGGTGGTAGTAGACCTCGAGCCCGGCGCGGGCCTGCTCGTCGCCGGCCTCGGCCGCCTCCTGGACGTCGCGCATGTCGCCGCGACCCGTGAGGCCGAGGAGGCCGCTTCGGCGGTTGAGGAGGGTGTCGAGCTCGTCGATCGAGAGGCCCGCCTTGCGGGCCAGGTGGAAGACGACGGCCGGGTCGAGGTCGCCGGAGCGGGTGCCCATCACCAGGCCCTCGAGCGGGGTCATGCCCATCGAGGTCTCGACGGAGACGCCGCCGTCGACGGCGCAGGCGGACGCTCCGTTGCCCAGGTGCAGGACGATCGTCTTCAGGTCGGAGCGGCGGCGGCCGAGGTAGGCGGCGGCGGCCTCCGAGACGAACTTGTGCGAGGTGCCGTGGAAGCCGTAGCGGCGGACGCGGTGCTTCTCGGCGAGTTCGGCGGGCAGCGCGTAGGTCGACGCCTCGGCCGGGATCGTGTGGTGGAAGGCGGTGTCGAAGACGGCGACGTGCGGAACGTCCGGGAAGGCCTTCTGCGCCGCCTCGATGCCCTCGAGGTTGGCGGGGTTGTGCAGCGGGGCGAGGTCGGCGAGGTCCTCGATGTTGATCTTGACCAGGTCGGTGACGACGGTGGGCTCGAAGAAGCGCTTGCCGCCGTGCACGACGCGGTGGCCCACGGCGACGGGAGGGAACTCGTCGAGGCTCGGGCCGTGCTCGCCGAACGCGCGGATCATCGCGTCGAAGCCGGCGGTGTGGTCGGGGATCGGCCCCTCGATCTCGAACGACTCCCCGTCGCGGGTGTGCTTCGTGCGGCCGGTGTCCTCGCCGATCCGCTCGACGAGGCCGCTGGCGAGCGTCTCCTCGGTGGTCATCTCGATGAGCTGGTACTTGAACGACGACGATCCGCTGTTGACGACGAGGACGACGGACATGAGGGGACTCCTGGGGTGATCGGGGTCGGGAGGGG
>NZ_PSVK01000036.1:0-10685 GCF_002931115.1 Rathayibacter sp. AY1E6 | reverse complement strand
CGATACGCCGCTGCGCGGCTCCTCGACCAGCAGGTCTGGCGCCATCCGCGCGGCTAGGCTGACCCCCGCAAGCAGAGGAGACCGCGGATGCCCGACCACGCGACGCGCGGCAACAACCTCGACCGCGTCCGGCGGCACAACCTCTCGGCGATCCTCCGCCTCGTGCACCGCGGCGGCCCCCGCTCCCGCTCGCAGCTGACCCGCCTGACCGGCCTCAACCGCTCCACGATCGCGGCGCTGGTCGGCGAGCTGGTGGAGCTCGGCATCGTGCGCGAGCGCGAGCCCGCCACGCCGAACCAGGTCGGCCGGCCGAGCCCCGTCGTCGAGGCCGATCCCGGAGTCGTCGCGCTCGCCGTGAACCCCGAGATCGACGCCGTCACGGTCGCCGTGGTCGGGGTCGACGCCGTCGTCCGCCGCCGCATCCGCCGCTCCGCCTCCGTCCCCACCGCCGAGGCCGCCGCCCGTCTGGCGGCCGAGGCGGTCGCCGAGCTGCTCGCCGAGCTGCCCGAGGAGACGCGGACCGTCGGCATCGGTGTCGCCGTGCCCGGCCTCGTCCGCGACGCCGACGGCCTCGTCCGGGTCGGCCCGCACCTCGGCTGGGACGACGAGCCCTTCTCCCGCATGCTCGCGGACGCGACCGGACTGCCCGTCCTCTCGGCGAACGACGCCAACCTCGGTGCGCTCGCCGAGAGCGTCCTCGGCGCCGGCCGCGACGTCTCGCACCTCGTCTACCTCAACGGCGGCGCGAGCGGAGTGGGCGCCGGCGTCATCGTCGGCGGCGCGCCTCTGCACGGCATCGACGGCTACGCGGGGGAGATCGGCCACACCCTCGTCAACAGCGCGGGCATCGACTGCCACTGCGGCGCCGTCGGCTGCCTCGAGACCGAGGTCGGCCGCGCCGAGCTGCTCACCGTGCTCGGCCTCGACGAGAGCGAGCGGCTGGAGGAGGCGCTCGCCGCCTCCGAGGACCCGGCCGTCCGCGCCGAGGTCGAGCGCCAGCTCGGGCACCTCGCGGTCGCCCTGCGCAACGTGATCAACGTGTTCAACCCGCAGCTCGTGGTGCTGGGCGGCTTCCTCGGGGCGCTGATCGGAGTCGCGCCGGGGTTCCTGGAGGAGCGCCTGGGCCGCGGCGGCCCCTTCCGGGTCGCACTCGACTCCGTGCGCATCGTGCGGACCGAGCTCGGCGCCGATCTGCTCATGCTGGGCGCCGCCGAGCTCGCCTTCGAGCGCCTGCTCGCCGACCCGCTCGGCACTCCGCTCCACCCGGTCTGACCCGACGGCGGGCCGAGGGGTGGCGCCCCTGTCCGACACGTGATCGAATTGATTCGACCGAGCGGCGTGGAGCCGACGAGGTCCGCTCCCGCGCCGAGGACGACACCGGCCGCACCCCTCCCTCCCACCCCGCTGCGCCCTGCGCAGGAAGGCACTCCGTGTCCACTCCCGCCTCGACTCCGACCGCCTCCCTCCCGGTGCACCGCCACCCGGGCGACGCCCTGACGGCCCGCCAGCGCCTCGTCTACGTGATCGTCCTCGGCTCGCTGACCGCCCTCGGGCCGTTCACGATCGACCTCTACCTGCCGGCGTTCCCCGCGCTGCAGAGCGAGCTGAACGTGTCGGAGGCGGCGGTCCAGCTGACCCTCACCGGCACGACCCTCGGCTCCGCACTCGGCCAGCTGGTCGTGGGCCCCTGGAGCGACGCGGTCGGCCGGCGCCTGCCGATCCTCTTGGCCACCTCTCTGCACGTGCTGGCCTGCGTCGGCGCGGCGCTCGCCCCCGAGATCGTCACCCTCGGCGTCTTCCGCTTCCTGATGGGAGCCGGCGCGGCGGCGGGCGGCGTGGTCGCGATGGCGATGGTCCGCGACCTCTTCGGCGGACGCCCGCTGGTGCGGATGCTGTCCCGGCTCGCCCTGGTGTCGGGCCTCGCGCCCGTGCTCGCGCCGGTCATCGGCTCGCAGCTGCTGCTGATCATGGACTCGCGCGGGATCTTCGTCTTCCTCGCCGCCTACGGCGTGCTGGTCGTCGCGGCCGTCGGCCTGCTCGTCGTCGAGACCCGGCCCCGCGCCGCCCGACACGAGCGCGAGCACCGCTCGCTCGTGCAGCGCTACCGGGCCGTCCTCAGCGACCGCGTGTTCCTCGGAGTGGCGGTGATCGGGGGCATGACCTTCGCCGGCCTGTTCACCTACCTCTCCAGCTCCTCGTTCCTGTTCCAGGGCCTCTACGGATTCGACGCGCAGCAGTACGGGCTGCTCTTCGCCGTGAACTCGCTCGGCGTCGTCCTCGGCGTGCAGGCGTCCTCCTACCTCAGCCGGAGGATCGGGCCGCAGTGGATCCTCGCGATCACGACGCTGACGCTGTTCACCTCCGCCGGCCTGATCGCCCTCTTCGACGTGCTCGGGCTGGGGCTCTGGGGCACGCTCGTCCCGCTGTGGTTCTTCATCGCGTCGTGCGGCTTCAGCTTCCCGTGCGTGCAGGTCCTCGGCCTGGTCAACCACGGCCGGGAGGCGGGGACGGCCGCGTCGCTGCTCGGAGCGGTCAACTTCGGCACCGCCGGACTGCTGTCGCCGATATCAGGGGTCTTCGGCGCCGGCTCGGCCGTGCCGATGGCCGTGGTGATGATGGCGACGGCGACCGTGTCGATCCTGGCGCTCTGGCTGATCGTCCGGCCGAGGAGCGTCCCGGCGCTGCAGGACTGAGCGCTCGGCTCCGGGCCCCGGCGGTCCGGCACGCCCCGCTCCTGCAGCTCCTCCCGGGTGTTCGGGCCCTCGCTGGATCCGCTCCCGAGCGCCGCTGCTACAGTCCCCTCCCATGTCCTCCCGCGACTCCTCCGCCCTGCTCGCCGAGCTCTCCGACCCCGACCGCGACGTCCGCCTCCGTGCGGCGATGACCCTGGGCGAGCTCGCCGAGCCCGCCACCGCCGAGCCCCTCGCGGCGCACCTGTGGGAGGAGCCGGACTTCTTCGTCCGCGACGTGCTCACCTGGTCGCTCGGCCGCCTCGGCTCCGCCGCCGTCCCCGTCGCCCGCGAGGCGCTCGGCCGCGAGCCCCGGGTGCGCACGCAGGCGCTGCACGTGCTCAGCAAGATCCTCGACCCGGCGACGCTCGACGACATCGCCCCGCTGGCCGCCGACTCCGAGCCCGCCGTCGCCGCGAAGGCCCGCTTCGCGCTGGGCCGCCTCGGCGACGCGCGCGCGCTGCCGGTCCTGCTCGGCCTGCTCGGCGACGACGACGCGGAGGCGCAGAATGTGCTCACCGACGTCCTCGCCTCCTTCGGCGCCGCGGCCGTCCCCGGTCTGGAGCAGGCCCTCCGCGAGGGGTCCGCGCCGGTCCGGCGTCACGCCGCCGCCGCGCTCGGCTACCTGGGCGACGACGCGCGTCCTGCCGTCGACGCGCTGGACGGGGCCGCCGGCAGCGACGACTCCGCGCTCGCGGTCTCGGCCGTGATGGCGCTCGGCTCGATCACCGGTCCCGACGCGGCCGCCGCCCTCGAGCGGGCCTCCGCCTCGGACGACTCCCGCGTGAGCGCCGTCGCCGCGCGGCTCCTCGTCCGCTCCTCCGAGCCGACCCGGCTCGACGCCCTCCGCGCCGCCCGCCTGGCCCGCGCGGCCGGCTGAGCCGCGCCGCGAGACCCCCGCGGGGGAAGGCCGGGCATCCGCACGGCCGGTCGAACCGTGCCACCAACCCGGCGCACGGACGCCGGGCTTCCGAACGGTCGGCCGAGCCGTCCCGCAACCCCCAGCGGGGGAACGCCGGGTGACGGCATCATGTCCGAATGGATCATCGCGACGACCGCCTGTCGACCGAGCCCGGAACCGCGCGCCCCGACGCCGTCCAGCGCGCGCGGATGCGCGAGCAGGTGCCGTCCGACGACGTCGCCGCCCGGCTGCTGACGAAGGAGGCGGCCCACCGGGTCTCCCACCGCTGGCCGCTGATCTCCGCGTCGCTCGCGATCCTGCTCACGGTGCTCCTCGCCGTGCTGATCGCCTTCCGCCCCACCTCGGCCTTCCGCTTCGACGTGGAGTGGATGGACGAGATCGTCGAGCACCGCTCGCCGGTCTGGGACATCCCGGCCCTCGTCATGAACACGGTCGGAGCGGGGCTCGTCGGGACGACGCTCATCCCGCTCGGCATCGTCGCCGTGCTGCTGGTGTTCCGCAGGCGGTGGGCCGCGCTCTACTACGCGATCGCCGCGCTGGTCAGCGTGGGCGCCACCCAGCTCGTCAAGGAGCTGGTGGGACGCGCCCGCCCGGCCGACATGCTCGTCACCAGCGACTACGGCTCCTTCCCGTCCGGCCACACCGCCAACGCGGCGACGACGGCGATGGTGCTGGCCCTGGTGTTCCCGCTGCTGTGGGTCTGGATCGCGGGCTTCCTCTACACCGTGGCGATGATGGCGAGCCGCACCTACCTCGGCGCCCACTGGCTGAGCGACACCGTCGGCGGCCTGCTGCTCGGGATCGGCGTGGCGCTCGTGGTCTGGGCTCCGCTCGCCGGCCGCCTGCGCACCGAGGCCGAGCTCCCGCACCCGCCGATCTGGATCCGCCGCACCACCTGACCGGCATAGCGCTCCCTGCGAGGGCTTCGAGGCCCCGAGGATCGGCGCCCGAGGAGCGCGGAGGCTCGCCGATCAGCCGAAGGCGGCGAGGGAGTCGAGCTCGTTGAAGGTGTAGACGTGCAGGCCCGCGAGGCGGTCGCCCGCCGCCGCTTCCAGGCGCGCGACGAACGCGGACGGGTCGAAGCGGCGTCCGCGGAGGAGCCCGCCGGCCACCGAGGTGCTCCGCCTCAGGAAGCCGAGCGAGGAGCCCACTCCGATCCGCGCGCCCAGCGTCAGCAGCCGCGAGCGCTCGACCGGCCCCGGCACGCCCGCCCACAGATCGGCCGTGATCCCCGTCTCGCGGAGCCGGTCGGCGTAGCGGACCACCGCGTCGACGTCGAAGCACATCTGCGTGACGATCGAGCGGATGAACGGAGCGCGCTCGCGCAGGTGCCGCTCGATGCTCTCGTCGGAGAGGTGCGGGTGGCCCTCGGGATAGCCTGCGATGTCCATGGCCAGCCCGGGTGAGATCTCGCGGGCGTCGCGGATGAGCTCGAGGCTCGTGGAGTATGTGCCGGCCGCCGAGGACGCGTCGCCCGAGATCACGAACGCCTCGTCGATCCCCGCCTCGCCCATCCGCTCGAGGACCCGCTCGAGTGCGGCGCGGCCCTCGACGTTCCGCGCCGCCAGGTGGGGCACCACGCGGAACCCGCGCCCGGCCAGCGCGACCGCGCAGTCCACGGTCCGCCCGGTCCCGTGCTTCGGCAGGCTCGTCACGGTCAGCGTCACCGCGGAGGGGTCCGGGAACGCCCGCGCGGCGCGCTCGCCGATGTCGTCGGCCGGGATGATCTCGAAGCGCGCGCGGGTCATCGGCCCAGCCTGCCACGCGGAGCCGGAGCGGTGCGGGTGGTGGCCGCAGCCGCACGAGTGTCGGAGGGGCGCCCTAGCCTGGAGCCGATCGCCGCCCGGTGGTCGCGGAAGGAGTCGCGTGTACCTGGAGTCCGGCCGCGTGGTCACGAGCCCCACCGACCTGTCGAACTGGGCGGCCTGCGAGTGGGCGGTCCTCCGCCGGTTCGACGCCCTGCTGGGCCGCGCCCCGCGCCTCGAGGCCGAGAGGGACGGGATGCTCGAGCGCACCGCGGTGCTCGGCGACGAGCATGAGCACCGCTTCCTCGCCGAGCTGAAGCGCACGCACGAGGTGCTCGAGTTCGAGCGCCCCGAGCCCGCCGGCTACCCCGCGGCGGCCGAGGCGGCCGTCGAGGCGATGCGCGCCGGGGTCGACGTGCTCTACCAGGCCACCTTCTTCGACGGCGAGTTCCTGGGCTTCTCGGACTTCCTCCTCCGCACCGCCGACGGCGCCTACGAGGTCTACGACACCAAGCTCGCCCGTCACGCGAAGATCCCGGCGCTGCTGCAGCTCGCCGCCTACGCCGAGCAGATGCAGGCCCGCGGCATCCGCGTGGGGGAGCAGGTGCACCTCGTGCTCGGCGACGGCTCCGTCACCAGCCACGAGCTGGCCGTCGTCGCCCCGGTCCAGCGCGTGCAGCGCGCCCGGCTCCGCGCCGTGCTCGCCGAGCGCCTCGCCGCCGACGAGCCGCTGGCGTGGGGCGATCCGCGCTACCCCTCCTGCGGACGCTGCTCGGTCTGCGCGCCCGAGGTCCAGGCGCACCGCGATCCGATCCTCGTCGCCGGGATGCGGCTCGACCAGCGGGCGAAGCTCACGGCGGCCGGCGTCCTCACCCTCGACGCCCTCGCCGAGCACGACGGCCCCGTCCCCGGGCTGAGCGCGGGCACGCTCGAGGGCCTGCGCGCCCAGGCGCGGCTGCAGCTGCGGTCGGAGTCCTCGCCGGTGCCGGCCGTCGAGGTGATCGACGCCTCCGTGCTCGCCGGGCTGCCCGCGCCCGACCCGGGCGACCTCTTCTTCGACTTCGAGGGCGATCCGCTCTACACCGAGGACAACCGCGAATGGGGCCTCGACTACCTCTTCGGCATGGTCGACGACCAGGAGCGCTTCACCGCGCTCTGGGCGCACGACCTCGCGGCCGAGCGCAGGGCGCTCCTCGACTTCCTCGCGCTCCTGCGGGCGCGCCGGGCCGAGCACCCCCGGATGCACGTCTACCACTACGCCTCCTACGAGCGGAGCCACCTCCTCTCGCTCGCGCTCCGCCACGGGGTCGGCGAGGAGGAGGTCGACGCGCTCCTGCGCGACGGCGTCCTGGTCGACCTGTACCCGGTGGTGCGGCGGGCGCTCCGCGTGGGCTCGCGCAGCTACTCGCTCAAGAAGCTGGAGCCGCTCTACATGGGCGAGGAGGAGCGGGACGCGTCCGGCGTCACGAACGCCGCCGACAGCATCGAGATGTACGTGGAGGCGCGCGCCGCACAGAGGGCCGATCCTGTCGAGGGGCAGCGCGGGCTCGACCTCGTCGCCGAGTACAACGCCTACGACTGCCGCTCCACGCTCCGCCTGCGCGACTGGCTCCTGGAGCTCGCTCCGCCGCGCGAGGAGCTGCCGCCGCTGCTCGAGGTCGAGATCCCCGTGCCCCGCGAGCCGCACCCGGTCGCGGTCGCCCTGCTGGCGCAGGTCGAGGGGATCGAGCCGCGGGAGCGCACCGCCGACCAGACCGCGCTCGCCCTCGCCGGCGCGGCGATCGACTACCACCGCCGCGAGGCCAAGACCTTCTGGCAGGAGCACTTCGACCGCCTCCGGCAGCCGCTGGACGAGTGGGCGGACACCCGCGACGTCGTGATGATCGACCGGGTCGAGGTCGTCCGCGACTGGGCGAAGCTCCCGCGCGCCCGCACGCAGTCGCGCGAGCTGCGGATCCTCGGCCGGCTCGCTCCCGGCAGTCGGCTCGGCACCGGCTCGTCGCCGTACCTGGTCTACGAGGCCCCGGCGCCCCCTGGTGCGCCCTCGCCCGGTCCCGGTCTGCGCGGCGCCTCCGAGCGCTCCGAGATCCTCGCGGTCGACGACGACGGGGAGCGGATCGTCCTGCTCCTCAAGGAGGGCCTGAAGGCGGGGGAGGATCCGCACGACGACGCTCCGGTCGCCCTCGCCCCCGCGCCGCCGCCGCGCGCCGCGCCCCAGCCCGAGGCGATCGCGGAGTGGGGCGGCGAGGTCCTCGACGCGCTGCCCGCGATGCTGGCCGACCCGGCGCTCGACGTCCTCCGCCGCGTGCCGCCGGGAGCCGTCGCTCCGGTGCAGGGCGACGACGTGATCGGCGCGGTCGTCACCACTCTGCTCGGACTCGACCGGGCGACCCTCGCGGTGCAGGGTCCGCCCGGCACCGGGAAGACCTACGTCGGCTCCCACGTGATCGCACGGCTGGTGAACGAGCACGGCTGGCGCATCGGCGTGGTCGGCCAATCGCACTCGGTGGTCGAGAACGTGCTGAGCGCCGTCGTCGGCCGCGGCGTCGATCCCTCCCGCGTGGCGAAGGTGCCCAAGAACGGCACGCCGCCCGAGGCGCTCGAGGCGGCGCCCTGGGCGCCGGTGAAGAACGCGGCGGCACTCACCGCGGTCCTCGAGGAGGGCGGCGGCTGCGTCATCGGCGGCACCGCCTGGACCTTCGCGAACCCGGTCACCGTGCCGCGCCGCTCGCTCGACCTCCTGGTGGTCGACGAGGCCGGGCAGTTCTCGCTCGCCCCGACGATCGCGTCGGCCGTCTCCGCCCAGCGGCTGCTCCTGCTCGGCGATCCGCAGCAGCTGCCCCAGGTGAGCCAGGGCGCGCACCCGGAGCCGGTCGACGAGTCGGCGCTCGGCTGGCTCGCCGACGGGCACGACGTCCTCCCGCCCGAGTACGGCTACTTCCTCGCGCAGACCCACCGGATGCACCCGGCGCTCTCCGACGCCGTCTCCGAGCTGTCCTACGAGGGCGCGCTGCGGTCGCGGGCGCCGCAGGTGCGCCACCTGGAGGGGGTCGAGCCGGGCGTGCACTCCGTCCCGGTCGAGCACGCGGGCGACACCACCTCCTCGCCGGACGAGGCGAGGCGCGTCGTCGAGATCGCCCTCTCCCTCGTCGGCCGCGCCTGGACCGACGAGCACGGCGAGCGGACGCTGACCGCGGCCGACGTCATCGTCGTCGCGCCCTACAACGCCCAGGGCGGGCTCCTCCGCACCGCCCTCGACGCCGCGGGCCTCGAGGAGACGCCGGTCGGCACTGTCGACCTCTTCCAGGGCAGGGAGGCGGTGGTCGCCATCGTGTCGCTCGCCGCGTCCTCCGGGGCCGACGTCCCGCGCGGAATGGAGTTCCTCCTCCTGCCCAACCGCCTGAACGTCGCGGTCTCGCGCGCGAAGTGGGCGGCGTACCTGGTGCACTCGCCGGCGCTCGCCGCCTCGCTCCCGACCTCGCTGACCGGCCTCGGGCACCTCTCCGGCTTCCTCCGCCTGCTCGAGCAGGGGGAGCGGGCCGCCCCGTGACGGATCCGGTGGCCGGAAGGCGCGCTCCGCTCCGATTCCGTCGGTGCTCGGCATGGTGGACGACGCGATCCGTCGCTACGGTGTCCCCATGAGAATCCTCCTGGTCGGCGCCGGCGGCGTCGGCGACGCCTTCGCGAAGATCGCCGCGCGCCGCTCCTTCTTCGAGCAGATCATCGTCTGCGACTACGACCTCGCCCGGGCCGAGCGCACGGTCGCGTGGATCGCGGAGCGGCACGGTGCCGACGACCGCTTCGTCGCCGCGCGGATCGACGCCTCCGACGCCGAGAACGTCGAGACCGTCGCCCGCGCGCACGGGGCGACCCACGTGATGAACGCCGTCGAGCCGCGCTTCGTCCCGACGATCTTCGCCGGAGCGCTCGCCGCCGAGGCCGACTACCTCGACATGGCGATGAGCCTCTCGCTCCCGCACCCCGAGCGGCCCCACGAGCTGACGGGGCTCAAGCTCGGCGACGAGCAGTTCGCCGCGGCGGAGGAGTGGTCCTCCCGCGGCCGCCTCGCCCTGGTGGGCATGGGCGTGGAGCCGGGACTCTCCGACGTCTTCGCCCGCTACGCCTCCGACCACCTCTTCGACGAGATCGACGAGCTCGGAGTGCGCGACGGCGCGAACCTCGTCGTGCACGACGCGGACGGCCGCGAGATCTTCGCTCCGTCCTTCTCCATCTGGACCACGATCGAGGAGTGCTTGAACCCGCCGGTGGTGTTCGAGCGCGACCGCGGCTGGTACACCACCGCCCCCTTCTCGGAGCCGGAGGTGTTCGAGTTCCCCGAGGGCATCGGCCCGGTCGAGTGCGTGAACGTCGAGCACGAGGAGGTGCTGCTGATGCCGCGCTGGCTCGACGCGAAGAAGGTCACCTTCAAGTACGGCCTCGGCGAGCAGTTCATCGGCGTCCTGCGCACCCTCCACCTCCTCGGCCTCGACAGCACCGAGCCCCTGCGGGTCCGCTCGGCCGGCGGTCCCGTCGAGGTCTCGCCGCGCGACGTCGTCGCCGCCGCCCTGCCCGACCCCGCCGGCATCGGCCCGCGGATGACCGGCAGGACCTGCGCCGGCCTCTTCGTCTCCGGCACGAAGGACGGCGCCCACCGCGAGGTGTACCTCTACCACGTGAGCGACAACGAGTGGACGATGGCCGAGTACGGCACCCAGTGCGTGGTCTGGCAGACGGCGCTCAACCCGGTGGTCGCGCTCGAGCTCCTCGCGACCGGCGTGTGGACCGGCGCCGGAGTGCTCGGGCCGGAGGCGTTCAGCGCCGACCCGTTCCTCGAGCTGATGGCCCGCCCCGAGGCCGACGGCGGGTACGGACAGTCCTGGCACGTCCGCGAGGACTGACCGGCGCCGCCGACCTAGGCTGAGCCCATGAGTGACGACGACGGGCTCGCCTCGGCGAGGGACGAGGCGCGCGCGGCCCTGGAGGCCGCCCGCCGACTGCAGGCGGAGGCCGCCGAGGCCCTGGCGCGAGCGGAGGCGGCGGCCGCGGCGCTGAACGCGGCGGCCGGCCCGGAGGAGGCGGAGGCCGTCGCGGACGACGTGCGGCTGGTGGCGGCGTCGGGGAGCGGAGCGGAGCAGTCCGCTGCTCCCGTTGCCCCGGACGCCGTCGCTCCGGACGCCGTCGCTTCCGGTCCGATCGCTCCGGATGCAGATGCTCCGCCCGCCAGTCCTGGCCGATGCCGCGGGTGCGGGCGAGCAGCGCGTCGGTCGCCGTGCCCGGAGTGGCGAGGCC
>NZ_PSVK01000035.1:0-11090 GCF_002931115.1 Rathayibacter sp. AY1E6 | reverse complement strand
CTCCAGCGCCACACCGCTGCACTCCACCTCGACCGACGCTCCGTCCACCGGTGCGCCGTCGACGGCGCACCGGTCGACGGCGCACCGGTGGACGGAGCGTCGGTCGAGGTGGAGTGCAGCGGTGTGGCGCTGGAGGTCGGCGTGCTCGACGGCGTCGCGGCGAACGCGGCGGTCGAGCCGAGCGCGACGAGTCCGAGGGCGCCGACGGCGATGCCGATGGTCAGGGCGCGCTTCTTCGGACGGCGCGGCCCGAAGCTCGAGCCCTTCTCGGCGGGGGTGGTCGACTCGGTCATGGGTGTCTCCTCGTTCCGGCCCGGTGCCGACCCCGTTCGGGATCGGTTGCGGCCGGTTCCATTTCAGATTCGAAGGCGAATCTGAAGCCGGACTTAAGAACAGACCCTCCACAGCAGACGCCGGGTGCGCCCCGATCCGCGGCCCCTAGGTTCGACCACATGCCCTCCTCCGCCCGTGTGCTCCTCATCGAGGACGACGACGCCATCCGCTCCTCCGTCGAGACCGCGCTGCGCAGCGAGCGCTTCACGGTCCGCGGTCTCGTCTCCGGCGAGGAC
The DNA here is from genome assembly GCF_002931115.1 of Rathayibacter sp. AY1E6. NCBI lineage: Bacteria > Bacillati > Actinomycetota > Actinomycetes > Micrococcales > Microbacteriaceae > Rathayibacter > Rathayibacter sp. AY1E6. The sequence goes on along the minus strand of NZ_PSVK01000035.1, from coordinate 10,521 downwards.
CTCGCCCGCGAGCTGAGCACCTTCGCTCCGGACCTGGTGATCCTCGACTGGATGCTCCCCGGCCCGAGCGGCATCGTGCTCGCCGAGCGGATCCGCCGCAGCAGCGACGCGGCCGTGATCATGCTCACCGCCCGCGACGCCGTCGACGACCGCCTCCGCGGCTTCGACGAGGGCGTCGACGACTACGTGGTGAAGCCGTTCGTGCTCGCCGAGCTCGTCAAGCGCGTGACCGCCGTGCTGCGCCGCCGCGGCCGCATCCCGTCCGTCGTCGAGATCGGCGACCTCGTCGTCGACCCGGAGTCGGGCCGCGCCCGCCGCGGCGGCGTCGCCCTCGACCTCACCGCGACCGAGTTCCGCCTCCTCGCCTTCCTCGCCGGGAACCGCGGCCGCACCCTCACCAAGACCCAGATCCTCACGCAGGTCTGGGGCTACGACCACGTCGACCCGAACCTCGTCGAGGTGCACCTCAGCTCCCTCCGCAAGAAGATGGAGGCGCACGGCGACCGGCTCGTGCACACCGTCCGCGGCCTCGGCTACCGGGTGGAGGCGTGAGCCGCTCCCAGCCGGGCGCCCTGCGGACCGGCTCGCTCCGCCTCCGCACCGTCCTGGCCGTGCTCGCGCTGCTGGCCGTGCTGCTCCTGGCCCTCTCGGCGACGGTGCAGGCGGTGCTCGGCGAGCGCCTCCGCGACCAGATCGAGGAGCGGCTGCAAGACCGTGCCTCCGCCGCCGCCGCGCTGGTCGGCACGATCGCCGACGACGCCCTCGCCTCGCGCCTCTCGGCGCAGGGCGTCTCGGTGCGGATCACGAGCCCCGAGGGCGAGGACGTCGTGGCCGGGCCGAGCCCGGAGCAGCTGCGCCTGGGCCCTGGAGCCGCCGATCAGCTCGGAGAGCCGCCGTCGCCGCCCGGCACGAGCTCCTCCTCCGGAGCCGTCCCGCCCCGAGCCGCCTCCGCCGCCGTCACCGTCGTCTCGAGCAGCGTCGCCGCCGACGACGAGCTGATCACCCTCGAGTCGACCCTCAGCGACGGCACCCGCCTCGAGCTCACCAGCGAGGCCGGATCGGTGGGCAGCACCCTCGCGCAGCTGAACGGGATCCTGCTCGCCGCGTCGGCCGTGTTCCTCCTGCTGGCCGCCCTCGCGCTGATCGTCGTGGTCCGCGCGACCCTCCGGCCCCTCGAGCGGATGACCGACGTGGCCCGCGACATCGCGCACGGCGACCGCGGGCGGCGGCTGCGCCCCTCCCGTCCGCGGACCGAGCTCGGCCGCACCGCGACCGCGTTCGACGAGATGCTCGACGACCTCGAGCAGGCCGAGCGCAGCGCCCTCGCCGCCGAGGCGACGGCCCTCGCGGCGGAGCAGCGGATGCGCGCGTTCGTCTCGGACGCCGCGCACGAGCTGCGGACGCCGGTCGCCGGCATCCAGGCCGCCGCCGACGCGCTCGTCCGCGGCGACGGCGGCGAGCAGGAGCGCGAGCGCCTCTCGGTGCACGTCGTGCGGGAGTCGCTGCGCGCGGGCCGCCTCATCCAGGACATGCTGCTGATGGCGCGGCTGGACGAGGGCCTGGCTCTGGAGTCTCGTCCGCTGGACCCGGCGGGCGTCGCCGAGGCCGCGATCGAGCGCCAGGAGCTGCGCCGCCCGGGCCTCGCGATCGAGCTGCACCGGCCCGCCGAGCCGCTCCTGGTCAGCGCCGACGCCGACCGGCTGGCCCAGGTGCTCGGCAACCTCCTCGAGAACGGTGCCCGCTTCGCCCGCTCCCGGATCGACGTCGCCGTCGAGGCGGCCGCCGACTCCGTCACGATCACCGTCGACGACGACGGCCCCGGCATCGCCGAGGCCGACCGTGAGCGCGTCTTCGACCGCCTCGTCCGCCTCGACGACGCCCGCAACCGCGCCGACGGCGGCTCGGGCCTCGGCCTGCCGATCGCGCGCGGGCTGGCCCGGGCCCTCGGCGGCGACCTCGTGGCGGAGGCGGGGCCCGTCGGCGCCCGCTTCCGGGTGACGCTGCCTCGCGCGGGCTGACGCCGCCCCGCTCCCCCTAGGCTCGACGGGCGCGCGGGCCCCGCTCCGCCTGGACGGCAGGAGTGGCTCCATGGACAGGGACGACGCGGAGCAGCGTGTCCGGCAGGCCCGCGACGAGGCCCCGAGGTTCGGGAGCGGTCCCCTGCTCGCCACCTTCACCGTCCGCCACCGCCGCGGACTCGACGTCGCCTTCGTGCTCGACGGCGCCGACGGGGACTTCCAGATCGGCATGGGCGCCGCGTCCGACGACTTCCGGAGCGTCCTCACCGTCGGCGTCGACCGCGAGGACGGCCGCATCCGCGGCGTCTCCAGCTGGACCGTCGACGGCCGCGAGAGCCGCGTGCCCGTGCGGATCCTGCACCGCTCCGCCACCGTGGTCATCGTGGAGGCCGCTCCCCTCCCCCTCGACCGGCGCCCGTCCTCGCTCAAGTGCTGGTCCTTCCTCCGCCGCGCCTCCGCCGACCACCACTCCGACGTGCTCGGCTTCGTGTCCCCCGACCTGGCCGACCTCCCCCCGGTCCGGCTCCTCACCGATCCGCGGGCGCGGCGCGGGCGCTGAGCCGGCCTTCCGCGCGACGGATCCCCGCCCGACCCGCAGGCGCCGGTGCGATCATGCGCTGACGTGATCCCGCCCGGAGGTCCGCCCGACCCGGAGGAGCGCTCGTGACGCAGGAAGTGCAGTCGACCCGGCTGCGGTCGCTCGGGAGCGAGGCGTTCTTCGGGGCGACGGTGGTCGTCGCGGCGGCGTGGTCGGGGTCCCGGGCGTTCCAGCTCTACGGAGGGTGGGGCGTGGTGCTCGCGGTGGCCCCGGTGATCGTCGCGGGGCTCGGCTTCGGGATCCGACGGCGCGTCGAGGAGCGGTGGTCCCGACCGATCCTCGAGAGGCTGCGGGCCGAGCATCCGGACGGCGGCGTCACCGCGGTGCTGAACACTCCGGAGACACTGGCCTCGCTGCGGACGCTCGCGGTCGCCGGAGCCGCGGTCGACCTCCCGGCGCTGCGCGCGGCGAAGCCGGACCCCGTGCTGCTGGCCGTCGTCACCGCGAGGGCGCTCTCGCTGTTCCGTGCCGACGCGGACCTCTCGCCGATCGCGTTCCTGCCCCTCACCGCCGGGGACGCCCCCGAGTCGGTGACGGGCTACCACCACGGTCACGCGCTCGCGGCTCCCGTTCTCACGGTCCGGCAGCAGGGGACGGAGCAGCGGCTCGCCCTCTTCCCCGCCGACGGCGCGCGGACGATCACCGGTGTCCTCGGCCGCTGAGCGAGGCCCGCTGCGCATCGCCGGGAGTCTCCGCCCCGCGGCGGATCCGGCAGCGCCGCGCCGCGCGTAGCGTCGGGCGATGGACATGTCACTGCTCGGCACCAGCGTGGTCGCCGCCCTGTGCGGGGCCGCGTATCTCGGAGTCGCGATCCTCGCGGTCGCGCAGGTCCTCCGCTCCGGCCTCGATCCCCTGCGGAAGGGCCTGTGGACGATCGCCGTCGTGGTGGCGCCCTTCCTGGGGTCGATGGCGTGGTTCCTCGTCGGGCGGCCCGGAGCGCGAGCCTGAGACGCGGCTCAGCCCGCACCCATGCCTACGATCACCGATCGCGCAAGCACCTGCTCGCGGGGCGCCCGCGCGTCAGCATGAGCGGGATGGACACGATCGAGGAGGCGGGCGCCTGGGCGCGCTCTCTGGTGCGCCGCGAGTTCGGCGTCGGCCTCGTCGACCTGGAGCCCGTCGTCGGCGGACTCGACCACGGAGCGCGCGTCTGGTGCGCGGCCGACGGCTCCGGGGCGCTGTGGAGCGTCAAGGCGTCGGCCCGCGACGGGCGCTTCGGCCTCGCGCTCTCGGCGTCGCTGGGAGAGGCGGGGGTGCCGGGCGTCGCGGCGCCGCACCGCGCCTCCGACGGGCGCCCCTGGGTGGAGGACCGTGGGCTGCGGGTCTCGGTCGCGCCGTGGATCCTCGGCGAGGACGCCGTCGACTCCGGCGAGGACGCCCTCGACTGGGAGGGGTTCGGCGCGGTCCTGCGCTCCGTGCACGACGCCGAGCCGCCGACCCTCGCGCCTCCCGTGCGGCGGGGCATCCGCCGTGTCCGCCGTCCGCTCGCCGACCTCCTCGCCGAGACCGACGAGAGGATCGACGCGCAGCCGGAGCCCCGCCCCCGCCTCACCGCGCTGTGGCGCGCGAACCGCTCCCGCCTCGACGCCCTCGCCGGCTCCGAGCGGCGGCTGAAGCGCGCCCGCACGCCCACTTCCCGCGTGCCCCTCCACGGCGACCCGCATCCCGGCAACGTCGTCATCGACGAGAGCGGCCGCCCCTGGCTGATCGACTTCGACGAGGCCACCGTCGCCCCGCGGGAGGCCGACCTGCTCCTGATCGAGCTGGGCGTCATCTACTCGCGGCCGATCAGCGACGTGCAGCGCTCGGCGTTCCGCGCGGGCTACGGCGAGGCCCTGATCGACGACGAGCGGATCATCCGCTTCGGCTGCGTCCGCGCGGTCGAGGACGTGGCCGCCACTGTCGCGCTGGCCCTCGCCGACCCGGAGCCGGAGGAGCGCGAGGCCGCCCCCGTGCCCGCCTCCCGCCTCGGCCGCGCCGCCTCGGCGCTGCCCGTCCCCACTCCGCTCGACCTGCTCGCCGGCCAGCTCGGCCCGCACGGCCTCGTCTAGCTCGTCGAGACCGCCCTCCGCCGCCCCGCCTGACGCGGCCCTCCGACCCCGCCCCCGTCCGATCCTTCACAGCAGGAGACCACCCATGCGCAGACGATTCATCCCTCTCGCCGCCGTCCTGGCGTCGACCGCCGCCCTCACCGGCTGCAGCGGCTTCGGAGGAGGAAGCGGCGGTTCGGCCGACGCCGACTCGATCACCTTCACCACCTGGGCCAGCGAGTCCGAGCAGGCGGCCTTCGAGTCGCTGATCACCGACTTCGAGGCCGAGCACGAGGGGGCGAGCGTCGAGCTCAACGTCGTCCCCTACGACCAGATGTTCAGCAACATCGACGCGCAGCTGTCGTCGGGCGAGGCCCCCGACGTGTTCCGCGTCGACTACGGCAACCTCGGCGTCTACTCCAGCCAGGAGCAGCTGCTCGACCTGACCGACCGGATCGACGACTTCGACTCCTTCACGCCCGCGTTCCAGGAGGCCGTCTCCTTCGAGGGGAAGCCCTACGGCGTCCCGCACCAGACCGACGTGTCGGCGCTGCTGGTGAACACGCAGCTGCTCGCGGCGGCCGGCATCACCGACGTGCCGACCACCACCGACGAGGCGTGGACCTGGGAGGAGTTCGCCGACGCCTCCGCGAAGCTGCGCGCGAGCCTGCCCGCCGAGCAGTACCCGTTCGTCTACAACTGGCAGCTCGGCGGCACGCCCCGCTGGCTGAGCTGGCTGTTCGAGGCCGACGGCACGCTGCTGGAGGAGGACGGCACCACTCCGGCGATCGACTCCGCCGCCGGCGCGAAGGCGCTGGACTTCACGAAGAGCTTCTTCGACAACGACTGGGTCCCGCCGACCAGCTCGGTGAAGTCCGCCACCTACGCCGACTCCTTCTTCACGGAGCAGACCGCGGCGATGGCGTTCGCCGGGTCCTTCCTCGTGCCGGACATCGACGACCTCGCCGACTTCGAGTGGACCGCCACGCCGATGCCCGTCGACGAGCGCGGCGCGACCGACCTCGGCGGCAACGCCCTCGTCGCCACGGCCGACACCGACAACCCGGAGCTCGCGACCGAGTTCCTCTCGTTCATGACGCAGGCCGACACCATGGCCGAGTTCTGCGCGGCGACGAACGAGCTGCCCACCCGGTCCGACATCGACCCCGCGTCGATCGACTTCGCGGTGCGCCCGGACGTGATGCCCGTGTTCGTCGAGCAGGCCGCGACGATCACCCCGCGGGACGTGCAGCAGCTCACCTCGCCGTTCCTCGCGAAGATCTCGGTCGCGATGCAGGACCAGCTCGAGGAGGCGTTCGTCGGCGGACGCAGCACCGAGGAGACCCTCTCCGGCCTCGGTGCGGCCATCCAGCAGGCGACCAGCTGATGACCGCCACCACCCTCCGCGGCCGGGCGGGCTCCTCCGCCCGGCCGCGGTCGGCCCGCAGGCGCGAGGCCCTCGCCGGCTTCGGCTTCGTCGGCCCGAACCTGCTCCTGATGGCGCTGTTCCTGTTCGTGCCGATCCTCTGGGCGATCCAGCTCTCGTTCCAGGAGTCTCGCGGCTTCGGCACGCCCGAGTGGGTCGGCTTCGCGAACTACCTGCGGATGGGCGCCGATCCGGTGTTCTGGCAGAGCCTGGGCAACACGCTCCTCTTCACCGCGGTCACCGTGCCGCTCGAGCTCGCCGGCGGCCTCGGCCTGGCCGTGCTGCTCAACTCCGTGCTGCCCGCGCGCGGGATCTTCCGCACGGTGATCGTGCTGCCCCTGGTGATCTCGGGCGTCGTCTCCGGGATGATCGCGGTCACGATCTTCAGCGAGTCCTCGGGCATCGTGAACAAGGTGCTGAGCTCGCTGGGCGCCTCGCCGGTCGCGTGGCAGTCGGACGGCTCCGCGGCGATGATCTCGGTGATGCTGACCGCGGTGTGGCTGCGGATCGGCTTCAACATGGTGATCTACCTGGCGGGCCTGCAGAGCGTCTCGCCCGAGCTCTACGAGGCCGCACGGATCGACGGAGCGACGCGCTGGCAGCAGTTCCGCGCACTGACGGTGCCGCTGGTCGGCCCGTCCACCTTCTTCCTGCTGATCATGAACGTGATCGCCTCGTTCCAGGTCTTCGACATCGTCTTCGTGATGACGGGCGGCGGCCCCGGTTTCTCCACGTCGGTGCTCGGCACCTACGCGTACCGCAACGGCTTCCAGGTCCGCGAGCAGGGCTACGGCGCCGCGCTCGGCGTCGTCATCCTGCTGGTCTCCCTCGCCTTCACCTACCTGCAGTGGCGCACGAGCCGCACGCGCGACCTCGTCGACTAGGAGCCCTCATGTCGTCCTCCACCGTCACCACGCCCGCCGCGGTCGCCGCGGCCACCGTCCGCGAGACCCCGCGCCGGCGTCCCTCCCGCCGCGACGGCTCCCGCTCCGGACTCGTCGTCCGCCTCGTCGTCGCGATCGTCGCCTCGGCGATCGTGTTCTTCCCGCTGTACTGGATGCTCGTCATCGCCTTCTCGCCGCGCGGCGAGGTGTTCGCGCCCGGCCCGCCCCGCTTCTGGCCGAGCGAGATCTCGTTCGAGAACTTCGCGACGGTGTTCGCGCGCTTCCCCGTGGGCGAGTGGTTCGTCAACTCGGTCGTGATCGGGGTGTTCGTCACGGTGTTCACCGTCGTGGTGAACCTGCTGGCCGGCTGGGGCTTCGCGCGGCTGCGCTTCCCCGGGCGGAACCTGCTGTTCCTGCTCGCACTGGCCACGATGATGATCCCGGTGCAGGCGATCATGGTCGCGCAGTTCAAGCTCGTGACCGGACTGCAGATCTACGGCACCTACTGGTCGGTGATCCTGCCCGGAGCAGCGGCGGCCTTCGGGATCTTCCTCGCCCGGCAGTTCTTCCTCTCCATCCCGGAGGAGCTGATCGAGGCCGCGCGGATCGACGGCGCCGGCCACCTGCGGGTGTTCCTGCAGATCGTGCTGCCGCTCTCGAAGCCGCTGATCGCCGTCCTGATCCTGCTGACTCTGCTCGGCAGCTGGAACGACTTCGCCTGGCCGCTGATCGCCCTGAAGGACAACGAGCTGTTCACGCTGCCGATCGGCCTGCTCTACCTCAAGGGCCAGTCGACGCCGGACTACAGCGCGAGCATGGCGCTGGCGCTGGTGTCGGTGCTGCCGATGGTGCTGCTGTTCCTTTGCTTCCAGCGCTACTTCGTGCAGGGGTTCGCGCGCAGCGGCATCCGGTGAGGTCGGGCGGCGGCACGGGCGGGGGCACGGGCGGAGGCAAGGGCGGCGTGGAGCGGTCGCCGCGGCGGGACGCTCCTGACCGGACGGGGCAGGAGAGGACGTGGAAGGAGAGGACAGAGCAGGGCCGGAGAGGACGGGGCAGGAGAGTGCCGACGGACGCTGCGGGCGTCGGGCGGCGGAGAACGAGAACCACGTGGAGGTCGTCCGGTCGTGATCTCCCGAGTTCGACGGCTCTCCTGCGTGGCGGGGGCGTCCGCCAGCCGGAGCGGGGCGGGAGCGGAACGGGACGGAGCGGACCGGGGACAGGGGCGGACCGGGACGCGGTGGCCGACGCTCCGAAGCGCCGAAGCACGACGGGACACGGGGCTCGAGGCTCGGAGCTCCGGGACACAGGGCTCGGAGCTCAGAACTCGGAACTCGAGGCTCGACGAAGCGCCAACGTGCCGACGGACCTCGCGGCGCCGGAGGTGCGAGAGCGCGAGGGCGCCTGGGCGTGTCCAGGCACGGCGATGCACCGCCTCGCGGCCGACGGAGTGTCGGATCGCCCGGCAGGTCGGGCTGCGGATCAGAACGGCGGAGACGCGTCCACGAACCGCGGCCGCGTCGGCGACAGCAGCGATGGCGACGGTCGAGGTGACGACGGTCGCGATGACCTCAGCTGCGATGACGAGGATCGTGGTGACAGCGGGTGCGGCTGCGGCTCCGGTTCTTGCGCCGACTGCGGCGTCGGTCGTCGCGTGGGCGGCAGCGGAGCTCCGGGCAGCGCCCGCGGTCGGTCGGTGATCCGACGGCCGGTGGGGGTCGTCCAGACGACGGTGCCGTCCGGATGGAGGGCGTAGGTCCAGCGGTCGCCGTGGCGGACGTGGTGGTGCGCGACGCAGAGCGAGGCCAGGTTGCCGAGGGCGGTCTCGCCTCCGTTCCGCCACTCGAGGGTGTGGTCGGCCTCGGCCGTCGAGGACGAGCGGGTGCAGCCGGGGAACCGGCAGGTCCGGTCGCGCAGCTGCAGCTGGAGGCGCATCCGAGGGGGCGGGACGCGGAGGGTCCTGCCGACCGACGTCACCACTCCCGTGTCCGGATCGGTCAGCACCCGCGTGAAGGCGGCCGCCGTGCGCACGAGCTCCCGGGCGACGTCGGCGGGGACGAGACCGTAGCCGTCGAGTTCGGCCGGCGCGTCGTCGAGGCCGACCGCGGTGCTGGCGGCGAGGGTGAGGCGCACGTCGGCGCGGACTCCGGAGACGGAGGCGTGGATTCCGGAGACCGAGGCGGAGATTCCGGAGACCGAGGCGGGGACTGCGCTCGCTCCTTCGCCCGAGGATCCGTCTTCGGAGATGTCGCCGTCGATGAGCAGATCGACGAGTGCGTCGGCCCGCAGCTGCGCGAGCGTCCGGCCGTCGCCGAGGGAGATGTCAGCGTCTCCTCCGGCGCTGCCACCCGTCTCCGCGCCGAGCACGGCACCAGCACCAGCACCAGCACCAGCACCAGCACCAGCACCAGCACCAGCACCAGCACCAGCGTCCGTTCCCGCACCGACTGCTACCCGGGCATCGCCACGGGCACCAGCACCGCTCTGTGCAGTCGCAGTCGCAGTCGCAGTCGCAGTCGCACTCGCACTCGCACTCGCACTCGCACTCGCACTCGCACTCGCACTCGCACCTGCACCTGCACCTGCACCTGCACCTGCACCTGCACCTGCACCTGCACCTGCACCTGCACCTGCACCTGCACCGAGCCCGATCCTCGCCGCGTCCGCCCCGTCGCGGAGCGAGCGGGCGATCCGGTCGAGACGGTTGTAGGCGCCGACCGCAACCGGGGCCGGCAGCAGGGCGCAGAGCGTGGCCATGCCGTCGGCCTCGGCGCCGAGCCACACGCTGCGGTCCTCGCGGGCGCGGGCGTGGCGCTCGGTGAACGGCTGCTCGTGCAGCTCGTCGCGCAGCCGCGCCACGGTCCGGCGGAGCTGGGTGGGCGTCTGCGAGAGCGCCGCGGTGGCCGCCCGCTCGTCGAAGGACGCGCGCGACGGAGCGGGGAGGGTCGCGGCGGCGGCGCAGACGACCTCGCCGGCCTCCCAGAGGATCCGGGCCTCGGCCAGGAGGGTGCGGGTCGCCGGGAGGTCCTCGATGAGGAGCCGAGCGTGCTCGAGACGCCGAGACGCCACGCGCTCCGACATCCCGAGCGCCGTCGCGAACTCGGCTCGGATCGAGCGCTCCACGAGGTCTCCCGCCTCGCTCCGGGAGAGACGACTCCCCCGCGCGAACGACTCCGGCACGAGCAGCGCTGCCCGGTACGCCGTGTGCAGGGCGACGGCCCCCGCGAGCAGCACCGGCGCCGAGGAACGGGCGAGCCCCGCCGCGAGACCGGCGAGCGCGCGCACCGCGTCGAGCGTCTGCGCCGTCTCGCCCGCGCGCACCGCCTCGACCGCCTGCGCCGCGTCACCCGAACTTCTCATACGTGTATTGAATCAGCGACCACCGACATCGGGCCGGGGCCCGTGACCAGGATCGGGACAACGGAGCCGGTACCCCGCCTGTGGAGGGACGAACCGCCGGCGAGCGCGGGCTCGCACACCGCTGTCCGCGCGATTCCTGAGCCGAGCACCAGCCCGCGCCGCCCACCCCGCTCGAACCCGTCCGCTCGAACCCGCCCCGCTCGAACGC
>NZ_PSVK01000034.1:0-14891 GCF_002931115.1 Rathayibacter sp. AY1E6 | reverse complement strand
CCGTCACCCCCTCTCGACCCCGTCCAGCGCTTCCGCCTCGGCGATCCGCAGCCGCATCTGCCGGTAGCGGTGGAACTGGTACACCCCGTGCAGCACCGCGAGAACGACCGCGGCCGCCATCCCGCACGCGATCGCGGGGACCTCGTCCGCGCCGCTCTGCGTCAGCGCGAGCGCGACTCCGGCGCCCGCCACGATCGAGTTGACCACCGCGATCGCCGAGGACATCGTGAAGAAGATGCCCCGCCAGCTCTGCCGCCGGCCGATCTCGAGCAGCTCGTTCGGCGCGTGGCGGCCGCGCGGCACCGCGAAGTAGGCACCCGCGCCCGGCAGCAGGGTCCCGTAGTAGCGGCGGATGCGCTGGATGGCCGTCAGCGCGGCGATGTCCTCCATCGAGGTCTGCACCAGCCGCTCGTAGGTGAACACCCCCAGCAGCACGACGACCGGGATGATCACCGCGAGGAACCCCATCGCATACCGGGTCGGGGCGAGGAAGCCGAAGGCCACGAGCGAGCTGGAGAGCATCGTCAGGTAGAGCGAGGCGCGGCTGCTCGACTCCGTCACGGTGATGCCGCGCGCCGACTCCAGCACGAAGTGCTCGGTCAGCAGGGCGTTGAGGAACGCGGCCGGCCGGTCGGGGAGCGACGCGGCGGAGACGGCGGCCTCGGGCAGCGCGGGCGTGCGGGGATGCTCCTCCTCGTCGAGGCGGTCGCCCGGCTCCGGATTCACGGCCGCACCTCTCGCGGGAACCGCACCTCTCGCGGGGCCGCCCCGCGGCGTCCGCTCTTCGAGTCATCCGACTCGCGCACCGGCTCCACCCGCGCGCCTACCGTCGGACGCGACGCCGAGCACCGCCACCGGGGCGCGTGCGCAGACACCGAAGGGCCGTTCATGACAGACACCCGCCACCTCCACTCGAACCAGCGAGACACCCTCGAGCGGCTGCTCGAGGACTCGCCGAGCCACAACGTCCTCTGGGCGGACGTGCTGACGCTGCTCGAGGCCGTCGGCACCGTCCACGAGAAGCACGACGGCGCCTTCTCGGTGACGGTCGGCTCGACGACCGAGACCCTCCACCGGCCGCACCGCAAGGACGTGGACGAGCAGCAGCTCGTCGACCTGCGCCGCCTGCTCCGCGGAGCGGGGTACGGCGCATGAGCGCCGGGACGCCCGCCGACCTCACCGGGTCGGCCGCCGAGCGCCTCCGCCGGCTGGACGCGCTCGACGCGGGTGCGCTGACCGAGGAGTGGCTGCTGCGCCAGCTGCGCCTCGCGCTCGGGGATCTCGCCGCGCTCGAGCCGGCCGCCGAGGCCGAGCAGGAGCGGCGCGAGGACTTCTGATGCGGCGGGCGGCCGTCCGGGGTGCACGCGGCCGGCACCCGGACGGCCGCCGGCCCGCACGCCGCAGCGCCGCCCCGCTCCGCCGCTCATCGCCCGGCCGCCGCGCTGCGGGCGCGCAGCAGCACGCCGGCCGTCGCGGTCGCCGCCAGCACGAGCGCCGCGAACACCGTCAGCACCGTCGTCGCGGTGACGAGGTCGAGCGCCGCTCCCGCCGCCAGCGCGGGCACCGCGAGCCCCGTGTACGCGACCAGGAACACCACCGCCAGGGTCTCGCCCCGGCGGGCGGGATCCGCGAGGGCGACCGCCGTGCCGATCGAGCCCTTGAAGAGCAGCCCCACCCCGAAGCCCGAGACGACGGCCCCGGCGAGGAACACTCCCAGCTGCGGAGCGATCGCTCCGGCCGCGACCGCCGTCAGCCCGACCGCGCAGCCCGCCACCGCGATCGAGAGCTGCAGGCGCATCCCCACCTTCACGAGCAGCAGCTGGCCGAGGGCCGCGGAGGCGAACACGGCGAAGGACGTCGCGCCGGCCAGCAGGTGGTCGCGCACCTGGAAGGTCTGCACCAGGAACGTCGGTGCGAGCGAGGTGAAGAGGCCGAGGACGGAGAAGGCCGAGAACGCTCCGAACGCCGCGAGCAGGAACGCCCGGCGCGTATCCGCCGGCACCGAGAGCCGCTGCGGCCGGTAGGCGGGCGCCGTCTCCGGCACGTCGACCGTCTCGGGCACGAGGAGCAGCGCCAGGCCCGCCACGAGCAGCGCGACCAGGAACACCTGGTGCGGCAGGAGGAGCGGATCGGGCAGGAACTCGGCGAAGACCCCTCCGAGCAGCGGGCCCAGCGAGAGTCCGCCGAGGTTCACCGCGCCCGAGATCGACGCGGCGACGATCGTGTTCTCGTCGGGCCGGGCGCGGGCACGCAGCTCGCCGAGGTGGGCGGTCGCCGTGGCGGTGAGCATCCCGATGCTGACGCCGTTGACGAAGCGGGCGACGATCAGCCCCGGCACCTCCGTCGTCAGCGAGAAGAGCACGGCCGAGACCGCCGAGACGAGCACCGCGATCAGCAGCACTCGGCGGCGGCCGAGCCAGTCGCTGACGTGACCGGCGAGGTACAGGCTCACGATCACTCCGACCGCGTAGGCGGCGAAGACGACGGTGATCACGAACGGTGGGAAGCCGTCGAGCTGCTGGTAGAGCGGGTAGAGCGGAGTCGGCACCGTCGAGTACGCCATCACGAGCAGGAAGGTCGCGGCGACGATCCAGAAGCCGACGCCGTGGCGCACCGTCGGCAGTCGGCGGCTCACGAGGTCTCCTGCAGGTGGCGGTGGGCGAAGGTGACGGCCATCGCGCCCTCGCCGACGGCGGAGGCGACGCGCTTGACCGAGCTGCGGCGCACGTCCCCCGCGGCGAAGGAGCCGGGGACGCTGGTCTCGAGGTAGAACGGCGCCCGCTCGAGCGGCCAGTCGGAAACGGCGTGCTCGCCGGCGAGGTCCGGTCCCGTCACGAGGTAGCCGCCGGAGTCGCGGACGATCGCGGTCTCCGCCGCCCACGTCGTGTCCGGCTCGCCGCCGATGCAGACGAAGAGGTGGGAGGTGGCCAGCGCCCCGTGCGCGCCGGTCGCCGAGTTCTCGACCTCGATCGACTCGAGGGCGTCGGCGCCGTGCAGGCGGGTGACGCGGGAGTCGAGCAGGATCGTCACGTTCGGCTGCCGGACGACGCGCTCCGCGAGGTAGGAGGAGAGGCTGTCGGCCAGATCCGGGCCGCGGACCAGCATGGTCACGTGCCGCGCGTGCGCCGAGAGGTTCATCACGGCCTGCCCGGCCGAGTTGCCGCCTCCGACGACCACGACGTCCTCGCCCTCGCAGAGCGGCGCCTCGCTCGTGCCGGCACCGTAGTAGAGGCCGACGCCGAGCAGCTCGTCCTCGCGCTCGAGGCCGAGCCGGCGCCACTGGATGCCCGTGGCGCAGATGTTGGTGCGGGCGACGACGGTCGTCCCGTCGGCGAGCAGCGCGTGGATCCGGTCGTCGGCGAAGCGCCCGCGGATCCCCTCGCGCATCCGCAGCAGCTCGGCGCCGAACGAGACGGCCTGCTGCCGCGCCCGCTCGGCCAGATCGGCTCCCGCGATCCCGTGCGGGAAGCCGAGGTAGTTCTCGATCAGGCTGCTCGAGCCGGCCTGCCCGCCGATGGCCGAGCGCTCGAGGACCACGACCTTCAGCCCCTCCGAGGCGGCGTACACGGCGGCCGAGAGCCCGGCCGGGCCGGCTCCGTAGATGGAGAGGTCGTACTCCGCGAGCCGCGGCGAGCCCACCCAGCCGAGCCGGGCCGCGACCTCGGCGAGCGTCGGATCGGAGGCGCGGCTGCCGTCCGGGAACACCACGAGGGGGAGCGACGCGGTGGCGAGCGGATGCCCCGCGACGGCGAGGCACTGCTCGTCCGTGTCGATCGGCGTCCACGAGAACGAGACGACGCTGCGCGAGAGGAGGTCGCGGATCTCCCACGCGTCGCGGCTCTCGCGCCGCCCGTAGAGGCGGACCTGCGGGAGGTCCCCGGCCACGGTCACGAGGCCCGCCGCCGCTCGAGCCCGTCGCGGAACTTCATCAGCTTGAGGCAGAGGTGCAGCGTGCTGCGGGCGAGGCCGTCGTCGAGCGCCTCCCGGACCGCCTCGGGCAGGTTGTCGAGGCGGTAGTAGAGCGTGGTGCGGTGGATGTGGAGGAGCCCGCACGCCTCCCGCACGCTGCCGCGCACGTCGAGGTAGGCCTCCACGGTCCGCCGCTGCACCTCGTCGCCCCGCTCGAGCAGCGTCGCCGCGGCCGGCGAGAGCATGGCGAGCTGCGAGCTGTCCGCCCCGATCGAGGCGAGGAGCACCCAGGCCCCCAGCTCGGCGATGTCGGCCCGGCCACGGCCGTCGGGCAGGGAGCCGACGATGGTCGCGGCGAGGGCGGCCCGCTCGGCGGTCGGCAGGAGGTCGTCGTCGCGGACGTCGAAGCGGGCCGAGCCGATCGCGTCGACGGCCGTGCCGCGGCAACGCGCCTCGGCCCGCAGGACGTCGTCCGCCTCCGCGGCGGCCTCGGGCGCCTCCACGCTCACGAAGAACAGCACGCCCTCCTGGTCGCCGAGGAACGTCAGGCCGGAGGCGGCGCTCGCGTCGATCCGCCGCGCCAGCGCCGTCCGCTGCAGGGAGCCGGTCGGGCCGGTCAGCCGCACCGCGCGGACCACGGTCTGGGCGTCCCGGCGCAGCCAGCGGCGCTCGACCGCCTCGGCGAAGGAGGCGCGCCGGGTGCCGCCGTCGCCCGACAGGAGCGCCGCGAGGACGTCCGCGCGCCGGGAGCTGCCGCCCGCCCGCGTCGAGGGGCCGAGGAGGCGGCGGATCGCTCCGACGGCCGCGTCGATGAGCGAGTACTCGGCCGGAGTGAGCGGCGCGGGCCGCTCCCGGGGGAGGAGGAGGGTCGCGAGCCGGCCCCGCGGATCCTGGACGGGGAACACGCCGTCGTGAGGCGCCTCCTCGCGCGCGCGCGTCGCGGCCAGCACCCGGCTCGAGGCGTCCTCGATCGTCACCGGGCGGTCGAGAGCCTGGGCGAGCTCGTCGGCGAGGTCCTGCAGAGTCATCGGCGGGGATCCGTGTGGGGGGCCATGCCGTGATCCTCGCGGAGGGAGCCCTCCCGAAGCGTGGCCCTTCCAGGCCCACCTTCCGCGTCGGATCCGCTGCCGGCCGCGATGAGACGCTCAGCCTCCGCTGCCGGAGCGGTCCCCGGGGAACCCGTCCGCGAGGAGGCGGTCGAGGACGTCCGGCCAGTCGAGCAGGACGCCGATGTGGCCTCGACCGGGCCGGATCGTGAGCTCCGCGGCCGGGTGGAGGCGGCGGATCCGCTCCGCGTGCGCGACCGGGACCACCCTGTCCGCGGCGCCGTGGAGGAGGAGGACCGGCGCCGCCAGGCGCGAGAGGTCGACTCCCCAGGGCATGACGAGAGCGAGGTCGTCGTCGACGCTCCCGCCCTGTTCGAGCTCCGAGGCGCGTCCGGCCTCTGCGCCGAGCGCCGTCAGCGGGCCGTCGAGGGCCGAGTAGTCGTCACCGGTGAACTGCTCCGGATCGAAGCGGGCCGTCTCCTCCCACTCCTCGCGCGCAGCCCGGCCGTCGCGCGCGCTGCGGAGAGCGCCCGGATCCTGCATGCCGTCGAACCACGCTCCGTCGTCACTGAAGGGCGCCGGGCTGCCGAACGTCGCGACGCCCCGGACGCGATCACCTCCGAGAGCCCCGGCGGCCAGTGCGTGCGGGCCGCCGCCGGAGTAGCCCGTCACCACGAAGCGCTCGATCCCGAGCAGGTCGGCGACGCGGAGCACATCGGCGGCCGCGTCCGCGATGCTCCGTCCGGGAGTGCGCATCGAGCCGCCGAAGCCGGGACGGGCGACGGAGACGAGCCGGATGCCGCGCGCCGCAGCGGCGTCGACGTGGGGAGCGAGGAGTGCGCCGGTGTGCGGTGTCCCTCCGCACCAGACGACGACAGCGCGGGGGGCTCGAGTGCCGAGGAAGTCGTGGGCGACGAGCGTGCGCGAGTCGACGCGGAACTCGTGCCGGGACGTAGCGGCGCGTCCGGTCATGGAGGAACGGTAGCCGCAAGTCGAGGGCAGTGCTCGTCGCCCGGCCCGACCGGGATGCGACGTCTCGTCGTAGGGTCGACGGGAGGGTCGGTGGACCCTCGGACGGGAGGGGTCCGCATGTCGATCGACGAGGTGTCCGACGGGATCGAGACCGCCGCCGCGCTGCCGCACGTGCGCTCCGGCTTCTCCGGCGCGACACCGTACGGGATCGCGCAGCGCTTCGCCGCGGGGGAGCTGACGCGGGAGCAGGCCGTCGACGAGCTCGGCCGCTGGCGCTACCGGTCCGGATCGCCGAGCGACGGCTTCGACTGGACGACCCTCGACCCGGGGGAGTTCGAGGAGGTCTGCCGGGCCCTGTCCGATGGTCTGCTCGACGCCGCGATGTACGACGAGATCCTCGACCGGTACAGCGGGCAGGGCTCCTCCGGCGAGAGCGCGGCGTCCGCGGAGGAGAGCGCATGAGCGCCGGCCCCCTGGACCTCGCCTTCACCGCTCCGATCGGCGTCACCGTCAAGGGCGACCTCTGGTCGTGCGTCGAGGTGCCCGGCTCCGTCGAGCTGCTCGGCACAGGGAGGTCGGTGAAGGTGGTCGCCACCGTCGACGGCGAGCCGGTGACGGCGAGCCTGCTGCCGACCGGCGCCGGCGGTCACATGCTGTCGATCAGCGCGAAGCTGCGGAAGACGATCGGCAAGGACCTCGGCGACGTCGTCACCGTCCACCTGACCGAGCGCCTGAGCTGAGCACTGGCGGTTGGCCAGGGCCCGCGTGCGGATGGTCGACTCGACGGATGCGGAATCGAGTCCTGTTCGTCGTCGGGGTCACAGCGATGTTCGTCGCGCTGGTGCTGAGGCTGGTGTGGCCGGCCGGTGAATTCGCCTCCGGCTTCTCGCTCGCCCTGCAGCTGAGCGGCATCCTGCTCCTCCTGGTCTACGGGGTGAAGCACTTCACGGGGCGGCCGCGCCGGAGCTGAGCGGCTCATCCCCATCGGGGGTGTAGGAGTTGGGGTCTGAAGCCGCCGGTCTCGAGCAGGCTTCGGGCGATGTAGTTGGTCAGGTTGCGGAACCCGAGTGCGGAGCCGCGCAGGTGTTCGAGCCGTCCGTTGAGCGCCTCGGTCGGCCCGTTGCTGGTGCCGGGTCGTTCGAAGTAGGCGAGCACCTCAGCGGCTCGCTTCTTCAGGGTCCGGCCCAGGGTGGTGAGCTCGGTGAGCACCTTGGGGACGCCGGCGCTGAGGTCGGTGATCAGCTTCTCCATGAGCTCGCGGCCACGTTGCCCTTCCTCGTGGCGATAGGCGGCGATCATGCGCTGGTAGACACCCCAGGTCGCCTCGACCTCGACGTGAGCGTCATCAACGAACAGCGCGCGTAGCCTGTCGCTCTGCTTGTCGGTGAGCAGGTCCGCGCCGGTGTGCAGACCGAGGCCGTCGAGTCGAGCGAAGGCGGTCAGGTCAGGGCGGCCGAAGCCGGCCGGCGGGGTAGCGTCGGACACGTCGAGGTCTTTCGGATGGATGGCGTAGAAACCTCCGTCGTCGGGAGACCTCGACGTCTCTCTGCGGACCGACGCGCCCGGCCGACCTACACCGTCATCTGAGAAGACCCCTGAAACGTCTTCGCCGACGACGGGGCCGGCGAGGAGGAGGGCGCGGTGAGTTGAAAGAATGGAGCTTGCTCGGCTTCGACGCCGCCGCAAGCTCCGGTGAAACGGTCGGTACTGGTCGGTCGTCGTCGGTCACCACCGGATGGCGGCGTCCTCCACGCTCGGCGTTTGCGCAGGTCAGCGGCTCGTTCGCCCAGTGGGCGCATCAAGCGATAGACGCAAAGCCGACGTGATGAGGTCGTCCGTTCGATTCCGACAGGCGGCTCCGGCGAACCGTTCTGGTGGTCGCGCGATGCGCTGGCCTCACGGCTCTGCCCGACACCGACGTCGCTCTCCTCTGCGACGGACCCCTCGCCGGCTGAGCGCTCGCGGCCGGCATCCTGTCCGTGTGCCGATAGGTCTCGCACCGCTCGGCAACGCAGCGTGGCGTTGCGTCGCGACCTGGCGACGGCTCGGCGGGGCGCGATCGTCTCGTGCGTTGGCGGACTACGGGAGCTTGGACGCGAGGACGTCGGCCGCCAGGATCTCGGGTGCTGCGCCGAGGAGGTGCTGGTTGGCCATCAGGGCTGCGACGATGGCGCCGTTGGCGTGGGCGTCGCGAGCGGCTTCGTCGGGGAATGCATCGAAGATCCAGAAGGTGTCGGCGTGGGTCCTGACCGCGAACCAGACAATCGTTCCTACTTCTTCGTTGGCGAGTGCGACAGCGCCGGCGAGCAGATCGGCGACCGCGTCGTGCTGTCCATCGGCCGCGACGATCTTGGCGACGAAGGCGTACGGAAGTGATGCGGGTGTGGACATGAGGGACTCTCCTTGACGTCGGGGTTCTTCGTGGGACGAGTTCAGCGTATGACGAGCGAGGGCCGGTGGGGAGTGGCGTATACGGCAGTATTGCTATTGTTTACGTCATGCGTATCGGACTGATCGCGATCGACGGCTGCTTCGGTTCGGCTATCGCGTCGATCATCGACATCGTGCGGGTGGCCGACGGAGCCCGCGGCGATGTCGACCCGCGGATCGACCCGATCGAACTCGCCATCCTCGGACCGAAACGGCGAGTGACCACGACGGCATCGATGACCCTGTCGGTGGACCACCCGCTGTCGGAGTCCGGAGAGTTCGACGTGGTCGTCGTCCCTGCGCTTGGAACCCTTACGGCCGCCGCTACCAACGACGTCCTCCAGAGCCGAGATGCTCGTTCGGTCATCGCCTCGCTCGGGCGCCTCGACGAGGCGACCACCCGGATCGCCGCGGCGTGCACCGGCGTGTTCGCTGTCGCCGAGACCGGACGGATGCATCATCGGAGGGCGACGACCAGCTGGTTCCTGGGGCCGGAGTTCCTGAAGCGCTATCCGACCGTCGCCCTCGATCTCGACACCATGGTCGTGGTCGACGGGAACCTCGTCACCGCCGGCGCCGCGTTCGCCCACATCGACCTCGCGCTCTCACTCGTGCGATCGATCAGCCCCGACCTGGCCCAACATGTCGCCAAGCTCCTCATCATCGACGAGCGTCCGTCTCAGGCGGCCTTCGTCGCCTACGAACATCTCCGGCACGAGGACCCGATCGTCGTCGAGTTCGAACGCTTCGTGCGCGCCCGCCTGGACGAACCGTTCAACGTCGCCTTCGTCGCGCAGTCGCTCGGCACCAGCCGGCGCACCCTCGAACGACGAGTCCGTGCGGCGCTCAACCTCACTCCGCTCGGCTTCGTCCAACGGCTTCGCATCGAACGAGCTCGGCACCTCTCAGCAACCACGGACTTCACCTCCGCCGAGATCGCGCTACGGGTCGGCTACGCGAATGCCGAGACTCTGCGCTCCCTCCTGCGCAGGGAGCGACGCCGTTCCTGACCTATCGCCATGCCTGTAGCCGGTGTCCTAGCGCTCGACTGGAACCACCTCTCAGCACGTCGCGCCGACGCTCCTGCGTCGCCCCTGGACGACCCACTCGACACGCCCGCAGCACAGGTCATGTGACGTGTCCCGGCTTCCCGGACGGTCGGGGTTGGGTGGCTGTGATGTCGCTGCGTTCTCGTCGAGGGGGTCAGCAGACTCGATCAGGGTCGACTGGGATGAGACGCGAAGGCGGTCAGGTCAGGGCGGCCGAAGCCGGCCGGCGGGGTAGCGTCGGTCACATCGAGGTCTTTCGGACGGATGGCGTAGGAACCTCCGTCGTCGGGAGACCTCGACGTCTATCTGCGGACCGACGCTCCCGGCCGACCTACACCCTCATCTGGGAAGAGCCAGCTGAGCTCCGGAATCGGAGGAAGACCCGTGGGCGGAGCGGAGGAGCCGGCCTGGGCGGATCCGGAGCCGGAGGTCCACCGGGCGCTCGCGCGGTGGGCGGCGGAGTGCGCGGAGCGCGCCCTCCCCGCGTTCGAGGAGCGGGACCCGGACAATGCCCGGCCCCGGCGCGCGCTCGACGTCCTCCTCGCCTGGGGGCGGGGTGAGGCTCCGATGACCGAGTGCCGCACGGTGGCCTTCACGGCGCACGCCGCAGCCCGCGCCGCGACGCAGGCGGGCGAGCGGGCCGCCACCGCTGCCGCGCGGGCGGCCGGGCAGGCCGCAGCAGTCGCGCACATGGTCGATCACTGCTCGCACGCCGCCGTGTACGCCGCGAAGTCGGTCGGGCTCCGGGGGAGCGACGCCGACCGGGACGCGGAGCGGCGTCAGCAGTGGGAGAGCCTCGACCCCGCGCTGCGCTCACTCGGCTTCCCGAAGGGGCTGTGACGCCCGCCCGGTGGACCTCACCGGGCCGACGCCCGCGCGCTCAGCGGTGCGCGGGTCGGAGCCCCAGCAGCGTGTCGACGATCACGAAGGCCGCGAGGCTCGCACCCAGGAGCGGGAGGAACAGCCCGAGCGCGGTGGCGACGACCAGGACGGACGCGACTCCCCACCACGGCGCGCGCCGGAGAGCTCCCCGGGCCGGCGGGGTGCCGACGAGCCGTCGGGGGCCGCGGGTGGGGCGGCGCTTCCACCACATCAGGTACCCGAGCACGACCATCGTGGCGATGCCGGCCGCGGTGACGAACAGCAGCAGCTGGTTGGGCAGCCCGAACATCGAGCCCATGTGCGTGTCGATGCCCCAGCGGGAGAGCTTGGCGACGAGGCCGAAGTCGGCGAAGTCGACCCGGTCGACGACCTGCATCGTGCTCCCGTCGATCGCGACGCCGTCGACCTCGGTCGGGAAGCTGCGCTGGATCTCCTGCACGACCCAGGCCGAGCCCTCCGCCGCGGGCGGCCGGATCTCGACCAGTCCCGTGTTCACGTTGACCTCGCGGGCGACCGAGAGCACCGAGTCGTAGGCGGCCGGCGAGTAGCCCGCCGTCGACGCGACGGCGTCGCCGGTGGCCGCGCCGTGTCCGGCGTGTCCGGCGTGCTCGTCGGCCACCTCGCCGGTCCGGTCGCCGAGCGTCGTCCCCAGCGAGGGTGTGGTCCAGCCGACAGCGGAGCGGAGGGTCTCGAAGTTCCCGCCTCCGTAGAGCGACCAGGTGATGCCGGTGGTCGAGAGGAACAGGGCGCCGACGAGCAGCCAGACGCCGGTGGAGGCGTGCCAGGAGAACAGGCGCTTGTAGCCGGTGGTCCTCGGCGCGGGGCGCAGCAGGTCCCTCTTCACGCGGGCGCGGCGGAGGCGGATGATCCAGAGGCCCAGGCCGGCGAGGGCGACGACCCCCAGCCAGGAGGCGGCGAGCTCGCTGTAGGAGCGGCCCACGTCCCCGAGGTGCAGCGTCCGGTGCAGGTCGCTGACCCAGGTCCGCAACGGCAGGGCGCCGCTGGTGCCGTAGGCGGTGAGGTCGCCGCGGACGTCGGCGGTGGCCGGGTCGATGAAGACCGCGCGGGTCTCGCTGGCGCCGAGCGACGGGTCCGCGTACATCACCCGGGTGGTGTCGCCGGGGTTCGGCGCGGGGCGGACGGCGACGATGCTCTGCCCGCCTCCGGTGTACGCGTCGGCGGCGTCGATCTGGTCGGCCAGGGGCAGGTAGGTGTCCGCTTCGGGGGCGTGCAGCTCCTGCGCGTAGACGACCTGCTCGAGCTGCGGGGTGAGTGCGTAGAGCGCTCCGCTGGTCGCGGCGACGAGGATGAACGGCCCGACGAACAGGGCGGCGGAGAAGTGCAGGCGGAGCAGCAGCTGTCCGAGCCAGCCTGCGCTGCTTCTGCGCGGTGGGGGCGGGGTGTCGGCGGAGTCGCGGGGTCTCGTGGCGGTGGTGGTCATGCTTCTGGTCCTTCGGTGCTGTGGCGGGTGCCGGTGAGGGTCAGAGGAGGGTGTCGCCGATGTAGCCGCCCTCGACGCAGCCCGGCGGGATCGCGAAGACGGCGGAGCCGATCGGCGTCGTCCACTCGTTGAGCAGGTCCAGCTCGTCCAGTCGCTTCTGGATCGGCACGAACTGCGCGGTGACGTCGGCCTGGTACGCCGCGAAGATCAGCCCGGAGTTCGAGATGTCCTCGCCCGTCGGGGTGTCGTCGTAGTTGTAGGCCCGGCGGTGGAAGCGCTCGGCGGTGTTCTCCGAGCGGGCGCGCCTCATGTGCGAGAACTCCGGGATCACCGGGAAGCCGATGGCCGTCGTCGCCTCGAAGTCGGGCTCGTCGGCCTCCGCCGTCCCGGTGAGGGGCGCGCCGTTCGCGAGGGTCCAGGGAGGAGACGGGTCGGTCAGACGCCGCGGGGACCTCCGGGGAGGTCCTCGCCGCGGCTCGCGTCGATGATCAGGAGGCGGGCTGCAGAGGGGGGCCGCGCCGCAGCGCCGCCTGGGGGAAGACGCCCGAGGCGAGGGGGAGCACGTCGCGCAGCTCGAAGGAGGAGCGTCGCGCGGGTCGAGGAGCGGCCACCGGAGTCGGCAGCACCCGCACCAGGCGGGTCACGAGGTGGCTCGTCGTCGCGGCGACCCTGACGAGGAGGGACTCGCCGCGGTGGAGCGCCGCGGTCGTCGCGACGGCGGCGACGAGGTGCGCCGCCCACATCGAGGAGCCGGTCATCCCGCTGTGCGTCATCGCCGCGCTGACGTCGATCACGGCACCGTGGTGGGCGTGCAGGGTCGGCGCATCGACCGGCCCCGCGAAGGTCCCGATCGTGAAGAGCGTGTGGAACAGGAACTGGCTGACTCCGACCGAGACCGCCAGGCGGACCAGGGAGAGCCTGCGCCCGGCGAGCGCCACGCACACCAGGACCGACAGGACGAGCGGCATCGCGACACCGAGCGGACCCGGGATCTGGCCGCCGCCGGCCACGTGCGAGAACAGCGCGACGAGCGTCGCCACCGTCGCCGCGACGACACCCCGGAGGGTGCGCAGCGGGCGCGACGACGACATCTCCCCAGTGTCGCAGACGCCCCCTTCCCGCGGAGGACCGCTCCCGGGCGAGAGGAGCGGCCGGGCGACTGTTCCTCTCAGCGGGCCGCGGAGGCTCCGGGGCGTCACTTCTCGGGCCGGACCACCAGCCCGACGCCGCCGCCGCGCCGCACCGGTTCGGCGACCGCGGTCATCCGGCCGGAGGGGTCGACCTCGATGGCGGCCACCGCGCCGATCTGCGCGGCCGAGGTGAAGGTGTCGCCCGAGGGGACCAGCTGCTGGCCGAAGGGAGCGAGGTCGTCGGCGTACGCCTCGATGAACTCGGGCTCGGCCGAGGTCGTCGCGCCGTTGCGCTGGGAGGCGCGGGGCGCTGCCACCGCCTCGGGGAGCGTCATGCCGAGGTCGATGCGGTTGACCAGGGTCTGCAGGACAGTCGTGATGATCGTGGATCCGCCCGGCGAGCCGACGACGAACCGCACGTCCCCGCCGTCGAGCACGATCGTCGGCGACATCGACGAGCGCGGGCGCTTGCCCGGCTCGATCCGGTTCGGGTCCCCGTCGACGAAGGTGGGGGAGAAGTCGGTCATCTCGTTGTTGAGGAGGAAGCCGCGGCCGGGGACGGTCATCGCCGAGCCGCCGGTCTGCTCGATCGTGAGCGTGTAGGAGGCGGCGTTGCCCCACTTGTCGACGACCGAGAGGTGGGTGGTGGAGATGTTCTCGGTGTCCGACTCCTCCGCGGCGGGGGCGGTCGCGCATCCGGAGCCGTCGAGAGCGCCGGGCGCGACCGGGCGGACGGAGGCGGTCGCCGGGTCGATCGTGCAGTCCCGCGAGTCCGCGAACTCCTGGCTGAGGAGCGTCTCGGTGGGCACGTCGACGAAGGCCGGGTCGCCGACGTAGGCGCCGCGGTCGGCGAAGGCGCGGGCGGACGCCTCGAGGTAGAGGTGCAGGGCGCTGCCCGTGTCCTCGGCCGCGAGGTCGTGGTTCTCGAGGATGTTGAGGGCCTCGCCGACCGCGATCCCGCCGGAGGAGGAGGGCGCCATCCCGTAGACGTCGAGTCCTCGGTAGGAGACGCGGGTCGGCGCCTGCTCGGCGACCGAGTACGCAGCGAGGTCGGCAGCGGTCATCGTGCCGGCCGGGGCGGGGAGGTCCGACCCCTCGGCGATCCGCGGGTTCTGGACCGTGTCGGCGATCTCGGCGGCCAGCGCGCCCTCGTAGAACGCGTCCGTCCCGTGGACGGCGATGGAGGTCAGCGTCTTCGCGAGGTCGAGGTTGCGGAAGGTGCTGCCCACCTTCGGCGCGTCCCCACCGGGGAGGAAGAGTTCGGCCGTGTCGGGGAACGCCTGGAACCGCTCGAGGTTGTCGAGCGTCTGGTTGCGGAAGGTCTCGTCCACCCGGAAGCCCTTCGCCGCGAGCGCGATCGAGGGCGCCAGCACGACGGGGAGCGGCAGGGTGCCGAAGCGGTCGACCGCGGTGTCCCAGGTCGCCACCGTGCCGGGCACGCCGACCGCGACGCCGGAGGAGACGAGGTCCGGGGTGAACGGGTACGGGGCTCCGGTCGCGGGGTCGAGGAACGCGTCCGAGGTGATGCCGGCCGGCGCTGTCTCGCGTCCGTCGATGGTGCTGACCTCGCCGGAGGCCTTGTCGAAGTAGACGAAGTACCCGCCTCCGCCGATGCCGGCGCTGTACGGCTCGCTCACGCCGAGGGCCGCGGCCGTGGCGACCGCGGCGTCAGCTGCGTTGCCGCCGCGCTTCAGCACCTCCATGCCCACGCGGCTCGCGTTCGCGTCGACGCTCGAGACCGCTCCGCCGTAGCCCACCTGCGTCGAGGGCGAGATGAGGGGTCCGCCGAGGAAGTCGCGGATCTTCTCGGGCGTGAGCCCGCTGTCCTTCAGGTATCCGGAGACGGGCCTGTCGAGGGCGGACGCCGGCGCGGCACCCGCCACTCCCACTGCGACGACCGCGACCAGCGCGATCGCGATCCTGCGGAGCACGGATGTCGTGGCCATGGCGTTCCTCCATCGGAACTCTGTGGTGCGCGGTCGGCGATGCGGGTCCCCCCAACCTAGGGGCGGAGTGGGGGTGCGGGGTAGGG
>NZ_PSVK01000033.1:0-20448 GCF_002931115.1 Rathayibacter sp. AY1E6 | reverse complement strand
CGGCGAGGTGAGCTACCTCGTGCTCGACGACGTGACGCTCGCCCAGCAGGCGCAGCAGCCCGCGAGCGACACGGTGCAGGAGACCCCGAGCGACTGGGCCGGATCCCTGCTGTCCTCGATCGCGGTCTCGGGCCTCGGCGAGCCGACCGCCGACGAGCTGACACCGACTCCGTAGCTCCTGCCCGACTCCGTAGCTCCCGCCCGACCCCGCGTACACTGGAGCGTCCTCCCGGCCGTCCGTCCTCTGGAGCCCCCGTGACCACGCCCCCCTTCGATCCGCCGTCCGAGCGCGACATCGCGGTCGTCTCCGCCCAGCTGGGCCGTCCCGCCCGGGACGTCGTCGGGATCAGCGCACGCTGCGTCTGCGGCGACCCGACGGTGGTCTCCACGAGCCCCCGCCTGTCCGACGGCACGCCGTTCCCCACCTTCTACTACCTGACCCACCCCGCCGCGACGGCCGCGATCTCGCAGCTCGAGGCCACCCAGGTCATGGTCGAGTACAACGCGATGCTCGCCGAGGACGAGGAGCTGCGCGAGGCGTACGCCGCTGCGCACCGGGCGTTCCTGGCCGACCGCGAGAGCGTCGGCTCCGTCCCCGAGATCGCGGGCATCTCCTCCGGGGGCATGCCCTCGCGGGTGAAGTGCCTCCACGCCCTCGCCGCGCACGCCCTCGCGGCGGGCCCCGGCGTCAATCCGATCGGCGATCTGGCCCTGGCCCGCGCCGACTGGTCTCCCGAGCGCTGCGCCTGCAGGCCGCTCGACGCGTAGCCGCTCCTACCGGAGCCACGGAGGCGCCACCACCGGCGCGCTCTTCGCTAAGCTGATTCCCAGTCGGGGTCAGTGCTGCCCACCGCATCGAGAGCGGGCACTTCGCATTGCGTGAGGGTGTTCGCATTGTCCATCCCTCTTGGAGAGTCAACCGTGCCCAGAATCCTGATCGTCGGAGGCGGCTACGCCGGCTTCTACACCGCGTGGAAGCTCGAGAAGCAGCTCCGCCCGCACGAGGCAGAGGTCACGATCGTCGACCCGCTGCCCTACATGGCGTACCTGCCCTTCCTCCCCGAGGTCGCCGC
The DNA here is from genome assembly GCF_002931115.1 of Rathayibacter sp. AY1E6. Classification (NCBI taxonomy): domain Bacteria; kingdom Bacillati; phylum Actinomycetota; class Actinomycetes; order Micrococcales; family Microbacteriaceae; genus Rathayibacter; species Rathayibacter sp. AY1E6. The sequence goes on along the minus strand of NZ_PSVK01000033.1, from coordinate 19,375 downwards.
GGGGTCGATCGAGCCGCGCCACGCGATCGTCTCGCTCCGCCGCCACCTCAAGAAGACCGCGATCCTCGCCGCCAAGGTGACGAAGATCGACCACGCGAACCGCACCGCGACGATCACCCCGACCGTGGGCGAGCCCTACGAGTTCGAGTACGACCAGATCGTCGTCACCGCCGGCTCCGTCTCGCGCACCTTCCCGATCCCGGGCGTCGCCGACAACGCGATCGGCCTGAAGACGATCGAGGAGGCGACCGCGATCCGCGACCGCATGCTCACGAACTTCGACAAGGCCGCGTCGCTCCCCGCCGGCCCCGAGCGCTCGCGCCTGCTGACCGTCACGGTCGTCGGCGGCGGGTTCGCGGGCATCGAGGTCTTCGCCGAGCTGCGCTCCTTCGCGAGCGCGCTGCTCAAGCGCTACCCCGAGATCGACTTCGAGGAGACGCAGTTCCACCTCATCGAGGCGATGGGCCGGATCATGCCCGAGGTCGCCCTCGAGACGAGCCACTGGGTGCTGAAGAACCTCGACCAGCGCGGCGCCACCGTGCACCTCGACACGCAGCTCAAGTCGGCCGAGAACGGCGTCATCCAGCTGTCGACGGGCGAGAGCTTCGAGTCGGACCTCATCATCTGGACCGCGGGCGTCATGGCGAACCCGTCGATCAAGAACTCCGACCTGCCCATCGAGGAGCGCGGCCGCCTGCGCGTGCGCGCCGACCTCCGCGTCGGCCACGACGACGTGCTCGTCGAGGGCGCCTGGGGCGCCGGCGACGCCACGGCCGTCCCCGACCTCACCGGCGGCGGCGTCGGCGGCTTCTGCGTGCCGAACGCCCAGCACGCCGTCCGCCAGGGCAAGCTCATGGCCAAGAACATCACCGCGGTGCTCCGCGGCGAGGAGCCGGTCGACTACGTGCACAAGAACCTCGGCGCGGTCGCGGGCCTGGGCATCGGCATCGGCGTGTTCCAGTCCGGCAAGATCGCCGTGAAGGGCTTCCCCGCCTGGGTGATGCACCGCGGCTACCACGGTCTCGCCATGCCCTCGTGGGAGCGCAAGTTCCGCGTGGTCTGGGGCTGGTGGAACAACCTCTGGCTCGGCCGCGACATCGCCTCGATCGAGGCCCGCGAGTACCCCCGCGGGTCCTTCGAGACCTACGCGTCGCGTCCGCGTCCGGCGGCCCCGGCCGCCGAGGCTCCGGCCGCGCAGGCCCCGGCGCAGATCCCCGGCCAGGCCGGTGCTCCGGTCCCGGTCGGCGGCGAGCCCGCCAAGTCCTGACACCGCCGCCGGGAGGGTCGCTCCTCCCGGTGGTCGCCCCCATAGCCCAATCGGCAGAGGCAGACGACTTAAAATCGTCTCAGTCTGGGTTCGAGTCCCAGTGGGGGCACTCCGTCCGACGTGCCGCTCTCTAGGCGGCGCGGGCGTGCGCGCTGCGTCGAGCGGGCTCGAGCAGCCCGGCCTCGAGGGCCTGGGTGATCTCGCCCGGGGTGCAGTCGGCGCAGAGCACGACGAGCTCCTCCTCAGTGTCGCGGCCGCCGGAGCGGTCGAGGACGACGGCGTCGGTTCCGCAGAGTGCGCATTCGATCATGCGGGTACCGTACGTCCGACCTCCGACATGCGCGCGGCAGCGCCCCGGCGCGTCTCGCCCGGATCCGACAGGGCGCCGGGTGCGCCTCCGGACCGGTCGTCCTTCCGGCCGGAGGAGCCCGGTGTTCGGGAATCGGACGAGGATCCCGCGCGCCCGCGCCGCCTCGCCTAGAGTCGTCACCGGGCGGTTCCGCGCCCGGGCGCCCGCGTCCGGATGCGAGCCGCCCGGTCCACGGCGGGCGCCGGAACGGTCCCGCTTCTCGTGCCCGCGGGCACCGTCATGCACCGCCCGGCGACGGGCGGCCGGGAGGCCCCCATGGGGAAGCTGCTCTACGGAGCCTCGGGAGTCGAGATCGAGTTCGACGACCGCACGCTCACGCACGTCCAGATCGTCATCGCCAACAAGCTGCGCCGCCGCGAGAGCTTCTTCTTCTCCTGGCGGGACGACCCCGCGGTCGGCGACGGCCGCTCGAGCATCTGGCTCGACCCCTCCGTGCCCCTCTACTTCAAGTACTTCGGCGGACGGGTCCCCTCGATCAACCGCACCTGGATCGACCTGCTGACCGTCTCGGCGAACTCGTCCGGCGGGCTGCAGCTCGTGCAGGAGCCGGACGCCGCCCCCACCCCGCCGCCGAAGGGCGAGCAGGGCGCCTGACCCCCGCCCGCCACGCCCCGGAGAAGAGCCCCATGCAGCGCGACGTCTCGGCCCACCTGACCCTCGACGTCGCGGCTCCGGCCGCCCTCGTCCTCTCGATCGCGGTGGCCGACGCGTACGGGGCGGAGGAGTCGCTGACGCTCACCGTCGACGGCCGCCCGCTCGCCGCTCGCGAGGTGATCGACCAGCACGGCACCCGGCTGCACGTGCTCGACGCGCCGGTCGGGCACCTCGTCGTGGACTACTCCGCGCGCGTCCTGGGACGCCTCGCTCCGCTCGAGGGCGACGAGGTGGACCGGCTGCGGTACCTGCGGCCGAGCCGCTACGCCGAGTCGGACGTGCTGTGGGCGACGGCCCGGGCCGAGTTCGCCGGCCTGTCCGGGGCGGACCTCCTGCACGCGGTGAGCTCCTGGGTCGGCACGCGGCTGGCGTACGTCCCCGGCTCGAGCCTTCCGACGGATGGGGCCGAGCGGACGCTGCTCGCCCGCCGCGGCGTCTGCCGCGACTTCGCGCACCTCGTCGTCGCCCTCCTCCGGGCGCTGGACGTGCCCGCTCGACTGGCGGCCGTGTACGCGCCGGGACTGCAGCCGATGGACTTCCACGCGGTCGCGGAGGCCTGGATCGAGGGGGAGTGGCGGGCGGTCGACGCGACGACGCTCGCTCCTCGGTCGAGCCTCGTGCGGATCGCGACGGGACGCGACGCGGCCGACACCGCGTTCCTCGGCGTCTACGGCGGCATCGCGACGCTGCGCGAGCTGACCGTCGGCGCCGTGGCCGACGTGCTGCCGGGCGACGACCTCGACCGGCCCGTCTCGATCGGCTGAGCGGGCGGCCGAGGCCGGCTACTCCGACTCGACGAAGCGCCGCCAGGCCCAGATCGACGTGCACACCGCGCTGAAGGCGACGACGGCGAAGAGCACCGGACCCGCTCCGCCGTCGGTCGACCAGGACGCGATGGTCGGGGTGAGCAGCACGAACAGCACGGTCGTCGCGAGGAGCGTGAGCCCGAGCCAGAGCAGCGGGGACCAGCGCAGGATGCTGCGGCCGGCGGGGCGCCCGACCGGGAACAGCAGCACCACGCTCGAGCCGACCGAGATCAGCGTGGTCGCGCTGAGCACCTCCGCGGCGAGCACGGAGCCGAACGAGCCGTCGGGCGGGACCACGGCGGAGGCGCCCCAGGCGAGTCCGGCGAGACCCAGCAGCGAGACGACGCGGACGGTGGAGAGCTTCGCGCGGTCGACGGCGGACGCGCCCTCGGGGAGGACGAGGCCGATCACCACGCCGAAGAGGAGCGCCGGGTCCAGTCCCGCGAAGCGCGAGACGAGAGCGGCCGCCGCGACCAGGAGCAGCGCGCGCGGAGCGGCGACGACGCCGATCCCGCTGACGCCGATCCGTCGGCCGACCAGCGCGGGGACGGCGGCGGCGACCGCGTTGACCACGGCGACGGCCACGATGACGGCGATCAGCAGGCGCAGGTAGGCGGGCTGGCCGTCGACGCGTCCCGAGAGCAGGACGAGGCCGGCTGCGCAGCCGATCATCCCGACGACCATCAGGCGCGGCGAGGCGGGACCGGTGTCCGGCTTGTCGTCGTACTCGACGGCGGCGCGGTTGCGGCCCGTGAGGTGCCAGCTGCGCTCGGCGCGGGGCGCGCGCCCGGCCGCGGCGAGGCGGGCCGGCACGACGACCAGGGCGAGCGAGAGCAGAGCGAGGGCGAGGGAGCGCATCCAGTCGGCCATCGAGACGACGGGCGATCCGGCGGACAGCGCGGTGGTCATCCCGGTCGCCGCGCTCCAGCCGCCCGGCTCCGATCCGGCGTCGGGGGCGGGCTGCGGCGGCACGTCACCGCCGTCCTGGTCGGGAGCCGGGACCGGCGCTGCGGTGGGCTCGGCGGTCGGCTCGTCCTCGGGCGCGGGCGCGGTCTCCCCGGGGCGGACGGGCGACGGGGACGTGGTCGGCGCCGCACTGCTCGGAGCGGGAGACGCGGCGGCCCCGGGCGCGGTGGGCGCGGCACCGGGGGCGGCCGGCGTCGTCGCGCTGGGCGTGCCGGTGGGAGCGGTCGTCGCCGCCGCGAAGGTCACGTCGATCCAGGGGCTCGGCGGGCTGTAGTTGCCGGCGCTGTCGCCGGCGATGGCGGAGACCCGATGCGCGCCCGCCGTGATCGTGCCGCCGGTGCAGCTCCAGGCGCCTCCGCTGACCGCCGCGTCGCAGGTGTTGACCCGGTCCACGTACACGTAGGCGCGAGTGCCGTCCACGCCCGTCCCGGAGTAGGACGCGCCGCTGAGCGGCAGGGCGGCGCCGTCCGACGGCGAGGTGAGGGCGGGGGCGGCAGGAGCAGCGGTGTCGACCACGAGGGTCACCGGCGCGCTGGCCGGCGAGGCGGCGCTGCCGGCGAAGGAGGCGGTCTGCGTCGCGGTGACGCGGTAGCTGCCCGGCGCCGGAGTGGGGGCGAGCTGGCAGAACCATGCGCCGCCGGAGTCGGCGGTGGCCAGGCACGCGGCGCCGCCGTTGGAGACCGCGGCGACGCTCGCGCCGGGGTAGGCCGTGCCGCGGACCGAGCCCGCGGAGGTCGCCGAGCCGTCGACCGACTCGATGACGGGGGCGCTGAGGACGGCGATCGGGACGGCGGCCGAGGTGGTCCCGCCGCCGGCGAGGAGCTCCACCGCGACCAGGGTCGCCGGCCCGTCGTCGAGGGAGACGGCGCAGCTCCAGCCGCCGTCGGGGCCCGCGGTGGTGATGCAGAGGGGGTCGCCGCCGCCGCGGAGCCCGATCTGCACCTGGTCCCCGGCCGTCGCCGTGCCGGTGACCGTCGTCGCTCCCGTGCTGAGGACCGCGCCGGAGGAGGGAGCGGTGATCGCGAGAGCGGCGGCCTGCGCGGCCGGCGCGGCCAGGCCGGAGACGGAGGCGACGGCCGCGAGGAGCACCAGCAGCAGGGCGGCCGTGCGCCGCGGGGATCGGCGGAGTCGGGGCACCGGCACGACCGGTGAACCCCCCGGTACTGCCACGTCGACGCCCGATTTCACGATGCGTCCATTGCACGGGGGCAGGGGGGAGCTGTCAAGCGCGCCGCACCACTGTTCCCGGATGTACACCATCCGGAGGAGGCGTCTCGGCCGGTCGGGGGAGTCGGGGAGATCCGGGAGAGCGCTTCCGCGAGAATATACCCGTCGATCAGATCCGGAGGACAGTGGAATGCGCGAAGACGAGGCCCGCGGGCGCGATCGGCGGGAGGTGCGCGTCGAGGCCGCGCGCTTCGACGATCCGCGCGAGCTGGGCGGGCTCCTGCCGCCGGGCCTGCGCATCGGACTGGCGCAGAGCGCCTTCCAGACGGAGGGCTCCCTCGAGACGGGCGGCCGGGGCCGGTCGGTGTGGGACGACTTCGCGCTGCGACGGGGGACGATCGCCGAGGAGGCCACTCCCGAGATCGCGACGGACTTCCTCCTGCGCTGGCGCGAGGACCTCGCGCTGCTGGTCGATCTCGGCGTCGACGAGCTCCGGCTCTCGGTCTCGTGGCCCCGGCTGCAGCCCGACGGCCGCGGGCCGATCGACCGCGGAGGGCTCGGCTTCTACGACCGCCTGCTCGACGGGCTCGCCGAGACGGGGATCCGGGTCGCGCTGACCCTGCACCACCGCGACACCCCGTCGGCGCTCAGCGGCGGCTGGATGAACCGCGACACCGCGTTCCGCTTCGGCGATCTCGCCTTCGAGCTCGGCGGGCGGTTCGGCGACCGGGTCGCCGACTGGATCACCCTCGACCAGCCGTCGACGGTGATGCTCGAGGGCTACGCGCTCGCGCGGCAGGCGCCGGGCGCCGGCCGGCTGTTCAGCGCCCTGCCGGCGCTGCACCACCAGCTCCTCGGGCACGGCGTGGCCCTGGAGGCGCTGCGGGCGGCGGAGGTGACCGGGAGGATCGGCCTCGTCGACGCGCTCGCGCCCGTCGAGCCCGCCTCCGACGACGACCGGGACCGCGCCTTCGCCTCCCTGGCGGACGTCCTGCGGAACCGCCTGGTGGCCGACGCCGTGCTGACCGGGTCCTACCCGGTCGGACCGGAGGAGCTGCCGCCGTTCCTCGGCGCCCTCGCGCAGGCGGATCCGGTCGACCTCGCGCGCATCTCGGCTCCGCTCGACTTCTACGCGGTCGCGCCGCTGCCGCCGCTGCGGATCGTCTCGGGCCGCGACCCGGCGCTGCCGACCGGGGTGGGCGCTCCTCCCGCGCTCCCGTTCCACACGGCGCCCTGGCCGGAGCTGGACCGCACGGGCGACGGCTCGCCGGTCGCACCCTGGGCGGTGGTCTCGGTGCTGCGGTCCCTCGTGGAGCGCTACGGCGACGCCCTGCCGCCGCTGGTGGTGACCGCGCTCGGCGCGAGCTACCCCGACGAGCCCGATCGCGAGGGTGCGATCGTCGACACGGAGCGGATCCGCTGGCTCGGGGCGCACCTGGCCGCTCTCGCCGAGGCCGTCCACGACGGACTGCCGGTGGAGGCCGTGCAGCTCTGGACCCTGGTCGACGCGTTCGAGTGGCAGCACGGCTACAGCCGCCCGCACGGGCTCGTGGCCGTCGACACGCGCAGCCGGGACCGCGTGCCCAAGGCGTCGTTCGACTGGCTCCGGCGCGTCCTCGACGCCCGCTCCTGACGCGGGGGCGTGCGAGACTGCCGCCGTGCGCAGCCTCCTCGCCCTCGCCTCCGTCCTCCACGCCGACCCCGCCCCGGTGCTCGCCGCCCTCGCGGACGTCCTCGCCGCCGACGGCGCCTACGAGCGGCGGGGGAGCGGGCTCGAGCGCCGACTCCCCGTGCTCGGCGTCGAGCAGTGGCGGGTCCTGGCGGACGAGGAGGGGGCCCGGGTCGAGTGCGAGCTGGTCGCCGCACCCGCCTCGTCGGCGCTCGCCGGGGTCCTCCTCCGGCGGCGGATCCGCGAGGCGCCGGACCGGTTCCGCGCGGTCGTGACCGCGGTCGCCGACGCGGTGGAGTGACGCTCCGGGGACGCCCGCGCGGGTCCGCTCCGACGCCCGCTCTCCGCTCCGCCCGCCGACCCGCCTCCACCCCGCGCCAGCGCCCCCCGAACGGGGAATGCGCGGGCGCTCGCCGCTGTTGTCTACCGATGACGGGACGGGGCTCGGCGCCCCGCCCACCGGACAGCTCGGAGGAGCCAGAGGCAGATGGCAGGAACAGGGATGAACAAGGGTCGAGGGGCGCGCGGCAGTGACGACGAGATCGTCTACCGCCGCCACGCGAACGGACGCGGCATGGTCGCTCCCGGATCGCGCGTCTCGGCGACCGCGTACGTGGAGACCGGCGCCTACGTGGAGCCCGGCGCGACCGTGGGCGAGCGCGCCTGGATCGGCGCGGGCAGCTGGGTCGACCGCGACGCCATGATCGGGCACAGCGCCTTCATCGGCGCGAACGTGCACGTCGGGCCCGAGGCGATCATCGGACCGGGGGCGCGGATCGGGAGCTACTCCCGCATCGGACGCTCGGCCGTGATCGCGACCGGCGCCCGCATCGACCGCGACACCGTGGTGCCCGACGGCGCCCGGAAGGGCATCGACGAGGCGAGCGAGAGCGGCCGCCGCGCGGCCTGACCTCCACGACCCTGTTCCGCCGGCTCCCCGGAGCGGCGGAATAGGGTCGTTCCATGTTCGAACTCCACCACCTCAGCGCCCAGGAGCAGTGGGACTGGCTGCAGCGCGGAGAGGTCACGCCTCTCGAGCTCGCCGATCACTACCTCGCCCGGATCGAGCGGTGGAACGGGGAGCTGGGCGCCTTCGCCACGGTGACCGCCGATCGGGCGCGGGAGCGGGCGTCATCGCTCGGCACCGGGCCCGGCACCGCTCCGCTCTGGGGCCTGCCGAGCGGCGACAAGGACCTCTGGCGGCGCGCGGGCGTGCGGACCGCATCCGGATCGCGGCTGCGCGAGCACCACGTGCCCACCGTCTCCGACGAGATCGTCGAGGTGCTCGACGCGGCGGGAGCGGTCAGCCTCGGCAAGACCGCGGCGCCCGAGTTCGGGATGCCCTCCTACACCGAGACGCTGATCGGCCCGCCCGCCGTCACGCCCTGGGACACCCGCCTCGGGGCCGGCGGATCCAGCGGAGGAGCGGCGGTCGCCGTCGCCGCGGGACTGCTGCCGTTCGCCCCCGCCTCGGACGGCGGCGGGTCCATCCGCATCCCCGCCGCGGCCTGCGGCCTGGTGGGACTGAAGCCCTCCCGCGGACGCGTCGCCGCGCTCTCCGGCATCGGCGGGGTCGGCGGCCTGACGGTCGCCGGGCCGATCACCCGCTCGGTCGCCGACGCGGGCCTCCTGCTCGAGGGCATGCTGGAGCGGACGAACGGCCGCCTCCCGCAGCGCTGGTCGCTCGGCGCGCCCGGCGACGGCGACGGCTCGTTCCTCGGCGCCGCGGTGCGCGGAGAAGGGCGCTTCCAGATCGGCGTGCTGACGGACTCGCCCTGGGACGAGGAGTACGAGATCGCTCTCGCTCCGGAGGCGCGCGCCGCGCTGGACGAGGGGATCGCCGCGCTGGCCGCGCTCGGCCACGGGCTCGAGGAGGCGTCGCTGCCCCCGAGCGCCCCGTACCCCGCCGCGTTCCGGACGCTGTGGCAGAGCGGCGCGGCGACCCTGCCCGTCGAGGGCGCGGACCTCGATCTGCTGGAGCCGCTGACCCGCTGGCTGGTGGAGGAGGGACGCCGGCGCTCCGCCCGCGAGATCGTCGAGGCGGCGTCCTGGCTCTCGGGCTACGAGCGCGCGGTGATCGCGGCGTTCTCCGGCGTCGACGCGGTCCTGACGCCGTCGCTGGCGATGACGCCGCGCCCCGTCGGCTGGTACGACTTCGAGGATCCCGAGCGCAATTTCGAGCAGCAGTGCCTCTACACGCCGTACACGTCCTTCGTGAACGTGAGCGGCCTCCCCGCGATCACCCTTCCGCTGAGCACCACGGAGGAGGGCCTGCCGATGGGAGTCCAGCTGATCGGGCGACCCGGCGGCGAGGCGACGCTGCTGGCGATCGGCGCACAGCTCGAGCGGCGGGCGCGCTGGCAGAGGCGGCACCCGCCGCAGTGGTGAGGGGGGAGGCCGCAGTCGTGACGGGTCCGGGCGCGGCCGCACGGCGGATGGTCAGGTCCGGCTCTGGTCACTGAGGTAAGCCTTGCCTATACTCGAACACGATGTGCATGTTCGAGGACCGCGACGGCTCCGCGCCGGTCGACGTGAAGCAGTTCCTGATCGCGGGCGACGAGACCGTCGTGCCGTGGATCCAGAGCATCCTCGACGCCCTTCCCGCGAACGCCCGCGGCCAGGTCTTCGTCGAGGTCGACGACGCGCGCGGACTGCCGCCGCTCGCCGCCCCCGGACGGGTCTGCGTCACCTGGCTCGGCCGCTCCGAGCGCTCGGGCGCCCCCGGCACCGGTGAGCGATGCTCCCGCGGAGTCGCACTCGACCGCGCGGTCCGGGCCTGGGTCGGCGAGATGTCGGTCGTCGACGGCGACTACCCGTGGGCCGACGGCCGCCACGACTTCTGCGCCTGGATCGGCGGGGCCGGCCCCGTCGTCGCCGAGCTCGCCGCCGACGTCGAGGCGCGCCTGCGCACCTCCGCCGAGCACGCCGCGCGCTGACCGTCCGCCGGGCGTCCCGGCTGAGTGTTAGGCAAGGCTTACCTTCTGTGCGAGACTGAGGCGATGCCTCCGACGACCGCCGCCCCCGCCCGACCGGCCTACCGGCCGTACCTCGCGACCGTCGCCGCAGCGACCCGGATCGCCCCGCACTTCATCCGCGTGACCCTCACCGGCACCGGCCTCGACCACGTCGGCTGCACCGGCCCCGACCAGCGCATCAAGCTCGTCGTCCCCACCGCCGCCTCCGACGCCCCCGCCTTCCTCGCCTCCGTCTCGGACCCCGACGGACCCGACGGACTCGACCCCGACTGGTACGGCCGCTGGCGACAGCTCCCCGACGAGCTCCGGAACCCGCTCCGCACCTACACCATCCGCGCCGTCCGCCCCGAGGACGCCGAGGTCGACATCGACTTCGCCGCCCACGGCGACACCGGACCGGCCTCCGCCTGGGTCGAGAGCGCCCGCGCCGGCGACCAGATCGTCATCATCGCGCCCGACACGCGCTCCGACCTCCCCGGCGGCGGAGTCGAGTTCCACCCCGGCGCCGCCACCTCCCTCCTCCTCGCCGGCGACGAGACGGCCGTCCCCGCCATCGCCGCGATCCTCGAGAGCCTCGACGACGACGCCACCGGAGCCGCGTTCCTCGAGGTCCCCACCGCCCACGACCGCCTCCCGCTCCGCCACCCCGCCGGCGTCCACGTCACCTGGATCGTCCGCGCCCACGCGGCAGCCCCCGGAGCGGCCCTCGGCGACGCGGTCCGCGCCTGGGCCACCCGCTTCCTCACCGCCCACCACCGCGGCGTGGACGTCAGCGACATCGACGTCGACCACGAGATGCTCTGGGAGGTCCCCGACGAGAGCACCGACCCCGGCCTCTACGCCTGGATCGCCGGAGAAGCCGGCGCCGTGAAGCTGATCCGCCGCTGCCTCGTCACCGAGCTCGGACTCGACCGGAAGCGCGTGGCGTTCATGGGGTACTGGCGCCTCGGCCGCCAAGAGTCCAACTGACCCGGAGCGCCGCAGGGCGACGTTCTGCGGCGTTGTCGTCGGGCGCGATACCGCCGGTATCGCTTCCTCCTCCGCCTTGCAGAACGTCGCCCTGCGACGCTCCGGGCGCTGCTCGTAGGGGTGCGGCGCGCCGGGGGCGCGACCGCGGGGGACAGCGCGCCGGGGGCGCGGCCGCGGGGGACGGCGCGCCGGGGGCGCGGCCGCGGGGGACGGCGCGCCAGGGGCGCGACCGCGGAGGACGATGCTGATCGAGTGGACCTCGCAGAGGGCGCCTCGAGAGTCATTGCCGACGGATTTCGCGCGTGATCGAGCGGTTCTCGGGTGCCTGGCGAGTCGGGCGACCGCGCCCGGACATGCTCATCGGGTAGCCCTCGGAGAGGGAGTTTCGAGATCCACGCCCGACCGATTTCGCGGCTGATCGAGCAGCTCGCGGGCACAGACCGAGTCGGGCGACCGCGCGCAGACCTGCTGATCGGGCAGCCCTCGGAGAGGGCGTGTCGAGATCCACCCGACGAGCGCGCCGGGTGCTCCGCGCCGCCCCGGCGTCGAGTCGGCGGCGGCGGGGAGCGGCAGCGGGCTACAGGGTGGGCGAGACGCCCACGAGGCGGCTGGAGAGGGTCCAGAGGTCGTGGGCGAGAGCGCGGTCGCGGGCCTGGGGGTTCAGGGAGCCGTGCGGTGTCAGCTGGTCGAAGTAGGTGCCGCTGGCGGCACCGACATCGGGCTCGGAGGCGAGGGTGATCAGCGGTACCGCACCCGCCTCGGCGGAGATGCCGAAGGAGCCGACCGAGAGGCTCGTCATCAGCTTCATCATCGTGCTGTCGGCACCGAAGCTCGTCGAGACGACGCCCGGGTGGAACGAGTACGCGTCGACCGACGTCGTCAGCAGGCGCTCCGCCAGCTCGCGGATGAAGAGGATCGTCACCAGCTTCGACGTGCCGTAGGCCCGCCAGCCGCCGAGCCACGGACCGCGGCGGTTGTCGAGGTCGTCGAGCCTCAGGCGACCGAAGCGGTTCGCGAGGCTCGCCGTGGAGACGACGCGGACGCCGGCCCGCTCCCTCGAGGTCTCGATCATCCGCGGGAGCAGGAGCCGCGTGAGCAGGAACGGCGCGAGATGGTTGCTCTGGATCGTCCGCTCGTGGCCGTCGACCGTCTCGGCGCGGTGGGAGACGAGCCCGCCCGCGTTGTTCGCCAGCACGTCGATCCGCTCGTAGCGCTCGAGGAGGCCGTCGGCCAGGGCGCGGACGTCGTCGAGCCGGTCGAAGTCGGCCAGGAACGCGTCCCCTCCCACGTCGGCGGCGACCGCGCGGGTGCGCTCGGGGTTCCGCCCGACCACGGCCACGCGGGCACCGGCGGACGCCAGCGCTCCCGCCGCGACCCGGCCGATGCCGGAGCTCGCTCCGGTGAGGACGACGACGCGCCCCGTCATGTCAGTGACCACGGAGATATCCGCCCTTCTCGAGACCGGCTTCGATCTCGAATCGATTGCGCAGCGGATCGCGACCCGCCACCGTGTACGCGAACGGGAACCACATCCCGTAGAGCCGCCACTGCTCCTTGTGCACGGCCTCGTGCTCGAGGACGCTGTCGGAGACGTTGGTGCCCGTGAGGTAGCTCGTGCCGACGCAGGACCCTCCGCGGCCGAACGCCCAGGAGGGCAGACCGGTGAAGACGACGAGGCCGTGGCTGCGCCGGATCGGGCCCGTGCTCCACAGCGCGCCCCAGGCGAGTCCGACCGCGCACGCGAAGAGGTAGCCCGGCCGGGTGATCGCCGGATCCAGGGCCACCGTCGCGACGGCTCGACGGAGCGCGCTCACGCGCTGTCGCGTCCGTAGGTCTCGAGCAGCCGCAGCCAGACCTCGCTGATCGTCGGATAGGAGGGGACCGCGTGCCAGAGGCGCGAGAGCGGCACCTCGCCGACGACGGCGATCGTCGCGGAGTGGATCAGCTCTCCGACCTCCTTGCCGACGAAGGTGACGCCGAGGACGACCTTCCGGTCCTCGTCCACGACCATCCTCGCGGTGCCCGTGTAGCCGTCGGCGGCGAGGGCGGCGCCGGCGACCGAGCCGATCTCGTAGTCGACGACGCGGGTGCGGTATCCGGCCTTCTCGGCGGCCGCGGCGGTGAGGCCGACCGACGCGACCTCGGGGTCGGTGAAGACGACCTGCGGTACGGCCTCGTGGTCCGCGGTCGCGACGTGCGCTCCCCAGGGGGCGTCGTGGACCTCGGCACCGGTGGCGCGCGCGACGATCACGTCGCCGGCCGCACGGGCCTGGTACTTGCCCTGGTGCGTGAGCAGTGCGCGGTGGTTGACGTCGCCGACCCCGTAGAGCCACGGATGCCCGCCGCCGAGGGGAGCACCGTCGCCGCCCAGCACGAGCATCGTGTCGTCGACCGTCAGCGAGGAGCCGGGCTCGAGGCCCACCGTCTCGAGGCCGACGTCGCGGGTGTGCGGGGCGCGGCCGGTCGCGGCGAGCACCTGGTCGGCCTCGATGACGTCGCCGCCCTCGAGCGTCACCGCCACGGTGCCGTCGGACCGGCGCTCGACCGAGACGGGCGAGTCGCCGAGGCGCAGGTCGACGCCGAGCTCCTGGAGCGCCGAGCCGACGAGCTCGCCGGCGAAGGGCTCGAACGGTGCGAGGAGTCCGCTGCGGGCGACGAGCGTGACGGAGGAGCCCATGCCGGCGTAGGCGGTCGCCATCTCGGTCGCGACGACTCCGCCGCCGATGACGACGAGGCGCCGCGGCACCTCCTCGGCCGAGGTGGCCTCGCGGCTCGTCCAGGGGGATGCCGCGCGCAGGCCCGGGATGTCGGGGACGACGGCGGTGGTGCCGGTCGCGACGGCGACGGCGGAGCGGGCGCGGAGCACGCGCACCTCGCCGTCGGGTCCGGTCACGGTGACCTCGCGCTCGCCGCTGAGGCGGCCGTGCCCGCGGACGAGCTCGATGCCGGCGCCCTCGAGCCACTGCACCTGGCCGTGGTCGTCGAAGTGGCTGGTGAAGGAGTCGCGGCGGGCCAGGAGCGCGGGCACGTCGACTCCTCCGCTCACCGCCTGCGCCGCGCCGGGGAGATCACGGGCGGCGCGGAGCGCCATCGGCGGCCGCAGCAGCGCCTTCGAGGGCATGCACGCCCAGTAGGAGCACTCGCCCCCGACGAGCTCGCTCTCGACGACGGCCGCGGTGAGGCCGCCCTGGACCGCGCGGTCCGCGAGGTTCTCGCCCACCGGCCCTGCTCCGATGACGATGACGTCGAACTCGTCCGTCGTGCTGCTCATGCTGTCTCCCTGGGGTTCTCGGAGGCGTCGAGCCCCGTCGTCGGTGGGTGCCCGGCGCTCAATGCGCCGGCACGATCTCGGCCCGCCAGCCGTCGTAGCGGCCGCCGTGGCTCTCGGCCGCCTCGATCACCTGGCGGAGGAACGCGGTGGTCGACTCCTCGTCGACCGCGGCGTGGTGGCTCGCGACGAGGACCTGCCTCAGCCTCAGCCGCGAGATCGCGATCTGGAAGCCGGAGGCCACGAGGACGCGCCCGGCCCGTCGTGCGGTGCTGCGGCGGGAGAAGACGGCGAAGTGGTCGACCTCGCGCAGCTCCCACACCTGGTCGCCGTAGCGGAGCCGGATCTCGAGCTGCTGCGCGGCGCGCTCCTGCTGCGCCTCGAGGGAGGAGCCGCCGGGCGCCGTGACGGTGGTGCTCTCGTCGCTCATCGTCCGGTGAACTCCGCCGTCGTGCGCTGGAGGAAGGCCTCGGTGCCGATGCGCGCATCCTCGGACGCCGCGAGACGCGCGAGCGCCTCGGGGAGCGCGGCCGCGGCCTCGGCGTCGGACGCGGCGACCGCGAGCCGGGCACTGGCCAGGGCGGCCTGCACGGCGAGCGGCGCCTGCGCGGCGATCCGGGCGGCCAGCGCCCAGGCCGCCTCGGCGACCGTCCCGTCGGGGACGACCTGCTGCACGAGGCCGATGCGGTGGGCCTCCTCGGCGTCGAAGAGGTCGCCGGTGAGGATCCAGCGCATCGCGTCGCCCCAGCCGACGGCGCGGGGGAAGCGCAGCGTCGCTCCGCCGAAGGGCAGGATGCCGCGGGCGACCTCGATCTGGCCGAAGCGGGTGGACCGATCGGCGAGGACGACGTCGCTCGCGAGCGCGAGCTCGATGCCGAGCGTGAGGCAGGTGCCCTGGAGGCCGATGACCACCGGCTTGCTCACGGGGCGGGTGCGCAGGCCCCAGGGGTCGAGACCGCCCTCGGGCACGAAGTCGAGGCCGTCGGAGCCCAGGCGGGGCCCGATGTCGGCGAGGTCGAGCCCGGCCGTGAAGTGCCCGCCCTCGGCGAGGACGACGCCGGCGCGCAGCTCCGGGTCGCGGTCGAGCTCGCCGTACGCGGACGCCAGCTCCGCGAGCAGCCGCAGATCGGCGGCGTTGCGCTTCTCGGGCCGGTCCAGCACGATCGCGAGCACGGTCCCGCGCCGCTCGGTGCGCACGCGCGGTCTCTCGTCGCTCATCGTTCCTCCGCTCGGTCGCGTCCGACCATCTTGCCGGGTGCCGCCGACACGCGCTCGGGCTTGCGCGCCGATGGCAGGGCTCTCTCAGGCCCCGCGGGACAGAGCGCCGAGGAGGCGGAGGATCGTGGGCAGGTCGTCCTCGGCCGCGGTCGGCGACGACGGGGCGAACGAGGTGACGCCGGCGCCCGCGAGCGGGAAGCGGGACCGGAGGGCGTCGAGGCTCGCGACGAGGCGCGAGGCGGGAACGCCGAAGGGCACCGGGTCGAACAGCCCGGCGAGATCGGCGGGGTCGAGCACGTCCAGATCGAGGTGCACGTAGACGGAGGCGGCACCGGTCGCCTCGACCGCCGCGACGAGCGACTCCGGGTCGAGGGCGTCCGCGGTCAGCACCGCGGCCCCCCGCTCGACCAGCGGCTCGAGCTCGCCGTCGTCGGCGGAGCGGACACCGGCGAGGACGACGCGCTCGTCGGCCACCCGCTCCTCGGCGCCCGCGCTCAGGAGGCCGACGCCTCGGCCCAGCGCGGCCGAGAGGACCATGCCGCAGAAGGCGCCGCTGGGGGAGGACTCGGGAGTGTGCGCGTCCGGGTGGGCGTCGAGCCAGACCAGCGCGACCGGACCCGGTGCCGAGCGTACGGCGTGCCCGATCGCCGCGAACTCGACGCCGCAGTCGCCGCCGATCGTGATCACGGGACCGGTGCGGCCCGAGAGGGCCTCGCGCACCCGCTCGGCGACGGTGGCGACCGAGGCGTAGCGGCGGATGCCGGTGTCCTGGGCGTCGCCCGCCTCGGCGGGGATGTCGAGGGTCGTGGTGGCGGAGGAGGGCAGATCGCCCCGGATCGCCTCGGCTCCGTCGACGAGGCGCATCGCGCGCGTCGACGCCGAGCCCTGCCACTGGGGGACGACGAGGAAGGAGGCCATGTCCCTCACTATGGCACGCGCGCCGGTGCCGGGTGGCTGCGTGCTCAGGCCGCGGGCAGGCCTCCGGGAACGGCTGCTGGGCGGAGCGACGGGGGTGCGCCGTCGAGGTCGACCAGGGCCTCGTCGAGCGCGGAGCGGGCGCGGTCGGCGGCAGCGCGGGCCTCGTCCAGAGCGCCGGCCGGATCGCCTGCCGCACGGCGCACCGCGGTGTTCAGCTGCCCGAGCGTCTCCTCCGCGAGGATCCGGGGTGCCGCGGTGATGCGCTCGCCGTGCACGGCGGCCAGGAGCAGCACCGACTCGGCACCGAGCCGGGCCGCGGTGCGCGCCGCCTCGAACAGGAGGAGCTGGCGCTCGGCCTGGGCCCGCGGCTCGCGGTACCCGGAGACGACGGCGTCCAGAGCGGAGTCGGCGTCGAGCAGCAGGACCAGCAGCGCGGCCGGATCGTGGCGGGCGCCGGCCGACCGGGCGTCGTCGGCGTCGAGGAGGAGCGACCGTGCCGCGGCGCACGCGACGGCCACGTCGGCGGCGGAGGCGAGCTGCGCCGAGGTGCGCAGGTCGGAGAGGGTGGCGGCCCGCTCCAGGTCGTCCCGCACGGAGCGCTCGACGCCGCTCAGCTGCACCTCGGCGCGGGTCACGAGCCCGACCAGCGAGTCGACCGCGTCGAGCAGGGCGTCGGGATCGGGGGAGCCGCCGGCGGCGACGTGCTCGACGGCCTCGCGCAGCGGTCGGACCCGGCGCTCGGGAGTGGTCCCGGCGAGGACGGAGACCTCGGAGCGCGCCTGCTGCACGCGCTCCAGGAGGGACGGGCTCGGCGAGGTCACTCCGTGATCGTACGGCCGGAGTGTGACACCGCGTGACACAGCGGTTCGACCGGCGGCGGCGGCGTGCCCAGGATGGAGTCATGACCCGCTCACTCGCCATCGTCGAGGTCGCCCGCGTGCGACCGGGCCGCGAGGAGTACCACGCCTACGTGCAGATCCTGAACGGCCGCATCCTCGCCCTCGCGCACGAGCGCGGCTGGCGGGCGGAGCGCTTCGCCGCCGAGGAGCTGGGCACGGAGGAGCTGCTGGCGCGCACGGCGGGGGCGGACGCCCTCGTCCTCGCGGGCGGCGAGGACATCGCTCCCGAGCAGTACGGCGCCGACCGCGGCTACCCGGCCGAGGGCCCCCACGCGGAGCGCGCGGATGCCGCCCAGATCGCGCTGGTGCACCGGGCACTGGCCCGCCGGACCCCGCTGCTGGGCATCTGCCGCGGCCTGCAGATCGTCAACGTCGCGCTCGGCGGCACGCTGGTGCAGGACCTTGGTCCGGAGGCGGAGCACGTCAACGCGGCGGCTCCCGCTCACCAGCGCATGCACCGGCACGAGGTCGGGCTCGCGGCGGGCTCCGTGCTCGGCGGGCTCTTCGGGTCCGAGGCGCTCGCGGTGCAGAGCGCGCACCACCAGGCGGTCGACCTGCTCGCTCCGGGGCTGCGGGTCGTCGCCCGGGCGGAGGACGGCGTGATCGAGGCCGTCGAGCACGTCGCGGCCCCCCTCGTCGGCGTGCAGTGGCATCCCGAGGACCCGGACGCTCCCGCCGGTCAGCTGGCGACGCTGCTCGACGGGCTGGCGCTCGCCGCGGCCCGCGGGGAGTTCGCGCTGCCCCTCGCCGCCTGAGCGGCCGGGGCTCCCCGCGGGCGACCGGGCTCAGCGGGCCAGTCGGGCCATCCACGCCTCGATGTCGTCGGCCGAGCGCGGGATGCCGGCCGAGAGGTTCTCGGCGCCGTCGGAGGTGACGAGCACGTCGTCCTCGATCCGGACGCCGATGCCGCGCAGCTCCTCCGGGACCGTGAGGTCGTCGGGCTGGAAGTAGAGGCCGGGCTCGATCGTGAAGACCATGCCCTCCTCGACCAGTCCGTCGAGGTACATCTCGCGCCGTGCCCGGGCGCAGTCGTGCACGTCGAGCCCGAGGTGGTGGCTGGTGCCGTGGACCATGTAGCGGCGGTGCTGCTGGTTGTCGGCCTCGAGCGCCTCCTCGGCGCTGACCGGCAGCAGGCCCCACTCGGCGGTGCGCCGCGCGATGACGGCCATCGCCGCGGCGTGAACCTCGCGGAAGCGGATGCCGGGTCGGACGATCGCGAACGCGGCGTCGGCCGCCTCCCGCACCGTCTCGTGCACCCGGCGCTGGGCGTCCGTGTAGCGGCCGTCCACCGGGAAGGTGCGCGTGATGTCGGCGGTGTAGTAGCTGTCCTGCTCGACGCCGGCGTCCAGCAGCACCAGCTGGCCGGGGCGCACCGGCCCGTCGTTGCGCGTCCAGTGCAGGATGCAGGCGTGGGGGCCCGCCGCGGCGATGGTGTCGTAGCCGACCGCGTTGCCGTCGGCGCGCGCGCGTCCGTTGAAGACGCCCTCGATCAGGCGCTCGCCCTTCTCGTGGGCGATGATGCGCGGCAGGTCGGAGAGGACGTCCTCGAAGCCGCGGCCCGTCGCGTCGACGGCGGCGCGCAGCTCGGCGATCTCGTAGGCGTCCTTGACCAGGCGGAGCTCGGCGATGTCGCGCTCGAGCGCCGCGTCGCGGTCCGCCCGCTCGTCGGCCTCGACCGCGTCGAGACGGCCGGTCACCGCCGGGTCGGCCTCGCGCAGCACGGCGAGGGGGACGCCGTCGTGCGCGTCGAGGACCGCGTCGAGCTCGGCGATCCCGCGGGTGGCGAGGCCGAGATCGCTCGCGACCTGCGCGAGCGACGGGCGCGGCCCGATCCAGAACTCGCCGATCTCGGGGTTGGCGTAGAACTCGTCGGAGTCGCGGCCCGCGCGCTCGCGGAAGTAGAGCGTCGCGCTGTGGCCGGACCCGGCGGGCTCGAGGACGAGCACCGCGCCGGGCTCGGAGTCGGAGCCCCAGCCGGTGAGCCAGGTGAAGGCCGAGTGCGCACGGAACGGGTAGTCGGTGTCGTTCGCGCGCTGCTTGAGGCGGCCCGCCGGGATGACGATGCGCACGCCGGTGTGCAGCGCGGAGAGGCGCTCGCGGCGGGAGGCGGCGAAGGACGCCTGCTCGCGCGGAGCAGGCAGCGGCTCCTCCCGCTCGGCCCAGCCGGACGCGATGAAGTCGCGGAAGCGGTCGGAGGCGGGGGTCGTCGAGCGGTTCGCGGTGGCGCGG
>NZ_PSVK01000032.1:0-20509 GCF_002931115.1 Rathayibacter sp. AY1E6 | reverse complement strand
GGCGGGACCGGGACGGAGCCGTGCTGCTCGTCGGAGCCGGGGCCGGGACGGGTGCTGTCGTCGCTCATGGCGCGAGTCTAGCCAGCACCCGGGCGGCGGCGGAGGGGTTCCGTCCGCTCACGCGGGCAGGTACCCGCCGTCGCGCAGGTCGCCCACGAAGGCCGTCCAGGCGAGGTAGGCGATCACCGCGAGGACGATCGCGAGGTAGCCCAGCACGAAGCCGACGACCGCGAGACCGCGGCCGCGCTGTCCGGAGCGCCGGGCCTGGGCGAAGCCGATGTGGCCGAGGACGATGGCGGCGGGCGCCAGCCCCAGCAGTCCGCACACCAGAGCCGCGACCGCGAGCGGATTCATCGGCGGGCGGCGGGGCGGGAGACCGGGGTAGGGATCGGCGGCGGCCGTCGGCGGCGGGTAGGCCGCCGACGGCTCGCCGAGCGGAGGGGCGAACGGCGCGGGCGCCGGTCCGGTCTGCGGTCCGGGCGCGGTGTCGTCGGTCACGGTGTCCTCCTGGTGGTGCGGGCGCCCCCGAGCCTCGGAGGCGTGTCGATCAGTACCCGGTCGAGGGCATGGTCGCCGCGATCGAGAAGAGCGCGACGAACGAGATGATGGTGATGATGATCGCGACGAAGCCGATGATGACGGCGGCGAGGGCGAGGCCGCGGCCCTTCTCCCCCGTGCGCTTGATCTGCGACAGGGCGATGAAGCCCAGCACGATGCCCACGATGGAGACGAAGAACGAGGCGATGAAGCCGATGATCGCCAGGATGTTGTAGCGGTCGGACGCGGGCGTGTACGGAGTGGTCATGGAATCCCCCAGGGTCAGGAACGAGCGGATGCGGCCAAGAGTGGCAGTGGCACGATCCGCCTGTCAAAAAGCTGGACGGCGCTTGCGCGGCCCGGCCGCCGCCCGGTAGAGGCCTCAGCGGACCTGGATCTCGGTGACCGGGAGGGTCGAGTCGGCCCCGAAGCCGAGCCCCGACGGCGGATGCCCCGCCTCGATCAGCTGCGCCGCCAGTGCGGCGATCATCGCGCCGTTGTCGGTGCAGAGCGAGAGCGCCGGGATCCGGAGGGTCACTCCCGCGGCCGCGCACCGCTCCTCCGCCAGCGCGCGCACCCGGGCGTTGGCGACCACGCCGCCGCCGAGCAGGAGGCGCGGCACGCCCCGGTCGCGGCAGGCGGCGAGCGCCTTCGTGAGCAGGACGTCGGCGACCGCCTCGCGGAAGCTCGCCGCGACGTCGGCCACGGGCACCTCCTCCCCCGCGTCCTGGCGCTTCTCGACCCAGCGGGCGACCGCGGTCTTCAGCCCTGAGAACGAGAAGTCGTAGCGGTGGCGCTCGAGGTCCTTCGGCAGGCTGAGCCCGCGGGGGAAGCGGATCGCCTTCGGGTCCCCGTCCGCCGCCACCCGGTCGATCTGCGGTCCGCCCGGATAGGGCAGGCCCAGGACTCGCGCCACCTTGTCGAAGGCCTCGCCGGCGGCGTCGTCGATGGTCTCGCCGAGCAGCTCGACGTCCGACACCAGATCGCGCACGTGCAGGAGCGAGGTGTGCCCGCCCGAGACCAGCAGCGCGATCGTCGGCACCTCGACGGGGCTGCCCTCGCTGCCGTCTGCACGGAGGACATCGGCTCCCACGTGGCCGACGAGGTGGTTCACGGCGTAGAGCGGCAGGCCGAGCGAGACGGCGAGCGCCTTCGCCGCTCCGACGCCGACCATGAGGGCGCCCGAGAGTCCCGGTCCGCTGGTGACCGCGATCGCGTCCAGGTCGCCGAGCGCGACACCGGCCTCGGAGAGCGCCGCGTGCAGGGCGGGCTCGAGCGCCTCCAGGTGCGCCCGGGCGGCCACCTCGGGCACGACGCCGCCGTAGCGGGCGTGCTCCTCCATCGAGGAGGCGATGGTGTTCGAGAGCAGCGTCGTGCCGCGGACGATGCCGATCCCCGTCTCGTCGCAGCTGGTCTCGATGCCGAGGACGAGGGGTCCGGTGCTCACGGGGTCTCCTGGGTCGGGGTCGGCGGCAGGCGCATCACGATCGCGTCCACTCCGTCGGGCTGGTAGTAGGCGGGGCGGACGCCGATCTCCTCGAAGCCCTCCGAGCGGTAGAGGGTCTGCGCGGCGGGGTTGTCGGCGCGGACCTCGAGGAAGACCTCGCGGGCGCCGCGTTCGCCGGCCGCCTCGAGGAGCGCGCGCAGCAGTCGGCGGCCGAGGCCGGTGCGGCGGACGCGGGCGACGACCGCGATCGTCTGCACGTCGCCCTCGTGGGCGCCGACGGGGCAGAGGAGCCCGGCGTAGCCGACCACTTCGCCGTCCTGCTCGGCGACCAGGTACCGGGTGTGACGGCTCCGGATCTCCTCCGCCATCATCCCGCGCGACCAGGCGTCGCCGGCGAACTCGGACTCCTCGATCGCCATGACAGCGTCGAGGTCGTCCGCCTGCGCGTCGCGGAGCACGGCCTCGCTCATGCGGTCACCCGCTTGGGGCCGGCGGACAGCGTGACGTCGGGCGAGCGGAGGTAGAGGGGCTCGTCCTCGGCGCCGGGCCGACCGGCCGCGCGCAGGCGGGCGGCCACGACTCCGAGCTCGCCGGCGGAGACCGTCTCGGCCTCCAGGCGCGGGAGCTCCGGATGCGGGAGGGCCGGCGGCTTGTCCAGGCCCGGGCCGGCGAGACGGACGGGGAGGCCCTGGTCGTCGAGCCCGTCGTAGGCGCTCCAGTACAGCTCTCGGCGGCGGGCGTCGGTGACGACGAGGAAGCCCGCGGCGCGCCCGTGCCGCAGCGCGGCGAGCGCGATCGCGTCGTGCGAGACCACGGGGAGGGTGGGGACGCCGCGGCCGAGCGCGAAGGCCCGGGCGGCGGCGATCCCGACCCGGAGGCCGGTGAAGGGGCCGGGGCCCATGCCCACGGCGACCGCCTCGATGCCCCCGGGAGCCACGTCGGCCGCCTCGAGCGCCTCCTGGATCAGCCGGCCGACCACCTCCGCGTGGCGCATGGTGTCGGTCTCGGTGCGCTCCGAGCGCACGGCGCCCGCGGAGTCGACGACGGCGACGGAGGTTCCGGAGGAGGTGTCGATCGCGAGGAGCACGCGTCCAGGGTACCCGCGGGCTCAGCTCCAGCCGGTGCCGCGGAAGCGGACGGTCCGCGGCTCGATCGGCTCCTCGCCCTCCTCGGCGTCGGAGCCGGCGGTCGGCCGCTCGATGACCACGTCGAGCCAGGACTCCGCGACGCCGTCCAGCATCCCGGCCCCCCACTCCACGACGATCACCGAGCGCGCCGGATCGAGGTCGAGGTCGTCGAGCTCGACCGGCGAGCCCACGCGGTAGGCGTCGACGTGCACGAGCGGCGGCCCGTCGTGCAGCGGCGGGTGCGTCCGCGCGATCACGAAGGTGGGGCTCGTCACGGGACCCCGCACGTCGAGGCCCTCGCCGAGCCCGCGCGTGAAGGTCGTCTTGCCCGCGCCGAGCGGCCCGGTCAGCACCAGCAGGTCGCCGGCGCGCAGCACTCGGCCGAGCTCGCGGCCGAGCTCCGCCATGGCCTCCGGATCGGCGACCTCGACGACGCGGTCCGCGAACCAGGAGCGCTCAGGCACGGCCGTCCGCCGCGCTCAGCAGCCGCCGCTGGACCCGCGGCCCGAGCCGGGTGACCAGCTCGTAGTTGATGGTGCCGCACCACCGCGCCCACTCGTCCACCGAGGGGACGCCGGTCGTCGGGTCGCCCCAGAGCGTCACCGGGTCGCCCGTCGCGACGCTCGCATCCCCCACGTCGACGACGAACTGGTCCATCGCGACCCGCCCGGCGATCCGGTGGCGGCGGCCGCCGATCGAGACCTCCGCGACGCCGGAGGCGCTCCGCGGGATGCCGTCCGCGTAGCCGAACGGCACGAGCGCGAGGGTCGTCCCGCCCTCGGCCCGCCAGGTGTAGTCGTAGCTCACGCCGGTCCCGTGGGGCACCCGGCGGACGCCGGCGACGCGGCCCTGCAGCGTCATCGCCGGGACGAGCCCGAGCTGGAGCGAGGTCTCGTCCTCGAACGGCGAGAGTCCGTAGAGGGCGATGCCGCTGCGCACCATGTCGAGGCGGGCCTCCGGGAGGCGCAGCGCCGCCGCCGTCGCCGCGAGGTGCAGGACCGGCGCCTGCACCCCGTGCGCCGCCAGCACGGCCTCGGCGCGGCGGAGGAGCGCGAGCTGGGCGAGGTCGTCCTCGCGCGAGGTGTTGGACAGGTGCGAGAACAGCCCGGTGAGGTGGACGGTGCCGCGAGCGCTGTGACGGGCGAGCGCCTCCGCCAGGTGCGGCCACTCCTCCTCCGCGGCGCCGTTGCGACTGAGGCCCGTGTCGACCTTGAGCTGCACGGCCGCGCGCACGCCGCGGTCCTCCGCCGACTGCGCGAGCGTGTCGAGCTGGTCGACCGAGGAGACGGCGACGTCGATCGAGTGCTCGAGCGCCGCGTCGAAGTCCTCGCCGGGGTCGTGCAGCCAGCAGAGGATCGGAGCGACGACGCCTGCCTCGCGCAGGGCCACGGCCTCCCGCAGCTCCGCGGTGCCGAGGGCGTCCGCGCCGCCGTCGAGCGCCGCCTGCGCCGCGGCCAGGGCGCCGTGCCCGTAGCCGTTGGCCTTGACGACGGCCATGAGCCGTCGGGCACCGGTGAGCTCGCGCAGACGCGCGGCGTTCGCCGCCATCGCGTCGACGTCGATCACCGCCTCGCGGTACGACGCGGGGACGCTCACGACTCGGCCACCACGAACGCGCAGGCCACGCCCGCGTCGTGCGTCATCGAGAGGTGCACGCGCGTGATCCCCCGCGCCTCCGCGGCCGCCCGGGCCGGGCCGTGCAGCGCGAAGGACGGATTCCCGTGCTCGTCCCGCTCGACGACCATGTCGAGCCAGCGGGCGCCCACGGAGTCGCCGAGCGCCTTGATCAGCGCCTCCTTGGCGGCGAAGCGGCCCGCCAGCGAGGCGACCGGGAGCGAGCGTTCGCTCTCGGCGAACAGGCGGTCGCGGAGCCGGGGCGTGCGCGACAGCGAGCGCTCGAAGCGCGCGAGGTCCACGACGTCCACCCCGATCCCCACGATCACGGCTCGATCACTCGACCGTGACCGACTTGGCGAGATTGCGCGGCTGGTCGACGTCGAGGCCCTTGGCGGCGGCGAGCTCCATCGCGAACATCTGCAACGGGGTGACGGCGAGCAGCGGCTCGAACAGCGGGTCGGCGAGCGGGATCGGCACGACCTCGTCGGCGATCTGGATCGCGGCCGTGTCGCCCTGCTCCGCGATCGCGATGACGCGGGCGCCGCGGGCCTTGATCTCCTGGATGTTCGAGATCACCTTGCGCTGCAGCTCGTACGACTCGCTCGGGCTCGGCACGATCACGAAGACGACCTGGCCAGGCTCGATCAGTGCGATCGGGCCGTGCTTGAGCTCGCCCGCCGCGAAGCCCTCGGCGTGGATGTAGGCGAGCTCCTTGAGCTTCAGCGCGCCCTCGAGCGCCACCGGGTAGCCGACGTGGCGGCCGAGGAACAGCACCGCACGGGTGTCGGCCATCCAGCCGGCCAGCTGGGCGATGTCGTCGGAGGCGTCGAGCACGCGGGAGAGCTTCTCCGGGATCGCGGCGAGCTGAGCCGCCTGCGAGGCGACGAGCTCGGTGGAGGCGGCACCGCGCACCGCGGCCAGGTGCAGCCCGAAGAGGTAGAGCGCCGCGATCTGGGCGACGAAGGCCTTGGTCGAGGCGACCGCCACCTCCGGGCCCGCGTGCGTGTAGAGCACGGCGTCCGACTCGCGTGGGATCGTCGCGCCCTGGGTGTTGCAGACCGAGAGCGTCTTGGCGCCGTGCTCGCGGGCGTACTTGACCGCCATCAGCGTGTCCATCGTCTCACCGGACTGGCTGATCGAGACGACGAGGGTGCGCGGGGTGAGCACCGGGTCGCGGTAGCGGAACTCGTGGCTGAGCTCGACCTCGACGGGGACGCGCGCCCATTTCTCGATCGCGTACTTGGCGACCATGCCCGAGTAGGCGGCCGTGCCGCAGGCGATGATCGTGATGCGGTCGATCTCCGTCAGCACCGGACCGAGCGCGTCGAGCTCGGGCAGCGTGATCGCGCCCTCGTGGATGCGGCCGCGGAGCGTGTTCGCGACGGCCTCGGGGCCCTCGGTGATCTCCTTCGCCATGAAGCTCGACCAGCCGCCCTTCTCGGACGCCGACGCGTCCCAGGCGATCTCGAACGGCTCGGTCTCGACGGGGTTGCCGAAGAAGTCGGTCACCGTGACGAGCTCCGGGGTGATCGTGACGATCTGGTCCTGGCCGATGGCGACCGCGCGGCGGGTGAACTCGACGAACGCCGCGACGTCGGAGCCGAGGAAGTTCTCCCCGTCGCCCAGGCCGATCACGAGCGGCGAGTTGCGGCGCGCGCCGACGACCACGCCGGGCTGGTCCTGGTGCAGGGCGAGCAGGGTGAACGCGCCCTCGAGGTGCGCGACGACGGCCTGGAAGGCGAGCACGAGGTCGCCGGTGCGGCGGTACTCGCGGGCGATCAGGTGCGCGGCGACCTCGGTGTCGGTCTCGCTCTCGAAGACGGCGCCCTCGGCGAGCAGCTGCTCCTTGAGCGGCTGGAAGTTCTCGATGATGCCGTTGTGGATGACGGCGAGCCTGCCCTCGTCCGCGAGGTGGGGGTGGGCGTTGCGGTCGGTCGGGCCGCCGTGCGTCGCCCAGCGGGTGTGGCCGATGCCCGTGGTGCCCTCGGCCAGCGGGTGCGCTTCGAGGTCGTCGACGAGGACGCTGAGCTTGCCCGAGCGCTTGCGGCTGTCGAGCTGCCCGTCGGCGTCGATCACGGCCACGCCGGCCGAGTCGTAGCCGCGGTACTCCAGACGCTTCAGGCCCCCGAGCAGCACGGCCAGGCTGTCGCGCTCACCGACGTATCCAACGATTCCACACATGCGCTCGATTCTAAGCGGCGCGGAGGCGCCTCCCGCGGCGTCGGGCACCCGGCGGGGCGGACGCTAGGATCGGTCCCCATGCCGTCGTCTCCTCGCGATCCCGCACGCGACGCGCACCCCTCCCCCTTCGTCGAGATCGTCCGCTCCGACTGGGCCGAGCTCGCCCGCACCACGGAGCTGCCGCTAACGGAGACCGAGGTCGTGCAGCTGCGGGGGCTGGGCGACCGGCTGAGCCTCTCCGAGGTCGCGGAGGTCTACCTGCCGCTCTCGCGCCTGCTGAGCCTGTACGCCGGTGGCGCGCGGCACCTGCACCGCGCGACGAGCACGTTCCTCGGGGAGCGCGCGCAGCCGACTCCGTTCGTGATCGGCGTCGCGGGGTCGGTCGCGGTGGGCAAGTCGACGATCGCGCGCCTGCTGCGGGAGCTGCTCGCCCGCTGGGAGGACACGCCCCGCGTCGAGCTGGTGACCACCGACGGCTTCCTGCTGCCCAACCGCGAGCTGGAGCGCCGCGGTCTGATGAGCCGCAAGGGCTTCCCCGAGTCGTACGACCGGCGGGCGCTGCTCCGCTTCGTCTCGGAGGTGAAGGGCGGGGCCGCGGAGGTGCGCGCGCCGTTCTACTCGCACCTCTCCTACGACATCGTCCCCGACGCCGAGATCGTCGTGCGGCGGCCGGACGTGCTGATCGTCGAGGGCCTGAACGTGCTGCAGCCGCCGGTGCCCGGTCACGGCCTGGCGGTGAGCGACCTGTTCGACTTCACCGTCTACGTCGACGCCCGGACCAGCGACATCGCGCGCTGGTACGAGGAGCGCTTCCTCACCCTGCAGCAGGGCGCGTTCGCGAATCCGAACTCCTACTTCCACCGCTACGCGGCGCTCAGTCCGGACGAGGCCCGTGAGCGCGCGCGGAGCATCTGGGCCGCGATCAACGAGCCGAACCTGCTGCAGAACGTGCGCCCCACCCGCTCCCGCGCGAGCCTGGTCCTCCGCAAGCAGGCCGATCACACGGTCTCCTCGGTCCTCCTCCGCAAGATCTGACCGCGCCCCCGGTCGCTGTTCGCCGCCGCGCGCACCGCGCAGCCACCGACCTCCTCGAACCCCTCCACCGCAGGATCGGTGCAGGCTCGGGACCACCCGCGAGCCGTCGGCGGGATACGCGTGCCAAGCGATTCACGCGCGGCGGCCGCAACCCGCTCCACCCAGCGCGACCACCTCCACAAGCCGACCGCGAGGGGCCGCGCAGGGAGCGGCCCCGCAACGAACACAGCCGTCCGCGTGAATCGCGTGCCAAGCGATTCCCGCGCGGCGACCGCGACACGCTCCGCCCGCGCAACCCCCTCGCGAAGCCGACCGCGAGGGGCCGCGCAAGTAGCAGCCCACCAACGAACACAGCCGTCAGCGAGAATCGCGTGCCAAGCGATTCACCCGCGGCGAACGCACCCCGCTCCACCCATCGCAACCACCTCGCGAATCCGACCGCGAGGGGCCGCGCAGGGAGCGGCCCCGCAACGAACACAGCCGCGTGCCAAGCGATTCACCCGCGGCGAACGCCCCCCGCTCCACCCATCGCGACCACCTCCCCAAGCCGACCGCGAGGAGCCGCGCAGGGAGCGGCCCAACCCACGAGCCGTCGTGGGAATCGCGTGCCAAGCGATTCCCGCGCGGCGAACGCACCCCGCTCCACCCATCGCGACCACCTCTCCAGGCCGACCGCGAGGAGCCGCGCAGGGAGCGGCTCCTTAAGAGCGCAGCCGCTCGAGCACGACCGCGGCGAGCGATTCGGCGAGGCGGTCGGCCGTCTCCTGCGTCTTCGCCTCGACCATGACGCGCACCATCGGCTCCGTGCCGGAGGGGCGCAGGAGCACGCGGCCGTCGCTGCCGAGCTCGGCGGTGGCGTCGGCGACGGCGGAGGCGATGACCTCGTCGTCGCGGACGCCCTCGCGGTCGACGCCGCGCACGTTGAGGAGGGTCTGCGGGAAGACGGACATGACGGCGGCCAGGTCGGCGATCGTGCGTCCGGTCCGGGCCATCTCGGCCGCGAGCTGGAGGCCGGTGAGCACGCCGTCGCCGGTGGTGGCGTAGCGGCTCATGATGACGTGGCCGGACTGCTCCCCGCCGAGCGAGTAGCCGCCGTCGTTCATCGCCTCGAGGACGTAGCGGTCGCCGACCGCGGTCTCGATGACGCGGATGCCGGCGTCGCGCATGGCGAGCTTGAGGCCGAGGTTGCTCATGACGGTGGCCACGAGGACGTCGTCGCGGAGGGCGCCGCGGCGGGCCATGGCTGTCGCGAGGATCGCCATGATCTGGTCGCCGTCGACGATGCGGCCCTGGGCGTCCACCGCGAGGCAGCGGTCGGCGTCGCCGTCGTGGGCGATGCCGATGTCGGCGCCGGCCGCGCGGACCGCGTCGGCGACGTTGTCGAGGTGGGTGGAGCCCACTCCGTCGTTGATGTTGAGGCCGTCGGGGTCGTTGCCGATGACGGTGACGGTCGCTCCGGCGTCGGTGAACACCTGGGGCGAGATACCGGCGGCGGCGCCGTGCGCGCAGTCGATGACCACGTGCAGGCCGTCGAGACGGGTGCCCTCGAGGGATCCGAGCAGGTGGAGGACGTAGCGGTCCTCCGCGTCGGAGAAGCGGGTGATGCGGCCGACGTCGGCTCCGGTCGGCGTGAGCGGGGGGACTCCGAGGGCCGCTTCGATGCGGTTCTCGAGCTCGTCCGGGAGCTTGCGTCCGCCGGCGGCGAAGAACTTGATGCCGTTGTCGGCGGCGGGGTTGTGCGAGGCCGAGATCATTACGCCGAAGTCGGCGTTCTCGTCGGCGATGAGGTAGGCGGTGGCGGGCGTCGGGATGACGCCGGCGTCGAGCACGTCGACTCCCGCGCTCGCGAGACCCGCCGCGACCGCGGCTCCGATGAACTGACCGGAGATGCGGGG
This sequence comes from Rathayibacter sp. AY1E6, assembly GCF_002931115.1. Lineage (NCBI taxonomy): Bacteria > Bacillati > Actinomycetota > Actinomycetes > Micrococcales > Microbacteriaceae > Rathayibacter > Rathayibacter sp. AY1E6. The sequence continues at coordinate 10,670 of NZ_PSVK01000032.1, read as the reverse complement.
GTCGCGGGCGAGCACGGCGACGGGCCGACGGCCCTCTGCCCGGGCGGCCGCTCCGAGTACACGGGCGGCCGCCTGGGCGAGGCCGAGAGCCAGGTCGGCCGTGACCTCGCGATTCGCGAGGCCACGGACGCCGTCTGTTCCGAACAGGCGCGGCATGGTGCGCAGTCCCTTCTCGAGCTGCTGGTCGTGCGGCCGTCAGGCCGCGTCGACTAGCGCTTCGAGAACTGGGACGCCTTGCGGGCCTTCTTGAGACCGGCCTTCTTGCGCTCGATGACGCGGGCGTCGCGGGTCAGGAAGCCCGCCTTCTTCAGGATCGCGCGGTTGTTCTCGCGGTCGATCTCGTTGAGTGCACGGGCGATGGCGAGGCGCAGCGCGCCGGCCTGACCGGAGGGGCCGCCGCCGGTGATCTTGGCGACCACGTCGTAGGAGCCGATCAGGTCGAGCACCTTGAAGGGGTCGGTGATCAGCTGCTGGTGCAGCTTGTTGGGGAAGTACTCCGCGAACTCGCGGGCGTTGACGGTCATGCCGCCGTTGCCGGGGACGAGGCGCACGCGGGCGATGGCCTGCTTGCGTCGGCCCACGGCTGCGCCGGAGACGTTGAGGACGGCGCGGGGCGTCGTGGACGCCTCGGTGGCCGGGCTTTCGGTGGAGTAGCTCTCGGGAGCCACGTCGATCTGGTCTGCGATCTTCGCCACGGTGTAGGTGATCCTTTGTCTTCGAAGTCTGGGGTGTCGGGGAGGGCCGGAGCCTACTGGGCGACCTGGGTGAAGGCGTACGCCTGCGGCTGCTGGGCCGCGTGGGGGTGCTCGGATCCCGTGTAGACCTTCAGCTTGCGCAGCTGGGCGCGGCCGAGGGAGTTCTTGGGGAGCATGCCGCGGATGGCCTTCTCGACGGCGCGGACCGGGTTCTTCTCGAGGAGCTCGGCGTACGTGGTGGCCGAGAGGCCGCCCGGGTAGCCGGAGTGGCGGTAGGCCTTCTTCTGAAGGAGCTTCTGGCCGGTGAGGGCGACCTTCTCCGCGTTGACGATGATGACGAAGTCGCCCATGTCCATGTGCGGCGCGAAGGTGGCCTTGTGCTTGCCGCGCAGGAGCGCCGCGGCGTGGGTGGCGAGACGGCCGAGCACGACGTCGGACGCGTCGATGACGATCCAGTCGTGCTGGACGTCAGCCGGCTTCGGAGAAAAAGTGCGAGTCACGTGAGTGCTGCTTTCTGGTCGGAGTGAGGTGTTCGTGGATCCCGCTCCGTGGCCGTTCGACCCGCGAGGGGGCCGAACCGATCCGGTGGAGGGCTCAACTTCGGGCGCTCGGCACACGGCCGAAAACACCAAGGGTCGACATTACAGCAAAGCCCCCGTGCGGCCAAGCACGGATCGTGGCGGCAGGGGCTCCGGCGGCGGGAGGTGCGACCCGAGCCGCCACGGGTCGCGGGGCGCGGTCGCGCGCCCTCGCCTCACTCCGAGTCCTCCGGGTCCGGCCCCTCGGTCCGCACGGTGCGCTTCGCCCGGGTGAGCAGGGCCCGCTCGGCGAGTGCGTCGTCCTCGGGGTAGTCGACCTCGCGGAGGATGAGGCCGCGGGCCGGCATCACCGCGAACGCGTTGGTCCGTCTGGCGGCGTCCCGGAGCAGCGGGACCGCCCCCGCCTCGAGCTTCCCGGCGCCGACCGCGACGCACGCCCCCACGAGGGCCCGCACCATGCTGTGGCAGAAGGCGTCCGCGCGCAGGTGGGCGTGCAGGACTCCGTCGGCGTCTCGCTCCCAGGTGAAGTCGAGCAGGCTCCGGATGGTGGTGGCCCCTACGCGGGCACGGCAGAACGACGCGTAGTCGTGCAGGCCCAGGAGCGAGCGGGCCGCGGCCGACATCGCGTCGAGGTCGAGGGAGTCGGTGATCCAGGTGGTGTACGTGCGGTCGAGCGGGTGGCGCATCGAGGAGGCGTCGGCCAGCCGGTACTCGTACCGCCGCCAGCGCGCCGAGAACCGCGCGTCGAACCCCTCCGGCGCCTCCGTCACCCGGTGCACCGAGACGTCGGTGTACTGCCCGAGGATCCCGCGGAGCCGCCGCTCCAGGATCGACGCGGGCGGGAACGGCTCCTCCCCCGGTCGGCGCCGGCCGGTGCTGATGCGGCCCCACTGCTCGGGGGTGAGGTCGACGTGGGCGACCTGGGCGCTGGCGTGCACGCCGACGTCGGTGCGCCCGGCGACCGTCACGGTCGGGTGCTGCTCGGAGCGCAGCACCAGGGCGAGCGACTCCTCGAGCACCCCCTGCACGGTGCGGAGGCCGGGCTGCTTGGCCCACCCGGAGAAGTGCGAGCCGTCGTAGGCCAGGTCGAGGCGGACGCGGTGCATCAGACGAGTCTAGAGCGCGCCGTGGTCGCGGCTCAGGCGACCGCGAGCGGGACGTCGACGGCCGCCAGGGCCGAGACCGCCTAGCCGACCAGCGTCGACTGCTCGCCGACCGAGGAGACGATCCGCGCCTCCCAGCCGCCTGCGAGCACGGCCAGCTCGGAGGGAGCGGAGGCGATGCCCTGCACCCCGTAGGCGGCCGTGCCCAGCGAGACCGGCACGGCGCCGAGCGCCTCGCCCGCACCGGTGAAGGTCTCGACGAGGGGCCCGCGGTGCAGCGTCAGCACGACGACCGGATCGCCGCCGTCGACGGCGTAGGAGCACGTGTCTCCCGCGGCTGTGATCGACACGGTGCCCGCCGTCGAGCCGGCCTCCTGCTCGACGAGGGAGGCGGGGAGAGCGGTCGCGCAGTCCACGCCCTCGCTCGACGGCACGGAGGGCACGGAGGGCACGGAGGGCACGGAGGGCACGGAGGGCACGGTCGGTGCGGCCGACGGTACCGGAGGCGTGCTCGCGAGGCCCGCCGACTCCGGCACGTCGATCACCTCGCCGGAGGCGCAGCCGCTCACTCCGCCCGCGAGTGCCAGGGCGAGGAGCGCCGCAGCAGCCGAGGAGGGCAGTCGCACAGGAGTCCTCCGAGGATCGTCGGCGCGGACCCCGGGAGCGCCGGTCGTGACGCGGCCGCACCCGACGAGCGCAGCCGTGCCATCGTAAGCGACGATTCGCGCCACTCGGCCCCGTGGAACGACGAGAGCCCCCCGCCCCGGAGGGGACGGAGGGCTCTCGGGAGAGGGGGCGTGACTACTTGGTCGCGCCGGTCTCCTCGACAGGAGCGTCCTGCGCGGCGTCCTCGACGGGAGCGTCCTGCACGGGCGCCTCCTCGACGGGGGTCTCCTCGGCAGTGGTCTCCTCGGCGGGGGCCTCGTCCACCGGAGCGGACACGGGCGCCGTGGCGGTGCGCGACTTCTTCGCCTTGGGCGTGACGGGCTCGAGGACGAGCTCGATCACGGCCATGGGCGCGTTGTCTCCCTTGCGGGGGCCGATCTTGGTGATGCGGGTGTAGCCGCCCTCGCGCTCGGCGACGAGCGGAGCGATCTCGGTGAAGAGCTCGTGGACGACCGACTTGTCGCCGATCGTCGCGAGGACGCGACGGCGGGCGTGCAGATCGCCGCGCTTGGCGAAGGTCACCAGGCGCTCGGCGAGCGGACGAAGGCGCTTGGCCTTGGTCTCGGTCGTCTTGATGCTCTTGTGCGTGAACAGGGCCGCGGCCAGGTTCGCCAGCAGCAGGCGCTCGTGTGCGGGTCCGCCTCCGAGGCGGGGGCCCTTGGTGGGCTTGGGCATGGGTTTACTCCAGTACTAAAGGGGTGTCAGCAGGTCGGACGCGAGGAGCCGGGGCTCCGGAGCGGAGGACCTAGATGCTCTCGTCGTCGTAGCTGTAGAAGTGGGCGCCGTCGAACCCGGGGACCGAGTCCTTGAGCGACAGGCCGAGCTCCGTCAGCTTCTCCTTGACCTCATCCACCGACTTCTGACCGAAGTTGCGGATGTTCATGAGCTGCGTCTCCGAGAGGGCGACGAGCTCATTGACGTTGTTGATGCCCTCGCGCTTGAGGCAGTTGTAGCTGCGCACCGAGAGGTCGAGGTCCTCGATGGGCATGGACAGCTCGGTCGAGAGGACCGCGTCGACCGGCGCGGGGCCGATCTCGATGCCCTCGGCCGCGTTGTTCAGCTCGCGGGCGAGACCGAACAGCTCGGTCAGCGTGCGTCCGGCGGAGGCGATGGCGTCGCGCGGCGAGATCGCCGCCTTCGTCTCCACGTCCACGACCAGGCGGTCGAAGTCGGTGCGCTCGCCGGCACGGGTGGCCTCGACGCGGTAGGTGACCTTCAGCACGGGCGAGTAGATCGAGTCGACCGGGATCTGGCCGGCCTCGGAGAACTCGCTGCGGTTCTGGGTCGCCGAGACGTAGCCGCGGCCGCGCTCGATCGTGAGCTCGAGCTCGAACTTCGCCTTGTCGTTCAGCGTGGCGATGACGAGCTCCGGGTTGTGGATCTCGACACCGGCCGGAGCCGAGATGTCCGCGGCGGTGACCTGGCCGGCTCCCTGCTTGCGCAGGTAGGCGGTGATCGGCTCGTCGTGCTCGGAGGAGACGACGAGTCCCTTGATGTTCAGGATGATCTCGGTGACGTCCTCGCGGACGCCCGGGACGGTCGTGAACTCGTGCAGGACTCCGTCGATCCGGATGCTGGTGACAGCAGCGCCGGGGATGGAGGACAGCAGGGTGCGACGCAGCGAGTTGCCGAGCGTGTAGCCGAAGCCGGGCTCGAGGGGCTCGATGACGAAGCGGGAACGGAACTCCGAGATGTTCTCCTCGGTGAGCGTCGGACGCTGTGCGATAAGCACTGATGATTCCTTTCGATCACGTGTCCGCTATATGACACGTGCGTTTGCGAGGTGTGGAGTTGTGAAAGAAATGCGCGATCCGCCGGTCGGCCGCACTCCCCGCCCGGAGGCGGTTCGTGCGGCCGGCCGACGGCTGCGAGTGCTGCTTAGACGCGACGACGCTTGGGCGGGCGGCAGCCGTTGTGCGCCTGCGGGGTGACGTCGTTGATCGAGCCGACCTCGAGGCCTGCGGCCTGGAGCGAGCGGATCGCGGTCTCACGACCCGAGCCGGGGCCCTTCACGAAGACGTCCACCTTCTTCATGCCGTGCTCCTGAGCCTGGCGCGCGGCCGACTCGGCGGCGAGCTGGGCGGCGAACGGCGTCGACTTGCGCGAGCCCTTGAAGCCGACTCCACCGGACGAGGCCCAGCTGATGACGGCCCCGGAGGGGTCGGTGATCGAGACGATGGTGTTGTTGAACGTCGACTTGATGTGGGCCTGGCCCACAGCGATGTTCTTCTTCTCCTTGCGGCGCGGCTTGCGCGCGGCCGACTTGGGGGTAGCCAATTCTGTATCTCCTCTAGGTCCGTGTCGCCCGCGTTACTTGCGGCCGGCCTTCTTCTTGCCGGCGACGGTGCGCTTGGGTCCCTTGCGGGTGCGCGCGTTCGTCTTGGTGCGCTGTCCACGGACCGGGAGGCCGCGACGGTGGCGGAGGCCCTCGTACGAGCCGATCTCGACCTTGCGGCGGATGTCGGCGGCGACCTCGCGGCGGAGGTCGCCCTCCACCTTGTAGTTGCCCTCGATGTAGTCGCGGAGCGAGACGAGCTGGTCGTCGCTGAGGTTCTTGACGCGGATGTTGCCGTCGATCCCGGTGTCGCTCAGGGTCTTGAGCGCGCGAGTGCGGCCGACACCGTAGATGTAGGTCAGTGCGACCTCCACGCGCTTCTCGCGCGGGATGTCTACTCCTGCCAGACGTGCCATTGTGGCTTCTCCTGTGAGTGAGTGGAGGTGTGAAGCAGCACCGGTGCCTCGGCCTCCGACCGAAGGTGTCCTCGCCGTCCACCCCGGGGTCGCCGGGGTGCTGCGCGATTTCTGGTGCTGCGGGTGTGTTCAGTTGTGCAGTGGGGGCGGCACGCCGCCCCGGCGCTCCCTCGCGGAAGCAGCGGGACTAGCCCTGGCGCTGCTTGTGGCGGGGGTTGCTGCTGCAGATGACCATCACGTTGCCGTGGCGGCGGATGATCTTGCAGTGGTCGCAGATGCGCTTGACGCTGGGGTTGACCTTCATTGTTCTTGTCCTTGTTTTCGCTGGCGTCGTGCTCCCGGCGGATGCCGGGGCCGTTCCTTACAGGACACGCACGTCGCGAACGTCAGCGGAGCGAACGCCTACTTGTAGCGGTAGACGATCCGGCCGCGGGTCAGGTCGTAGGGGCTCAGCTCCACGATCACCCGGTCCTCGGGGAGGATCCGGATGTAGTGCTGACGCATCTTGCCCGAGATATGGGCGAGAACTTTGTGTCCGTTGGTCAGCTCCACGCGGAACATCGCGTTGGGGAGCGCCTCGACAACCGCACCTTCGATTTCGATGACACCGTCTTTTTTGGCCATAGCCTCACTGTCGTTCGGAAGTAGTGTGTGTACTGGTCGTGCGAATGTTTCCGCGACGAGCCACCACCGGGCGAGAGCCCGGATCGGGGTTCGCGGGCATGCCGGAGCACGCGCAAAACACCAAGGGTCGATGCTACGCGAATCGCGGCCGCTCCGCCACCTCGGGCGTGTCGCCCCCTCCTCCGCCTCCGCGCCCGACGCGCGCCCCCTGCCCGGCCCTGCGTCCGCCGCCGCCTAGGCTGGCTCCGTCGAGCCGGAGGGAGAGCACATGGCGCGCACGACGAGGTCCGCGACCGCGAGGCGGAGCTGGTACTCGCACCCGGTGGTGACGATCCTGGCGGCGATCGCGGTCATCGCCCTGGTGCAGACCTTCTTCGTGAAGGTGTACACGGTGCCGACCGGCTCGATGGAGAACACCCTCCAGGGCGGCGGATTCTTCGGCGACCGCATCCTGGTCGACCGCACCCTCGCCCTCCAGGGCGGGCCGGAGGAGGGGCAGATCGTCGTCTTCTCGCGCGACGCCGACTGGGGCGCGAGCGACGAGGCCGGCAGCCCCCTCTCCGAGATCGTGAAGACCTTCGGCGACGTCACCAGCATCGGCCCCTCCCACGAGGAGTTCCTCGTCAAGAGGCTGATCGCCGAGGGGGGCCACACCGTCTCCTGCTGCGACGCCGAGGGGCACGTGCTGGTCGACGGGAAGCCGCTGGACGAGTCCTACGTGTTCGAGGACTTCCCCTTCACCCCCGGGACCCTCGACTGCACGACGAGCCCCGCGTCCCTCCGATGCTTCGACGAGTACACCGTCCCCGAGGGCTCCCTCTTCGTCCTGGGCGACCACCGGTCGAACTCCAACGACTCGCTCGGCGAGTGCCGCGGCGCCGGCGGGCCGATCGACACGTGCGTGAAGACCGTGCCGATCGACAGGGTCACCGGACGCGTCTTCGCCGTGGCCTGGCCGCTCACCCGCTGGCGGCTGTTCTAGCGCTCCGCCCGAGCCGCCGCAGACGACGACGAGGTCCCCCGCGGGAAGCAGAGGACCTCGTCGTCGTTCACCGCCGTGCGGCCACGGGACTAGCCGCGGACGACCGCCACGACCCGGTCGAAGAGCGGATGCTCGGCCGTGAGGCCGGTGACCTCCGCCACGAACTCCTCCGGGGTGAGCGCGGCCAGCTTCTCGTGGAGCTCCACGCTCTGGGGGTCCTCGGGCACGTCGAAGCGCAGCGCGGCGCCGATCGCGGTGAGAAGGCCCTCCGGCGTGCGCCCGCGCTCGGCGAGCTCGGCCGCCGGTCCGATGAAGCGCTCGTGCCGCGACAGCTTCCGCAGCGGCTGGCGTCCCACCCGGTCGACCGTGTCGGTCAGGTACGGGTTGGCGAAGCGCTTCAGCGTCTTCTCGAGGTAGGCCTGCTGCTCCTCGTCGCTGAAGCCGTGCTTGGCCACGATGAGCGCCTTGGTGTCCTCGAGCGCGGCCTTGACCGCGTCGTGCACCTCGGGCATCGCCAGCGCGTCGGAGAGCTTGTGCGCTCCGGCCGCGAAGCCGGTGTAGGCGGCCGTCGCGTGGCCGGTGTTCACCGTGAAGAGCTTCCGCTCGATGAAGGGCTCGAGGTCGTCGACCCAGGTCGCGCCCGGGATCTCCGGCTCGGTGCCCTCGAACGGAGTGCGGTCGACGACCCACTCGAAGAAGCTCTCCACCGTCACGTCCAGGCCCTGGCCCGGGTCCTGGTTCGGGACGATGCGGTCCACCGCGGTGTCGGCGAAGACGGCGCGGGTGCGCAGGCGCTCCCACTCGTCCGCGCCGAGGTTCGCGGCGACCTCGGTCTGCAGGAGGCGCGTGGCGTTGATCGCGTTCTCGCAGGCCATGACCGCCAGCCGCGGCGCCGACTCGTCGCGGGCCGCGAGGCCCTTCGCGATCACGGGGGCGACGAAGCGCAGGATGTTCGGGCCGACGGCCGTGGTGACGATGTCGGCGGCGGCGATCTCGCGGACGAGCGCCTCCTCGTCGGCGGCCGAGTCGATCGCGCGGAAGCGGTCGACGACGTGCGTGGCCGCCTCCTCCCCCACCTCGTGCACCTCGTAGCTGTCGGCAGCGCCGAGGCGGCCGATCAGCTCGGAGTTGACGTCGGCGAAGACGAGCTCGTAGCCGGCGCCGTGCAGGATCAGGCCGACGAAGCCGCGGCCGATGTTGCCGGCGCCGAAGTGGACGGCGGTGGGCATCAGGAGTTGACCTCGCCCAGCAGGCTGTAGAGCGACTGCGCGTCCGGGGCGTCGAGGAGCTTCTGCACCTCGTCCTCCTCCGAGAAGATGATCGCGATCTTGGAGAGGATCTCGAGGTGCTCGTTGTCGACGCCGGCGATGCCGACGACGAAGCGCACCTCGTTGCCGTCCCAGTCGATCGGCTGCGCATAGCGCACGAACGAGAGGGCGGAGGAGCGGATCTCGTCCTTCGCGTCGTTGGTGCCGTGCGGGATGGCGAGCAGGTTGCCCATGTAGGTCGAGACGGTCGCCTCGCGGGCGAGCATGGCCTCGTAGTAGGCGGGGGTGACCGCGCCGACGCCGACCAGCATGTCGGCGGCCTCCTTGATGGCGGCCTCCTTCGTGGTGGCGGTGCCGGAGGCGTCGATCTGTCCGATGGTGAGCACGTCGCTCATGGGGTGCGTCCTTCCGTGGAGGTGCTGACAGCGAGGGAACCCGCAGGGGCGAGCGGAGCGTGTCCGCCCTGTCGCACCCTACGGGCTCCCTCCGAATGGTTGGCGTACTACTTGCCGTGCTGCTCCGCGACCAGCGAGACGACCTCGTCGTACTTCGGGCTGTTCATGAAGTTGTCCACGGAGACGTGGATGGCGCCCGGGGTGCGCTGGCGGGCGCGCTCCGTGAGCTCGGCCTGGGTGATGACCAGGTCCACGTCGTCCTCGAGAGCGGCGATCGCCTTGTTGGTGACCGTGACGTCCTCGAAGCCCGCCTTCTTCATCTTGTTCCGCAGCACCGAGGCGCCCATCGCGGACGAGCCCATGCCGGCGTCGCAGGCGAAGACGATGTTCCGGACCTGGGTCGCGGTGGCCGTGGCTCCCGCGGTCGAGGCGCCGGCCGAGTCCTGCGGAGCGTTGGCGCCGCGGGCGTTGATGAGCGAGCCGACGGCGCTCTCCTTGCCCTTGTTCGCCTCGTTGGCGGCGACGGCGGCGGCGAGCTTGTCGTCGCCCTCCTGCTCCGCGGCCAGGTCGCGCTTGCGGCCGGACCGGATGATGACCGAGGCCACCAGGAACGACACGGCGGTCGCGAGGATCACCGAGAGGATGACGCCGAGGAAGCTGTCGTTCGCGGTCTGCAGGAGCACCGCGATGATCGAGCCGGGCGAGGCGGGGGCGCGGAGGCCGGAGTTGAACGCGACGTTCGTCGCGACACCGGTCGCACCGCCGAGGATGACGGCCGCGAGCAGCGCCGGCTTCATCAGCACGTACGGGAAGTAGATCTCGTGGATGCCGCCGATGAAGTGGATGATCGCCGCGCCGGGAGCCGAGGCGCGGGCCGCGCCGACGCCGAAGAACGCGAAGGCCAGGAGCACGCCCATGCCGGGGCCGGGGTTGGCCTCGAGGAGGAAGAGGTAGGACTTGCCCGCCTCCTCCGCCTGCTGCACGCCCAGCGGCGTGAGGATGCCGTGGTTGATGGCGTTGTTCAGGAAGAGGATCTTCGCCGGCTCGATGAAGAGCGAGGTCAGCGGGAGCAGACCCGCGTTGACCAGGAACTCCACGCCCGCGCCGAGGGCGGTCGAGAGGCCGACCACGAGCGGCGCGACGCCCGCGAAGGCGAGGAGCGCGAGCAGGAGGCCGAGGATTCCGGCGGAGAAGTTGTTGACCAGCATCTCGAAGCCGGGCTTGATCTTGCCGTCCCAGATCGAGTCGACCTTCTTCATGAGCCACGCCGACAGCGGGCCCATGATCATGGCGCCGATGAACATCGGGATGCCGGCGCCGACGATGACGCCCATGGTCGCGATGGTGCCGACCACGCCTCCGCGGGCGCCGTAGACCATGCGGCCGCCGGTGTTCGCGATGAGGAGCGGGAGGAGGTAGGTGATCATCGGGGCGACGAGGCCGGTATTGACGACGTCGGGATCCGTGCTCCAGCCGCCGAACTGCTGGACCCAGGTGGCGTCGATGCCGAGGAGCGGGAGCCATCCGGTCTGGATGAAGAGGGCCGTGATGAAGCCCCAGGCGATGAAGGCCGCGATGTTCGGCATGACCATTCCCGAGAGGAAGGTGCCGAAGCGCTGGACGTGGACGCGCGCTCCACCGCGCGTCGACGTCGCTGACGTCGTTGTCATGTGGTGTGTTCTCCGATTTCTAGGGGCGGGCGGGCGG
>NZ_PSVK01000031.1:0-23611 GCF_002931115.1 Rathayibacter sp. AY1E6 | reverse complement strand
CCCCTAGGCTCGACGGCGTGACCGCCTCCGTCCCCGCCCCCCAGCCCCGGCCCCGCGACGTCGTCGGCATCGTCGGCCTCGTCCTCGCGATCGTCCTCGTCCTCGCGGAGATCGGGCGGACCGCGCTCACCACGGCCATCCCGGTCCTCGCGTTCCAGGGCGGCTTCGACACCACGCAGATCGGGGCGCTCTTCGCCGCCCTCGGGGTCACGATGCTCGTGCTCGCGACGGCGACCGCGATCGTCGGCGTCATCGGCGTCGCGCGGAAGGACCGCGCCCGGCTGCTCTCGGCCGTCACGCTCGGCGTCGGCGCGAGCGTCGCGATCGTCGAGCTGGGCGCGCTCGTCGTCCCGCCCCTGGTCGGCCTCTCCCTCCAGTACTGACGAGGCCCGCCGGAGCGGATCCCTCCGCCCGGCCTCGCAGGATCCGCACGGCGCCGCGTCCGTTCCTCGCGCTCCGCTGCGCCGCGACGGCCCTGCCGGCTCCCCGGCGATGCGCCAGGATGGGGGGCATGACGACACGCGTGGACGGCCTCTTCGTCTACCCGGTGAAGGGCTTGACCCCGCAGCCGCTCCCCCGCGTCGAGCTCACCACAGGCCGCGGCGTCCCCTTCGACCGCACGATCGCCCTCGCCCGCCCCGGCGGCGCCTACCGGCCCGGCATGCGGCACGGCATCTCCAAGCGCGAGTACTTCGTGCTCGTCGCCGAGGCGCGCCTCGCCGGCCTGACCACGCACCTCGACCCCGACAGCGGAGTGCTCACCGTCGACGTCCGCGGCCACCGGGTCCTCTCCGCCGACCTCGGCGCGGAGGACGGACGGGCCGCACTGCGCTCCTTCGCCGCCCGCGTGCTCGACCTGCCGCCCGGCGTCGAGCCCGTGATCGCCCAGGACGCGGGGCGCCGCTACACCGACACGGCCCACAACTCCGATGTCGAGATGGAGTACGTCTCGCTGATCAACCTGGCGAGTGTCCGCGACCTCGCCGAGCGCACCGGCCGGAGCGTCGATCCGCTGCGGTTCCGCGGGAACATCCACCTCGAGGGGCTGCCCGCGTGGAGCGAGCTCGAGCTGCTCGGCCGCGAGCTCACCGCGGGCGGGCTGCGGCTGCGGATCACGAAGGCCACCGAGCGGTGCGCCGCGACCGAGGTCGAGCCGGGCACCGGTCGGCGCGACCTGCCCGTCCCCCGCCTGCTGCACGAGACCTACGGCCACGAGCTCCTCGGCGTCTACGCGGAGGTCCTCGACGGCGGCACGCTCGGCGTGGGCGACGAGCTGGTGCTCCGTGGCTGAGCTGCGGCTCGTGGTGGCCGAGCGCGAGGCGCTCACCCCGGCCGTCACCCGCTTCGTGCTGCGGAGCGAGGACGGCGCCCCGCTGCCCGGCTACTCCGCCGGCGCGCACCTCACGCTCACGACCCCCTCCGGCGAGCGCCGCAGCTACAGCCTCGTCGAGCCGGGATCCGCGGAGCCGTCGCACTACGCGATCGCGGTGCGCCGCGAGCCCGGGGGTCGGGGCGGATCGCGGAGCCTCCACGACGACGTCCGCGTCGGCGACGTCCTCTCCTCCGCGCCGCCCGCGAACACCTTCGCCCTCCGGCCCGCCGCCCGCTACCTCCTGATCGCCGGCGGGATCGGCGTCACCCCGATCCGCGCCATGGCCGCCGAGCTCCGGGCGCAGGGCTCGGCCGTGCAGGTCGTCTACCTCAGCCGCACCCCCGAGGACACCGCGTGGCTCGACGAGTTCTCCGCCGACGGCTCCCTCGTGCACCACAGTGCGATCCACGGCCGGCTCGACCTCTGGCCGCTCGTCGCCGAGCCCGACGACGACGCCCGGATCTACTGCTGCGGTCCGTCCGCGCTGATCGACGAGGTCCTCGCCCTCACGATGCACTGGCGCCCGAGCCGGATCCACGTCGAGGACTTCGCGGGCGTCGACGCCGTCGGCGACCGGGCCGTCCCCTTCGCCGCCGTCTGGGAGCCGACCGGAGCCGTCGTGGAGGTCCCGGCCGACCGCTCGCTCCTCACCGCGCTCCGCTCCTCCGGGATCGACGTCGACTCCTCCTGCGAGTCGGGCACCTGCGGCACCTGCCGCCTGCGCCTCGTCGGCGGGACGGCGGAGCACCGCGACCTGGTGCTGACCCCCGAGGAGCAGGACCGCTGGATCATGCCGTGCGTCTCGCGCTCCGCCGGCGGCGAGCTGGTCGTCGCCCCGGAATGACGGAGCGACGGGGCCGGGCCCCACGCACGCCGGCCGACACGCGTCGGCCGTCGTGTGACGCCGCGTGACGGGCGCCCGGCGCCCGGTCCCCCGCATGCCTAGGCTCCCGGACGGGGGAACACGACCGTCACGACCGAAGGACTTCCGATGACCAGCACCTCCGTCCGCACCCAGCTCGACGAGTTCACCGTCGGCTTCGACGAGACGGTCGGCCCCGAGCTCGCCGCCGTCTTCTCCGGCGAGCGCGACGACCTCGTCGCCGCCGGCGCCCCGAGCGGAGCCGTCACCGCCGGCGACGCGCTCCCCGCCGCCTCCGTCGTGACCGTCGACGGCGACACCGTCGACCTCGCGGACGTCCTCGGCGCGGGCCCGGCCGTCCTCGTCTTCTACCGCGGAGCCTGGTGCCCGTACTGCAACATCACGCTCAAGCACTACAACGAGACCCTCGCCCCCGAGCTCGCGTCGCGCGGAGTCGCCCTCGTCGCGATCAGCCCGCAGACCCCCGACGGGTCGCGCGCGGCGGTCGCGAACGGCGACCTGGGCTTCACCGTCGTCTCCGACCCCGGCAACACGCTCGCGAGCGCTCTCGGCATCGTCACCGCCCCCAGCGGCGACGCGCAGGAGGCGCACACCGCGCTCGGCTTCGCCGTGAAGGACAGCAACGCCGACGACACCCCGGCCGTCCCGTACCCGACCGTCCTGGTCGTCGACGCCGACCGGATCGTCCGCACGGCGGACGTGCACGTCGACTACACGACGCGCACGGAGACCGAGGAGATCCTCGCCGCTGTCGACGCGCTCTGACGCCTCCGCTCGCACCCTGAGCACGCGCGGCGGTCGAGCGCACCCCCTCGCCCGCCGCGCCGCCGCTCCCTAGGCTCGACCCGTGACAGCGGAGACGGACGTGCTCGTGGTCGGCGGCGGTCCGGTCGGACTGCTGCTCGGCGCGCTCCTGGCGCGGGCCGGAGTGGACGTGCAGGTGTGGGAGCGGCGCTCCTCGGTGCCGAGCGGCTCGCGGGCGATCGGCATCCATCCGCCGTCGCTCGACGCGTTCGCCGCGATCGGCGCCGATGCTCCCGTGCTGGCCGAGGCCACCCGGGTCCGCGAGGGCGTCGCGCGCAGCCGGGGCCGCACCCTCGGCACGCTCTCGTTCGCGCGCGCCTCCGCGACGCACCCCTACGTCGTCACCCTCGACCAGCACCGCACCGAGGCGATCCTCCGCGAGAGCCTCGAGGCGGCGGCCCCGGACGCGCTGCGCCCCGGGGTCGCGCTGACCGGCCTGCTCCGTCGGGGCTCGACCGTCGAGGCGACCGGCACCGGACCGGGCGGCGAGCCGGTCTCCGTCCGCGCCGCCTTCGTCGTGGGGGCCGACGGCGCCCGCAGCACCGTCCGCGATCTGCTCGGGATCCGCACCACCGGCCGCGACTACCCGGACCGCTACGTGATGGGCGACTTCGCCGACCCCGAGCCCGGCGGTCTCACCGGCACCGCGCTGGTCGACGTCGGTCCGGCCGGAGTGGTGGAGTCCTTCCCGCTCCCGGGCGGTCGGCGCCGGTACGTCGCCCTGAGCGGCCCGGACCGCTCCCTCGGCGCCCCCGCCTGGCGGCCCGAGGAGGCCCCCGACCAGGAGGCCGCGCTCGCCCTGGCCGCCGCTGTCCGCGACCGGACGGGCGCCGACGCCGACCCGGAGACCTGCACGATGCTCAGCGGCTTCCAGGTGCGGCGCCGCGAGGCCGAGCGGATGGGCGTCGGCCGCGTCGTGCTCATCGGCGACGCCGCGCACGAGATCAGTCCGATCGGCGGGCAGGGCATGAACCTCGGCTGGCTCGACGCCGCCGAGCTCGCCCCGCTCCTGGCCGGTGCCGTGCGCCGCGGCGAGGCCGGCCCCTGGCCCGGCTTCGCCCGGCGGCGCACCACCGCGGCCCGGCGCGCGGCGCGGCAGGCGGAGGCGAACATGGCCCTCGGACGCCCGCTCGGCTCGCTCGCGCACCGCGGCCGCGAGGCGTTCCTCCGCACCGCCCTCGCCCTGCCGACCTCGGACCTGCTCGCCCGCGTCTACGCGATGCGCTGGTCCTGAGGGCGGCCGGTCAGCCGACCAGCCGCGCGCCCGCCAGCCCGAGCTCGACCACCAGCACGAGCGAGGCCGCGATCACCAGCCGGAACAGGGTGCGCGTCGGCGGACCGGTCAGCACCAGGCGGATGCCCGCCGCGGCGAGCACGACCACCGCGAGGGTCCCGATCACCGCGAGCACCACGCCTGTCCCGCGCACCGGCTGGTCGCCGACGAGCTGTCCGACGAGCACGAGCAGCGCGGCCACCACCAGCGACCCGAAGGCGACGACTCCGGAGAGCCGCAGGCCGAGGCGGTGCGGGAAGCCGCGGACCCCGGTGGCCTCGTCGTCGACCAGGTCGGGGAGCACGTTCGTGCAGTGGATCGCGATGCCGAACACGGCGCCGGTCGCGATCGCCCACCAGGCGGGGAGCCGGCCGTCGCCCGCCGCGACCGCCACCACCGGCAGCAGCCCGAAGGCGACCACGAAGGGAGCGACCGACCAGACCGTGCGCTTGAGCCCCGCGTCGTAGGCCCAGCCCGCGGCGACCAGCACCAGGTGCGCGACCGCGGCGACCGGTCCGAGCAGCAGCGAGAGCACCACGGCGGCCGCCGCCGTCCCCAGTGCGGCGGCGCGGACGGCGCCCACGCCGATCAGCCCCTGCGCGACCGGCTTGTCGGTGCGCCCCACCGCGCGGTCGCGGTCGGCGTCGATCCAGTCGTTCGCGAGCCCGATCGAGAGCTGCCCGAGCAGCACGGCGAGCGCCACCAGCACGACCTGCCCGAGCGGATGCCCGGACGCCGCCGCGATCACGGTCGCCAGCACGGTGACCGTCACGGTCGGCCCGGGGTGCGACGAGGCCAGCAGGAGTCGCACCCGGGACGTCATCCCGCCAGCCTACGGTCGCGGCGGCACAGCGGGGCGCCGGTCGCGCTCCCCGCCCCGGAGCGGGATCCAGCGTGGTTCGAGCGCGGCGCCCTCATCAGCCCGCGACGGGAATGGCCCGGGATGGGGCAGGGTTGCACCACCCGGCATCCCGACTCAGGAAGAAGGCCTCGTGGACCTCGTGCACTGGCTATTCGACGCGCAGATCGTCATCGGCGAGCAGACCGTCCTCTGGCGGGAGGTCATCGGCAACGTCTTCGGGCTCCTCAGCGCCCTCGGCGGGATGCGGCGGAAGGTCTGGGCCTGGCCCGTCGGCCTCATCGGCAACGTGCTGCTGTTCACGGTCTTCATGGGCGCCCTGTTCGGCACTCCCAACCCCGTCAACCTGCTCGGCCAGGCCGGGCGGCAGGTGATGTTCATCCTGGTCAGCGTCTACGGCTGGTACCGGTGGACCCACCGCCCCGACGACTCGACCACCTTGATCGAGCCGCGCTGGGCGTCGTGGCGCACCCGCGGCCTGCTGGTGCTCGGGATGGTCGGCGGCACCGCGGTGCTGACCCCGGTGTTCCGCGCGCTCGGCTCCTACGAGCCGGTCTGGAGCGACGCGTGGATCTTCGTCGGCTCCGTCCTCGCCACCTACGGCATGGCGAAGGGCTGGACCGAGTTCTGGCTCATCTGGGTGGCCGTCGACCTGGTCGGCGTGCCGCTGCTGTTCTCGGCCGGCTACTACGCGTCGGGGCTGATGTACGTCTTCTACGGCGCGTTCACCCTGGTCGGCTTCTTCGTCTGGATGCGGCAGGGCACCCGTCCGTCCGCCGCTCCGATCACGGTCGGCTAGCTCTAGCAGCCTGCCGCCGCCGGCGGAAGTGGCCGTGCGGGAGGCGCTGTCGGTGGTCCACTGGGAGCGGAGGCGCCCGCCTCCCCCACCCGGAACGGACGCCATGCTCTCCCTCGTCTACTCCAGCCGCACCTCCGCCGGCTTCACGGACGCCGACCTCCCCGCGCTGCTCGCCCAATGCCGCGCGAACAACGAGCGCCTCGGCCTGACCGGCATGCTCCTGCACCGCGACGGCCGATTCCTCCAGGTGCTCGAGGGGCCGGACGCGGTCCTGCGCGAGCGGATGGCCGTCATCGCCGCCGACGAGCGCCACGCGCAGCTGCGCACCCTCCTCGAGGAGCCGATCCGGGAGCGGCTGTTCCCGGAGTGGTCGATGGCGTTCGAGTCCGCCGCCGACGCCGACGCCGCCGGGCTCCGCACCTCCTTCGACGACCTCGACGACGCCGAGGCCGAGAGCGCGACGCTCCCGGCCCTGCGCGAGCTCATCCGCTTCTTCCGCGAGCGGAGCTAGGCGGAGCTAGGCGGAGCTAGGCGGAGCTGGGCCGAGCTGGGCGGAGCGATACGGGACGCCGGGATCGCGGCCGGTCCGCCGCCGGAACCCGACGCCCGTCAGTCCTCCGCCGAGGGAGGAGCGAGCCGGTCGAGCCGCGCCAGGAGCGGGGCGAAGCCGTCGCCGAGCAGGGCGCTCAGCGGCTCGCCGAACCAGAACCGCCAGACGGCGTCGAGCTCCTCGCCGGTGATCCGTCCTCGGCGCAGGAGGATGCTCGCGATCGGGGCCGCCTCAGACGCGTACTCGTCGCGGGGAGCGCCGTCCTCGCGACCCGGCTCGAGTCCGTACGGATCGACCCCGTCGAGCTCCCGCAGGACGGCCGCCACCGTCGCGTCACCGCGTTCCGCGGTCGCGCCGTCCTGATCCGTCGGTGCTCGGCGCTTCATCGCGAGAAGGTACCGAGCCCACTCCTCGTCGTCCATTCGTCGTCTCCGATCTCTCCGGATGCCGCGCCTTCTCGAGGCCTTTCTCTTCCTTCGGCGCCGGCTTGTCGAGGCACGGGGGAACCGCCTCTCCGACGGCTTGTCATCCCCCCGCGAGAAAGGCGCGGACGCCTTCCCGCGTCAGCCCCGAGGCGACGGCGAGCCGGTGCTCTCCGGCCCCGAGTCGGGCGGCTCCGCGGAGGGCCGCGGCCCTTTCTCCGCCCTCGCCGGAAGTCCCGCTCCGGAATGCCGCGAATTCCGCGGACACCTTATCGAGAGCGTCGACGACATCGCCGGACACGCTCTCCGGCGGCTCGCCGAGATCGATGCGCCAGCCTCTCCCGGACTTCTCGTCGCTGTCGTTCACACGCGGGAAAGTACCCCGGACCGCAGGGCAGCGCCTGTGATCGCCCGACGCCGTCGCGCCCCAGGGATCCGTCGTCGACGTCCGAGCACACACGCCTCCCGGTCCGGAGAGGACGGCCTTCGAGGACTGTCCCGCGGACCTCGTCGCCGTGCTCCGCTCCGATGCGGCCTTCGCCTCGGCCGAGGTCTTCGACGGCTGACCCGACCGCGTCGACCACCCGCTGCGACGACCGCGGGGCGGAGGCGCGGATCGCGTCGTTCCGGCGCGCCCGCACCAGCGGTGCCGGAACGTCCGACCGATCCGGGAGCGGCACCCGTCCGAGCCGTCGAGGTTCCGTCGGTGTGCAGGCCCCCGCGCCGAGGGACGTAAAGTGTGCTCACACGCGCCCGCGGACGGGCGAGCCGCCCGTGAGGGCGCCCCGGTCCTGCGTCGGAGGCGCCGATCACAGAGAGCCGCGGTGCCCGATGCCGGAAGACAAGCCCGCGTCGCGGGCGCCGAGCATCTACGACGTCGCCCGCGCGGCCGGCGTCTCGCACCAGACCGTCTCCCGGGTCCTGAACGACCACCCGAGCCTCCGCGCCGAGACGAAGAAGCGCGTGCTCGAGGTCATGGCCGAGCTCGACTACCGCCCCAACCTCGCCGCGCGGGCACTGGTCACCAGCCGCACCCGCACCGTCGGCGTGCTGTCCTCGCAGAGCCTGCAGTACGGTCCGGCCTCCAGCATCCAGGCCATCGAGGTGGCGGCGCGCGACGCGGGCTACCTCGTCGTCACAGCCAACGTCGACGGCACCGACGGCGCGTCGATCCAGGCCGGGATCCGGCATCTGCTCAACCAGGCGGTCGAGGGCCTCGTGGTCGTCGCCCCGCAGATCCGCGTCTTCGACATCCTGTCCGGAGTCGCGCTGCGCATCCCGCACGTGACGCTGCAGACGAGCGAGGACGACCGCGACGACGCGCTCTACGTCGACCAGATGGCCGGCGCCCGCATCGCCACCGAGCACCTGATCGACCTCGGGCACACCGAGATCGTGCACCTCGCCGGCCCGCAGGACTGGATCGAGGCCGAGGCGCGGATGCGCGGCTACCTCGCCGAGCTCGACCACCGCTCGATCCCGCTGCGCCCGCCGCTGCTCGGCGACTGGAGCGCCGAGCACGGCCACCGCGTGGGCCTCGAGCTCTCGCGCTTCCTCGACTTCACCGCGGTGTTCGCGGGGAACGACCAGATGGCGCTCGGACTGATGAGCGCGTTCCACGAGCGCGGGGTCCGCGTGCCGGAGGACGTCAGCGTCATCGGCTTCGACGACATCCCCGAGGCGGCGTTCTACTGGCCGCCGCTGACCAGCGTCCGCCAGGACTTCGTGGAGCTCGGACGCCGGTGCGTGGCCGCACTGCTCAGCCTGATCGAGGGCGACCGGCCGGAGAAGGCGGCGCCGATCGCTCCGCAGCTGGTCGTCCGCGGATCCACGGCCGTCCCCCGGAGCGCGAGCGTCACCGCCTCGCGCTGACCGGCGGCCGCGACGCCCTCGCGCCGCGACCGCCCGGGATCACTCGCCGTGAGCGGCGATCGACACGTCGTTCCAGCGCTTCCAGGTCTCGAGGCGCGACTCGTAGTCCGCCGTCGCGATGCCCAGCGGCGCGCGCCCGAAGAAGATCCGCAGCGGCGGCTCGTCCGCGTCCACGACCGCGAGGATCCCGAGGCGCGAGGCCCGCGGGTCGCCCTGCTGAGCGGCGGAGGGGCGTCGGCTCGCTGCCTCCCGGACCTCGTCGTACGCGGCGATCGGCTCGCTGCGCGACGCGGAGGGACCGGACCAGTCGGTCGAGTACCCGCCGGGCTCGACGAGGGTCACGTGGATCCCGAAGCCGGCGACCTCGGCGGCCAGCGACTGGGTGAAGCCCTCGAGCGCCCACTTCGACGCGTGGTACGCGCCGATCGAGGGGAACGCGCTGATGCCGCCGATGCTCGACACCTGGACGATGTGGCCCGAGCCCTGCTCGCGGAGGATCGGCAGCGCGGCCTGGGTGACCCAGAGGGCGCCGAAGACGTTGGTCTCGAGCTGCGCGCGGAACTCCTCCTCGGTGAGCTCCTCGATCATGCCGAAGTGCCCGTAGCCAGCGTTGTTGATCACGACGTCCAGTCGGCCGAACCGGTCGGCCGCGGCCTGCACGGCGGCGAAGCCGGCCTCGCGGTCGGTCACGTCGAGGGTCAGCGGGAGGAACGTGTCCGGGTACTCCTCGACGAGGGCGTCGAGGGTCTCGATCCGGCGGGCGGTCCCGGCGACCGAGTCGCCGCGCTCGAGCGCCGCCTCGGCCCACTCGCGGCCGAAGCCCTTCGAGGCGCCGGTGATGAACCAGGTCTTCGTCATGGTGTGCGTCCTTTCGACAGTGCTGGACGCAACGCCGACGGCTCCGGCTCCCTTCCGGGGCCGGGGACCCTTGACAGCACCGCTCCGAGAGCGGACGACGCGCCGCGGGTGTCCCGTTACCGAGTCGAGACGTGCGCGTTGACACGAACGGCGCCGTCGGGTCTAGCATGACGCAATGTGATCGCTCACATGGCATCACATCTCCGCCCCGATCCCGAGGGCGGCCCTGCATCCACTGCATTCAATGACGAAGGAATCACAGTGACCACAATGAAGCGCGCTCTCATCGCCGGCATCGCCGGCGGAGCGATGATCCTCTCCCTCGCCGCCTGCTCCTCCGGAACCGGTGGCGGCTCGGGCTCGGGATCCGGCGACGGCGGCCTCGTCGGCGTCGCGATGCCGACCAAGTCGTCCGAGCGCTGGATCGCTGACGGCAACAACGTCAAGTCGCAGCTCGAGGAGGCCGGCTACAAGGTCGACCTGCAGTACGCCGAGGACGACATCCCCACCCAGGTCTCGCAGCTCGAGAACATGATCACCAAGGGCGCCAAGGCCCTGATCGTCGCCTCGATCGACGGCACCACCCTCACGAGCGTGCTCGAGGAGGCCAAGGCCAACGACATCCCCGTCATCGCCTACGACCGCCTCATCCGCGACTCCGAGAACGTGGACTACTACGCCACGTTCGACAACTACAAGGTGGGCGTCCAGCAGGCCACCTCGCTCCTCGCGGGCCTCGGTCTCACCGACCTCACCGGCGCGAAGGCCGCCGACGCCCCCGCCGGCCCGTTCAACGTCGAGCTGTTCGCCGGCAGCCCCGACGACAACAACGCCACGTTCTTCTTCAACGGCGCGATGGACACCCTCCAGCCGTACATCGACGACAAGACGCTCGTCGTGAAGTCCGGCGAGACCGACTTCAACACCGTCGCCACGCTCCGCTGGGACGGCGAGGTCGCCCAGAGCCGCATGGAGGACATCCTCACCAAGACGTACTCCGACGGCTCCAAGGTCCAGGGCGTCCTCTCGCCCTACGACGGCCTCAGCCGCGGCATCATCTCGGCTCTGACCGACGCCGGCTACACCGTCGGCTCCGACTTCCCGATCATCACCGGTCAGGACGCCGAGCTCGACTCCGTCAAGGCGATCATCGCCGGCGAGCAGTACGCGACCATCTACAAGGACACCCGCGAGCTCGCCAAGGAGGCCGTGAAGATGGCCCAGGCCGTGCTCGAGGGCACCGAGCCCGAGGTCAACGACACCGACACCTACGACAACGGCAAGAAGGTCGTCCCGTCCTTCCTGCTCGAGCCGGTCATCGTCACCAAGGACCAGATCCAGTCCGTCCTCGTCGACGGCGGCTACTACACCGACGCGGAAGTGAACGGCTAGTCCTCTCTCCTCACCCGAGAAGGAACACCCCGGGAGGGCGCCCACCGGGCGCCCTCCCCCACTACGAAGGAAGGGAGGCGGCGTGACCTCGAACATCCTCGAGATGCGCGGCATCACCAAGACGTTCCCGGGCGTGAAGGCGCTCCAGGACGTCACGCTCAACGCACAGCGCGGCGAAGTCCACGCGATCTGCGGGGAGAACGGCGCCGGCAAGTCGACGCTGATGAAGGTCCTGTCGGGCGTCTACCCGCACGGCACCTACGAGGGCGACATCGTCTTCGAGGACGAGGTGATGCAGTTCTCCAGCATCCGCGACTCGGAGGCGAAGGGCATCGTCATCATCCACCAGGAGCTGGCCCTCAGCCCCTACCTCTCCATCGCGGAGAACATCTTCCTCGGCAACGAGGTGCGCGGCTTCGGCGGCCTGATCGACTGGAACAAGACCAACCAGGAGGCCGCGGCGCTGCTGGCCCGCGTGGGTCTGCGCGAGAACCCGACCACCAAGATCATGGAGATCGGAGTCGGCAAGCAGCAGCTCGTCGAGATCGCGAAGGCGCTCTCCAAGCGGGTCAAGCTGCTCATCCTCGACGAGCCCACCGCGGCCCTGAACGACGAGGACTCGGACCACCTGCTCGACCTGATCCTGCACCTCAAGGAGCAGGGCATCACGTCGATCATCATCAGCCACAAGCTGAACGAGATCAAGAAGATCGCGGACACCGTCACGGTCATCCGCGACGGCAAGACCATCGAGACGATCGCTCACGACGACGTCACCGAGGACCGCATCATCAAGGACATGGTCGGCCGCGACCTCGACCACCGCTACCCGGACCACACGCCGCACATCGGCGAGGAAATCCTGCGCGTGGTCGACTGGACGGCCCACCACCCCCAGGACCCGACCCGCGTCATGGTGGACAAGGTCAACCTGACGGTGCACCGCGGCGAGATCGTCGGCATCGCCGGGCTCATGGGCGCCGGGCGCACCGAGTTCGCGATGAGCCTCTTCGGCCGCTCCTACGGCAGCCGCATCTCCGGCCAGGTCTTCAAGGCCGGCAAGGAGATCAAGATCCGCAACGTCTCGGAGGCGATCGCCCACGGGCTCGCCTACGCGACCGAGGACCGCAAGCACTACGGCCTCAACCTCATCGACGACATCAAGCGGAACATCTCGCTCGCGTCGCTCGACAAGGTCGCCCGCGGCGGACTCGTCGACGACAACCGCGAGTTCGAGGTCGCCAACGAGTACCGCGGCAGCATGAACATCAAGTCGCCGACCGTGCTCGCCAAGACCGGGAAGCTCTCCGGCGGCAACCAGCAGAAGGTCGTCCTGTCGAAGTGGATCTACTCCGACCCGGACGTCCTCATCCTCGACGAGCCCACCCGCGGCATCGACGTGGGTGCGAAGTACGAGATCTACACCATCATCAACCGGCTCGCGGCGCAGGGTAAGGGGATCATCGTCATCTCCTCCGAGCTGCCGGAGCTGCTCGGCATCTGCGACCGCGTCTACGCGCTGTCGGAGGGCCGGATCACGGGCGAGCTGCCCATCGCCGAGGCGACGCCCGAGGCGGTCCTCACCCTCATGACCCAGGAGAAGCAACGATGACCGATCTGCAGAACGAACCGTCCACCGCGGCCGGTGCGCAGGTGAAGCCCACCGAGAACGCCTTCACGAAGCGCCTCAGCCACGTGCTGGGCGACCTCGGCAAGAACGGCATCTTCATCGCCCTCATCGTGGTGGTGCTGCTGTTCGAGGTGATGACCGGCGGAATCCTCCTCCGCCCCCAGAACATCTCGAACCTGATCGTCCAGAACGGCTACATCCTGATCCTCGCCATCGGCATGGTGATGGTCATCGTGGCCGGGCACATCGACCTCTCGGTCGGCTCGGTCGCGGCGTTCGTCGGAGCGATCTCGGGCGTCTTCGCGGTCAACATGGGTCTCCCGTGGTGGCTGTCGATCATCCTCTCCCTCCTCATCGGCGCCCTGGTCGGAGCGTGGCAGGGCTTCTGGATCGCCTACGTCGGAATCCCGGCGTTCATCGTGACCCTGGCGGGCATGCTGATCTTCCGCGGCCTGGCGCTCGTCGTCCTCGGCAACGCGAACATCGGCTCCTTCCCGACCGAGTACCGCGCGCTGGGCAACGGCTTCCTCACCGACCTGTTCGGCGAGACCGACCTCGACCCGCTGTCGCTCGTCATCGGCGCGCTCGCGATCGTCGCCTTCGCCGTGCAGTCCGTGCGCACCCGCCGCGGCCGCCAGAAGTACGCGCAGAGCGTCGAGCCGGGCGCCTGGTTCGTCACCAAGCTCGTCCTCGTCTCCGTCGTGATCGCGGCCTTCTCCTTCGCGCTGGCCACCTTCAAGGGCATCCCGGTCACCCTGATCGTGCTCGCCGTGCTCGTCCTGATCTACGGCGTGGTCATGAACCGCTCCGTCTTCGGCCGCCACGTCTACGCGATCGGCGGCAACCTGCACGCCGCGGAGCTGTCCGGCATCAAGACCCGCAACGTCACCTTCTGGCTGTTCGTCAACATGGGCGTCCTCGCGGCGCTGGCCGGCCTCGTCTTCACCGCGCGACTCAACCTCGCCGGCCCGAAGGCGGGCGACGGCTTCGAGCTCGAGGCCATCTCGGCCGCGTTCATCGGCGGCGCGGCGGTCCAGGGCGGCGTCGGCACCATCGGCGGCGCGATCATCGGTGGCCTCATCATCGGCGTCCTGAACAACGGCATGTCGATCATGGGCATCGGCATCGAGTGGCAGCAGGCGGTCAAGGGCCTCGTGCTCCTGCTCGCGGTCGCCTTCGACGTCTACAACAAGCGCCGCTCGGGCGGACGCTAGGCCCTGCGGTCGTGCCCGACTGGTCGCGGTTCCTGCCGCTGAGCACCGGGCCCTCGGTCGACGAGACGGGCGTCAGCAACGACTGGCGCCCCCTCGTCGCCGAGAGGCTCGACCGCCTCGCCGTCCTGGCCGCCTCCCCCTCCACCACGGAGGGCGAGGCGGCCAGTGCCGTCTCCCGGGACGCCCTGCTCGGAGAGCTCGTCGTGCGGCTCTCGAGCAGCACCGGCCAGCGCCTCGCGACGCGGATGGGCGCCCGCGAGGCCTCCTCCCCTCCTCCTCCCGCCGAGATCGCCCCGGCCCTGGCCGCTCTCGCCTCCGCTCGCCGCGCCGGCGCGGGTCCCCGCTCGGTCGCCGAGCTGGTCGAGGTCGTCCGCGTCGAGCTCGCCCTCTCCCCCGAGCCGCTCGCCCTCTCCTCCCGCATCACCGGCGGGGTGGCCCTGGACCGCCTGCAGCGCGCGCCGCTCGCGATCCGCGCCGCCGTCCGCGGTCGCACCCTCGCTCCGACCGACGCGGAGTGGGAGCTCAGCTCCGGCCCCGCCCTGCGCGTGCCGGCCGACGCGATCCTCCGCTTCCTGCTCGGCCTCGGGCCCTTCCCCGCCGAGCCGACCGCCTAGGCGGCGCCGCCTCCTGCCCCCGGGCGGAGGCGGCGCCGCGCCGGTCGTAGCATCGGAGGATGACGCGCTCACTGCCGAGAAGCACCCCGTCCGCCCGCTCCGTCGACGCCGAGGGAGTGCTGGCCTTCGTCGAAGGGGTCGAGGCCGCTCCCGGCGTCGAGCTGCACGGGCTGATGGTGGTGCAGGGCGGCGACGTGGTCGCCGAGGGCTGGTGGGCGCCGTACTCGGCCGAGCGGCTGCACCTCTTCTACTCGCTGAGCAAGAGCTTCACCGCGACCGCCGTCGGCCTCGCGGTCGCCGAGGGCCTGGTCGACCTGGACGCCACCGTCCTCTCGTACTTCCCCGAGCTCGACGACGAGATCACCGACCCGCGCTCGCGTGCGGTCCGCGTCCGCCACGTCCTCGCGATGGCGAGCGGCCACTCCGCCGAGACGATCGACCGTGCCGAGGAGACGGACCCGGCCGACCTGGTGCGCGGCTTCCTCCTCCTCCCGCCGGAGCAGGAGCCGGGCAGCGTCTTCGCCTACAACCAGCCCTGCACCTTCGCCGCCGCCGCGATCGTGCAGCGCGTGAGCGGGCAGTCGCTGACCGACTACCTGCGCCCGCGCCTGCTCGATCCGCTCGGCATCGGCGAGGTCGCCTGGCATCGCGACGACTCGGGGCGCGAGCTCGGCTACAGCGGGCTGCACGCCACCACCGAGGCGGCAGCTGCGCTCGGACTGCTGTACCTGCAGGAGGGGCGCTGGGGCGACCGGCGGATCCTCTCGCCGGAGTGGGTCGCCGAGGCGTCCCGCGCCCACGTCCCGACCCACGAGGACGGCGGACCGGACTGGCAGCAGGGCTACGGCTTCCAGTTCTGGCGGTCGCTGCACGGCTACCGCGCGGACGGCGCGTACGGGCAGTTCAGCCTGATCGTGCCCGAGCGCGAGCTCGTGATCGCGCTGACCGGCCAGACCTCGGACACGCAGACGCTGCTCGCGCTCGCCTGGGAGCACCTGCTCCCCGCCGTCGGCCGCGGGTCCACGGCGGAGGCCGACGCCCGGCTGGCCGACCGGCTGTCGGAGCTCGCCCTGCCCCCGCTCGAGGGCGCCTCCCCCGCGACCGGGAGCTACACGCCGGTCGGATCGTGGCCCGACGCCGTCGAGGTGACGGCCGACGAGGGCGGCTGGACGCTCGCGCTGACCGAGGGCGACGAGCGCTTCACGGTGACGCCCGGCGCGGGAGCCTGGACCGTCGACGGGCCGTTCGCGGCGAGCGCCGGACCCTCGGGCGACGGAGTCCTGGTCGACGTCGTGTTCCTCGAGACCCCGCACCGCCTGCACGTCGAGCTCGCTCCCGACCGCACCGCCCGCGTCCGCTGGGAGACGGAGCCGCTGCACGACGGCCCGCTCGCCGGGCTGCGCGCCCCGCGCTGACGGCAGGACCCGCTCCGCTCCTCCGTCGCGGGCGGCCCGTCCGCCCCTCGGCGACGGGCCGTTCGCGACGGATCGAGAGGGGTCGCGCTCGGCCGTGCGGACCGCGCGCATCGGGCGGTGCACACCGGGGGTCGACGAGTCGAGGAGCGGAGTGGGCACGAGGGTCCTTCCTGGGGGGCGGCGCTCTGGCACAATCGTCGGAGCGCTGCTCCGGAACATTGCGGAGCACTGCTCCGGAACGTGGTGGAGCTGCGCTCGGAGAAATTACGGAGCGCCGCTCCGAAAAGCAAGGAGGACCGATGAGCGACCGTGTGCCCCGCACGCCCGGCCGACCGCGGACGAGTCGCGACGCCCTGCTCGCCGCCGCGGCGACGGTGTTCGTGGCCTCCGGCGTGGACGCGCCGGTCCGCGAGATCGCGGCGGAGGCCGGCGTCGGCATGGGGACGATCTACCGGCACTTCCCGACCCGCTCGGAGCTCGTGGTCGCCGTCTACCGCCACCAGGTCGAGGCCTGCGCGGAGGCGGGCCCACGGCTGCTCGCCGACAGCGCGACCCCGGAGGCAGCCCTCCGGGCCTGGGTCGCCCACTTCGTCGACCTCCTGGTGACCAAGCACGGCCTCGCCGGTGCGCTCCAGGGCGACAGCGCCGGATCCGACGCCCTGCACGCCTACTTCGTGGAGCGGCTCGTCCCCGTCTGCGGCGACCTGCTCGAGGCGGCACGACCCGCCCGGATCCCGGCGTCGAGTCTCAGCGGCTACATGCTCCTCAAGGGCATCGGCAACCTCTGCATCGGCGCCGCCCACGATCCGGACTACGACGCCGACACCCTCGTGCAGGCCCTCGTCACCGGAGCGCTGCAGGCGGATCAGCCCTGATGGCCTCCACGGTCCGCTCGACCGCGTCCTCGACCGCCGCCCTGCGGCTCGCGTCGTCCTCGCGCTCGGACTCGTGGACGAAGACGGCTGCGCCGCGCCGGGCTCCGCAGTAGTCGATGATCCCGTGCTGGATCTGCATCAGCAGCGCCTGCTCGTAGCCGTGCCGCTCGTAGGTCCCGGCGGAGTCCCCCGCGACGAGGACGAGGTGGACGGTCAGAGCGCCGAGCCTGCGCTGCGTGCCGTGGACGGGGTCGATGTCGAAGGCCCAGCCGGCGAGGAAGACGCGGTCGATCCAGCCCTTCAGCAGCGCGGGCATCGACCACCAGTAGACGGGGAAGACGAGCACGAGGTGGTCGACGCCGTCGAGCCGGCGCTGCTCGCGGAGGACGTCGTCGGGAACCGGGCCGACACCGCGGTAGCGGTCCCGGTCGGCCGCGCCGAACCGCGGGTCGAAGCGCTCGGCGTCGAGGTCGGCCGTCTCCACTCCGTCGGGGCCGAGCTCGTCCCGCAGCCGCCGGGCGAGGGCGGCGGTGAGGGAGTCGCGGTCGGGGTGCGCGGTGACGAGGAGGGTGCTCACCGCTCCAGTGAACCGCACCCGCCCTGCGGCACCCCTGGCAGGATGACCCGGTGACTCCGCACCGCTCCCCCCGCCGCCCCGACGTCGTCTCCGTCGAGCTCGCCGGCGGACCGGAGCCGCTCGAGCTCGCCCTGCACGAGCACGACCCCGAGTGGTCCGCCCTGTTCGAGGAGCACCGGCGGCGCATCCTCGAGGCCGTCCCGGGCGTGCGGGTCGAGCACATCGGCTCGACCTCCGTCCCGGGCCTGCCCGCGAAGCCGATCGTCGACGTGCTGGTCGTCGTGCCCGACGTCACGGCGGAGGAGGACCACGTCGCGCCGCTGCTCGCGGCCGGCTACGTCCTGCGCACCCGCGAGCCCGGGCACCGGCTCGTCCGCACGCCCGGACGGGACGCCCACGTCCACATCTACGAGGAGGGTCATCCCGCGATCGACGCGTACCTCCTCCTGCGCGACCGGCTGCGCACCGACCCGGCCGACCGCGAGCTCTACCGCAGCACGAAGGCGTCTCTCCTCCTCCGGCGCTGGGAGGACGGGAACGACTACGCCGAGGCGAAGTCCGCCGTGATCGCGGCCATCCTCGAGCGCGCGAGATCCTCGCAGCCCTGAGATCGATATCCGGAAGAACTGAGCGGGCTCGATAGCGCTCGCCAGGCGGTCGGCGGCTAGGCCGCACCGCACGTTCGATCGCCTCGAGCCCTCCGGCTCGGGGGCGATCGCGGTTCGGGCGTCGGAGCTTCCGAATGTCCATATGTGAAAACCTAGGGGTATTAGGATCAACGCGTGCCCCGTCGCTCCCTCACCCGCTCCGCCGTCATCGATCGCGCCGCCGCGATCGCCGACGCCGATGGTCTCGCCGCCGTGACCCTGGCCGCCGTCGCCCGCTCGCTCGAGGTGCAGACGCCGAGCCTCTACACGCACGTCCGCGATCTCGCCGCACTCCGCGACGGCGTCACGGTCCTGGCCCTCGACGAGCTGTCCGACCGCATCGCCGTCGCGATCGCCGGACGCTCCGCCCGGGAGGCGCTGGACGGCTTCGCCGACGCCCACCGCTCCTTCGCGCGCGAGCGGCCGGGCCTGTGGGAGTCGCTGCAGCGCACTGCGGGGCCGGACGCGGTCGCCGCCCCGGCCGCCCGCCGCGTCGTGCAGCTCACAGATGCGGTCCTCCTCGGCTACGCGATCCCCGCCGAGGACCGGGTGCACGCCGTCCGAGTGACGGGCGCCGCTCTGAACGGCTTCCTCACCCTCGAACGGCTCGGGAGCTTCGCGCACAGCAGCCCGACCCCCGCGCAGTCGTGGAGCGAGCTCCTCGCCTGCCTGCACTTTCTTTTCAGCCACTGGACCCGCCGGAAGGACATCCCCGCATGATCAGCACACCCCTCACCGAACGGCTCGTCCACGGCGCGATCGAGCTGGAGGAGGTGCCCCGCGGAGTCCGGCCGCACCGCCTCCCCCGCGCGGTCCGCGAGCGCGATGCGGATGCGCAGCTCCTGCTGATGGAGGCGCAGCCCTCGGGTGTCCGGATCTCCTTCGTCACCGAGGCGCGACGGATCGAGCTCGACGTGCACGCGACACGGGTCGCCTATCGGGGGCTGCCCCGGCCGCGCGGCGCAGTCGACGCGGTCGTCGACGGCGAGATGACCGCCTCCCACGCGCTCACCGGAGGCGACGCGATCGAATTCGACCTCGCGACCGGTGACCGGGCCCTCCTCCCCGGACCTCTCGACACGGTCGGGCTCGACCTCCCGGCCGGGCCGTCTCGCGTGGAGCTGCTCCTCCCGCACAACGAGGCGGTGGACCTCGTGGCCCTGCGCTCCGACGCACCGCTCGAACCCGCGCCGCTCTCCGGCCCCGTCTGGCTGCACCACGGCAGTTCGATCAGCCAGGGCTCGAACGCGGCGCGCCCCTCGGGCATCTGGCCGGCCGTGGCCGCCCGGGCGAGCGGCGCCCGCCTGGTGAACCTCGGCTTCGGCGGGAGCGCACTCGTCGACCCCTTCACCGCTCGCGTGATGCGGGACACTCCTGCCGACCTGATCAGTGTCGCGCTCGGCATCAACCTCGTGAACCTCGACGGCATGCGCCGCCGCACCTTCGTGCCGGCGGTGCACGGCTTCCTCGACACGATCCGCGAGGGCCATCCCGCGACGCCGCTGCTCCTCGTCACTCCGCTCTTCTGCGGGATCCACGAGGACACGCCGGGGCCGGGCGACGTCGATCCCGCGTCCTTCACGACCGGGGCGCCGCGCTTCGTCGCGACCGGCGACCCGGGCGACACCGCGAACGGACGGCTGACCCTGCGGATCGTCCGCGAGGCGCTGGCCGAGGTCGTCGCCGCGCGCTCCGACGACCCGGACCTGCGACTGCTCGACGGGCTCGCGCTCTACGGGCCGGACGACGCCCAGCGGCTCCCGCTCCCGGACGGCCTGCACCCGGATCCGGAAGCGCACGAGCTCATCGGCCGCCGGTTCGCGGAGCTCGCCTTCGGCCCGGGCGGGGCGTTCGCGCCGGAGCGCTGAGCGGCCAAGACGGAGCCCGGGCGGCCGTCCGACGCCCGGCCGTCGGTCGATCAGGATGTTGACGTCATCAGACCCTCGTGGAAGCCTGATGTTTGCGTGAACATGCGCGAAGTCCCCGGTGCAAAGGAGCACAGCATGACGTCTCGACCACGAACGGCCGCCGCGGCGGTGGCCGCGCTGCTCGTCGCAGCACTCCTGGGGACAGGAGCGCAGTCGGCCTCGGCCGCCGTGGCCACGGATCCCGACGACGGAGTGCCGCGCACCTCGACGCCCGTGACCTACACCGACTACCCGGCGGTCCAGGACCCGGGCAGCACCGCGGCCGGCTACTTCCAGCCCTACTGGTACGACACCGACGGCCGCCACATCCAGGCGCACGGCGGCCAGATCGTCACCGTCGAGGAGGGCGGTCAGCAGGTCCAGTACTGGTACGGCGAGGACCGCACGAAGGGCTACTGGAACAGCCCCGGAGTCGCGGTCTACCGCTCCACCGACGGCCACAACTGGGAGAACAAGGGCACCGCGCTGCGCAGCGTCTCGGCTCCGGCCGACCTCGAGGCCCCCTACTTCGACGCGCTCTACGACACCGTCGACGACTCCGGAGCCCCTCGCGCCGACCGCATCGCGGAGCTCGACTACCACCTCGACACGACGCAGGCCTCGCCGAACACCGCCATCTTCGAGCGCCCCAAGGTCCTCTTCAACGAGAAGACCGGCAAGTGGGTCATGTGGTGGCACTCCGACGGCCGGACCACGCCGGGCGGCAGCACCTACGCGCGCTCGATGGCGGGAGTCGCCGTCTCGGACAGCCCGACCGGGCCCTTCACGCTCCAGGGCGTCTACCGCCTCTACAACCGCACGGACTACAAGGCCTGCACCACCTCCGCCGTTCCCGGGCAGGCGCGGGACATGACCGTCTTCCAGGACGAGGACGGCACCGCGTACATCTCCTACTCCTCCGAGGAGAACTACTCGCTCTACGTGGCGAAGCTGGACGCCGACTACACCAACGTCGAGCGGACCACCACGACCGACACCCTCGACGCGAACCAGTACTCGGCCGACGGGACGTACCCCTACGTCTTCGCCGACGGTGCGGCCGGAGCACCGGTGCGCGGCACCGACTTCCAGATCGTGAAGGAGTGCGGACACCTCGAGGCGCCCGCGATCTTCGCCAACGGCGGCAAGTACTACACGATCGCCTCCGGAGCGACCGGCTGGGCGCCGAACCCGCAGACCTACTACACCGCCGACTCGATCCTCGGCGCGTGGACCCGCGGAGTCGAGAAGGGCGACGCCGACGAGAACGTCGCCTACAACGCGATCCCGGAGGGCGGCGACGGCCTGCTCTCGATCGGCGACTCCCGCAAGACGACCTTCGGCTCGCAGTCGACGAACGTCCTCACGCTCGCTCCCGGGAAGTACGTCTACATGGGCGACCGGTGGAACGAGGGCAAGTCGGACTCGACCTACGTCTGGCTCCCGATGACGGTCGGTGAGAACGGCCGCCTCGAGATGCGGAACCCGGCTCAGGAGGACCCGGCGCGCTGGGGATCCGGCTGGAACCTCTCCTACTGGGACGACAAGGGGGTCGGCGAGGGCGTCTGGTCGGTCGTGGACGCCCGTCTGCCGAAGCAGGTCCGCCGCGGCGCCGACATCGCCGCCGCGCTCCCCTCGACGGTCTCGGTCGCGAGCAACGGCTCGACCCGCGAAGTCGACGTGACCTGGGCCGCCCCCGGCCCCGCCGAGCTCGGCACGGTGCAGGTGACGGGCACGCTCGCCGCCGACGCCGGGTTCTCCTCCGGCCGCCGCTTCACCCGCACGATCGAGGTGGCGGAGCCGGGCATCGCGAACCTCGCTCCCGGAGCCTCGGTCGCGGTCTCGAGCCGCACGGACCTCGCCGGCAAGCTCATCGACGGCGACGTCAAGGGCAAGGGCTGGGACGACTGGTCCTCATCCGGCTACCCGCGCGACAGCCGCCTCTCCTTCTCCTGGGGCGCGGCGCAGAACCTCGACTCGGTCACGGTCAGCACCTACAAGGACGGTGCGACCGCCACCTGGCCGTCGAGGATCGAGGTCGAGTACCAGGTGAACGGCGCATGGACGACTTCCTCCGTCGCCACCACCCTCAGCCAGGCCGCGACCGGATCCGCCCCGACGGCGATCCTCGACCTGTCCTCCCTGCCCGACACCACGGGCCTCCGCCTGCACCTCACCAGCGCGGCGAACACGTGGCAGTCGGTCTCGGAGGTGCAGATCTGGGGCACCGCGCCGCCGACGAACGTCTGCCGCGTCCCCGGAGCCGCGGTCTCGGCGTCGTTCAGCCAGACGAAGTACGCGACCCTCCCCGCGAAGAACGCCTGCGACGGCAACGTGAGCACCCCCTGGTCGACCTGGACCGACGGCACCTTCGCCGGCAGCGCCGAGTTCATGCTGACGAACACCGAGGCGCACCGCGTCGCCGGGCTCACCTTCACCAACACCGAGGGCACCCTGGCGTCGGTGAGCGTGGCCTACCGCGCCGAGGACGGCACCTGGAAGCCGACCACCGCGCAGAACGTCGCTCCGGCGGCGAACGGCACGCTGACCACGATCCCGTTCGCGGCGGTCTCGGCCACCGGCGTGAAGCTGACCTTCTCCACGCCGGGCTCGTTCCTCAAGATCGGCGAGATCGTCGTCCCCGAGGCGGCCGCCCCGGCGCTGACGGTGCCGGTGACCGTGACGTCGCGCTGCGTCGCCGGGAAGGCGGTGCTGACTGTCCTCGCCAAGAACGGCGGCACCGCTCCGATCGACGTCGCGATGGCCTCGGCCTACGGCTCGAAGACGGTCACCGCGGTGGCCGCGGGCGCGAGCGGATCGGCCGCGTTCACCACCCGCCTGGCGAGCATGCCGGGCAGCCAGGTGACGGTGACCGCCACGGCGGGCTCCGAGACCCTCGCGCAGACGGTGGCCTACCCGGCCCGCGTCTGCTGAGCGCACGGCGGCCGGTCGACCGGTCGTGACGGAGGAGGGAGTGCCCGCGGGCGCTCCCTCCTCTGCATGTGCGGCACATCATCCGAGGCGCAGGGCGAGTGCGGGCTCGAGGCGCGCGGCTCAGGGCTCCAGATGCCGAAGGACGTGCCGGGCCTGGGCGGGAGCGCCGTCACGTCGATCTCCGCGGGCGGGAAGGAACAGCCGCTCCCCCGCAGGCGCTCCCCGAGAAGGAGATCGGTCGCCTGATCGATCCGGCTCAGCGCCGCCTCGTCGAGGAGGTGGGCGCACGAGCAGGGCCGAGCCCGCTGGCGCGCTCCGCGGCACTCCACCCGGAAGCGGGGGTGCAGAGCACTTCGCGCTCCTGGTAGTAATCACAGGCGGGCGCATCGCAGAGCCCGCAGAACTGGACCGTCCGTGACCCGCACCACCCGCGCTCTCGCCGCGTTCGTCCCGACGACGACCCTCGTGCTCTCCGTGGTATTCGCCTCCGCCGCACTCGCGCCCGAGGCGATGACCGCCCCGGAAGCGGTGTCGACGCCGACCGCCGCCTCGCCCGCGGAGGATGCGGCGCCGACTGCGGACCCCTCCGCTCCCGGTGCGGGATCCGGCGCCTCCGACCGCCGCTCCTCAAGCCCCTCCTCCGCGGACCCCGTCGACCCCGCGCAGCCGACGACCGGCTCCTCCCCCGCGGACCGGCCCGCCACAGACCCGCCC
>NZ_PSVK01000030.1:0-23890 GCF_002931115.1 Rathayibacter sp. AY1E6 | reverse complement strand
GGAGGGGAGCAGCGCGACGCTTTTGTGTTGAGGGATGCGGAGAGCACCGGGATGTACACCCGGCGTGGCGTCGGCAGGGGTCATCGGGTCTCCTTCGGGGCGGGGACGGGGCGCGGCACCTCGATGATCCGTCCTCGCGGAGCGCCTCGGGAGGCCGGGCGCGAACGCTCACGAGGCAGGCGCGCCAGAACGTCAGAACGCGCCAGTGGACCGTGCCGCCGAGCTGTGCCAACGGCACCGCGGAACGTGCCACGCGCCTCCGAGTGCCCGCTGCGCGCCGTTTCAAGACGGCCTACGCTCACCGGATGGACGAGGTGTGGGACGCGTACGGCGCGCGGGCGGAGGAGTACGCGGCGCTGCTCGGATCGGTCGACGCGGGGCCCGCGGCCGACCGCGAGCTGATCGGGTCGTGGGCCGACGGGCTGGAGGGCACGGTCGCCGATGTGGGCTGCGGGCCCGGGCACTGGACGGAGTTCCTCCAGCGCCGCGGAGCCGCCGCTATCGGCGTCGACCCGGTGCCGGAGTTCGTCGCTCTGGCGCGGGCGCGGTTCCCGGACGTCCCGTTCCGGCTCGGCTCGGCGCTCGAGCTCAACGTCGACGGCCTCGGGGGTGTTCTCTCGTGGTACTCGCTCATCCACCTGCCGCCGGCGGAGCTGCCCGGCGCGGTCGCGGCGCTCGCCGCGCACCTCCGACCGGGCGGAAGCCTGCTGATCGGCTTCTTCGAAGGGCCGCGCACGGAGGCGTTCGCGCACGCCGTCGCACCGGCGTGGTTCCATCCGCTCGCCGAGATGCGCGCCCTCGCCGAGCAGGCCTGCCTCGAGGTGACCCACTCGCTCCGCCGCAGCGCCCCCGGCGTCCGCGACCACGGCGAGCTGATCGCCGTCCGCCCGCGCTGACGCCGAGCTGATCGCCGGCCTGTGATCCGGACGCCGCCGACGCCGCGCTGGTTCCGTGCTGACGGCACCCGCTCCCGCTGGTCATCGGCGGCCGACGTCCCGGCCCACCGCATCCCCTCGAGACACCACCGCCCCGCCGGGACGCCGCCGTCTCAGCGGTGCCGCGGCGGTCCCGGCGGTGTCCCGGCGGACGAGGGCCCCCGCGCCTAGAGGCGGTCGGCGCGCCACTCCGTGGGGATCTCCTCGCCGCGGCGGAACGCCTCCTCCTCGCGCTCGCGCAGCTCGACGCGGCGGATCTTGCCCGAGATCGTCTTGGGCAGGGGGTGGAACTCGAGGCGCCGCACCCGCTCGAAGGAGGAGAGCAGCTCCCGGGTGTGGGCGAAGATCGCGCTCGCCGTCTCGGCGGTCGGCTCCCAGCCCTCGGCGAGAGTGACGTACGCCTTCACCACGCTGTGGCGCACCTCGTCCGGAGCCGGCACCACCGCGGACTCGGCGACGGCGGGGTGCTGCAGCAGCACGCTCTCGACCTCGAACGGCGAGATCTTGAAGTCGGAGGACTTGAAGATGTCGTCGGTGCGGCCCACGAAGGTGATCGTGCCGTCGACCGCGCGGACCGCCACGTCGCCGGTGTGGAAGTAGCCGTCGGCGCGGGCGCGCTCGGTGCGGTCCTCGTCGCCGAGGTAGCCGGACATCAGGTTGACGGGCTCGACGGACAGGTCGAGGCAGATCTCGCCGGTGGAGGCGGGCTCGACGGTCAGCGGATCGACGAGGGCGATCGCGACGCCGGGCAGCGCGCGGCCCATCGCTCCGGGGACCACGGGGGCGCCGGGCGGGTTCGCGATGATCGCGGTGGTCTCGGTCTGGCCGTAGCCGTCGCGGATGGTGAGTCCCCACTCCCGCTCGACGGTCGCGATGACCTCGGGGTTGAGCGGCTCGCCCGCCGAGAGGATCTCGGTCAGCGCGCGCGGCTTCGCTCCCAGCGCCGACTGGATCAGCATCCGCCACACGGTCGGCGGTGCGCAGAACGTGGTGACCTCGGCCCGGTCGAGCTGCTGGTGCAGAGCGGTGGGGGAGAAGCGGCTGTAGTTGTAGACGAACACCGTCGCCTCGGCGTTCCACGGAGCGAAGAAGCAGCTCCACGCGTGCTTGCCCCAGCCCGGCGAGCTGATCGCCATGTGCACGTCGCCCGGCTGCACGCCGAGCCAGTACATCGTGCTGAGGTGCCCCACGGGGTACGACTCGTGCGTGTGCACGACCATCTTGGGCTTCGAGGTGGTGCCGGAGGTGAAGTAGATCAGGCACGGATCGGAGCTCTCGACGACCACCGTCGGGCTGATGCCGAAGGGCTCGAGCGAGTCGGCGTAGTCGAGCCAGCCCTCGACGGCGCCGCCGACCGCGATGCGGCCGAAGCCGCCCTCCATCTCGTCGAACTTGGCTGTCTCGGAGGCGTCCGCGATGACGTGCGCGACCTCGCCGCGCTCGAGACGATCGGCCAGATCGGCGGGCGAGAGCAGGGTCGTCGTGGGGAGGATGACCGCGCCGAGCTTCATGATCGCGAGCATCGACTCCCACAGTTCGAGGCGGTTGCCGAGCATGAGCATCACGTGATCGCCCTGCTCGACGCCGACCGAGTGGAGCCAGGCGGCGACCTCGTCGGAGCGCCAGCGCATCCGGTCGAAGGAGTACTTCTCCTCGGAGCCGTCCTCCTCCACGATCCAGAGGGCGGGGCGCTCGTTGCCGATGGCGATCGCGTCGAACCAGTCCACCGCCCAGTTGAAGCGGGGCCCGACGTCCGGCCACTGGAAGGCCTCGTTCGCGGCGACCGCATCGGTGCGGTGCTGCAGGAGGGTGTCGCGGGCGGCGCGGAAGCTCCCGGTGGGGTTCATGCATGTCTCCGTAGCGGTCGAGGTCCGGCCGCTGGCGGGACCGACCCCATTCTGCTCCCGCCGCGGTGCCGGGTGCTGCGCGACGGAGGCCCGGTGGGGACGCGCGTCGGAGGGAGCACCTGTGGAGGAGCGGCCGAGTCCGTCCCACGAACGACACGGCGTCAGCGGGAGGGCGGAGGGCTCGCCGCCGCAGCAGGCGCTCCCTCCGCTCCCTCCGCGGGACCTCAGTACTTGATGGACTGACCGCCGTCGATCGGGAGGACGGTCGCGTTCACGTACGAGGCGTCGTCCGAGAGGAGGAAGGCGACGACCGAGGCGATCTCGTCGGCCTCGCCGTAGCGCTTGGTCGGGTTGACCTGGATGAACTCCTCGGCCGCCTTGCGCGGGTTCTGCGGGTCGAGCTGCTTCATCGAGTTCTCGACCATCGGGGTCCAGATGGCCCCGGGCGCGATCGCGTTGATGCGGATGCCGAACTCGCCGTACTCGATCGCGGAGTTGCGGGTGAGGCCGACGACGCCGTGCTTGGCGGCGGCGTAGCCGGACTGATTGCCGATCGCGGTGATGCCGCCGACGCTCGCGGTGTTGACGACCATGCCCGAGCCCTGCTCGCGCATCACCTTCAGCACCTTCTCGAGGCCGAGGAACACGCCCCGGAGGTTGATCGCGACGACCTTGTCGAACTCGTCGGCCGTGAAGTCCTCGGTGAGGTTCTGGCGGCCCTCGATGCCGGCGTTGTTGAAGAAGCCGTCGATGCGGCCGAACGCCTCGAGGGTGCGCGCGACGTAGGCGTCGACGTCCGCCTCCTTCGACACGTCGGCGAGGACGGTGATCGACTCGGTGCCCTCGGGCAGGACGTCGACCGTGGCGGCGAGGCCCTGCTCCGAGATGTCGACGAGGGCGAGCTTCGCGCCCTCCTGGGCGAGGCGGACGGCGGCAGCGCGGCCCAGGCCGGATCCGCCTCCGGTGATGAGGACGACGCGGTCGGTGAAGCGGGTGCTGGTGGTGGTCATGACGACTCCTGCTCGAAGAGGGATGGGCCCGGAGGCCGTGTGGTCGGCGAGTCCGTATCCATGCGTCTGCATGCAATTGGCTCCACGATACGCCACAGGTGTCGGTTGAGTCTGAGTGCGCGGTCAGGGAGGGAGCGATCCGGGCCGTGGGCGCCCGCAGTCGAGCCCGTGGACCCTCGCGAGCGGCGCCGCAGGATCCGATGCGAGCACTCGGGTTCCGGGCAGAGCCGCCGCCCCCCGACCCCGATCCGCCTGGCCGCCGCTTCCGGGCGACCGAGCCGCCCCGGCCGAGCAGGCGAGTCGCCGAGTCGCCGCCGATCCGCCGCTCGCCCGCCTACAGGTGCGGCTGCCCCGTCGAGGCGCTCGTCCCGCCGTCCACGGCCAGGATCGCGCCGGTGATGTACGCCGCGTCCGCGCTGGCGAGGAACAGCACCGGCGGGGCGATGTCGTCCGGCTGCCCGGGGCGCCCGAGGGCGATGCGGTCGATGAAGGGCGCGAGCTCCTCGGGGGTCGAGGCCATCGACTCGGTCAGCGGCGTCTGCGTGAAGGCGGGCGCGACGGCGTTGACCCGCACACCGTGCGCGCCGAAGTCGAGGGCCAGCGACTGCACGAACGTCGTGATCGCGCCCTTGGTCGCGTTGTAGGCGGCCTGGCCCCAGTCGCCGCGGATGCCCGACACGGAGGAGACGACGACGATGTTGCCGCGGCTCGCCTTGAGGTGCGGGAGCGCCGCCTTCACCGCGTAGAAGAGGGCGTCGACGTTCGTGGCGAAGAGCGAGCGCCAGGCGTCGTCCTCCACCTCCTCGATCGGGCCGCCGAGGTGGCCGGCCGCGTTGTTCACGAGGACGTCGATCCCGCCGAACCTCGCGACGGTGCCCTCGACGAGCGCGTCGACCTCGGCTCGGACCGAGACGTCGGTGGGCACGACCAGGACGCGCTCGGCCGGGAAGCCGGCGACGGTCTCCTCGAGCGTGGCGGGGGTGCGCCCGGCGACCGCGACGCTCGCGCCCTGCTCGAGGAAGGCGCGTGCGATGGAGCGGCCGATGCCGGAGCCGGCTCCGGTGATCAGGACGGTGCGTCCGGCGAAGGGGTAGGTGTTCGAGGCGATCAAGGCGGTGCCTTCCGGGTGCAGAGGGGCGGCTCGGCGGGGTGCGCCGGGAGCGGCGGGCGTCGGATCCGCCCGGTGCCGATCATCCGCGGCACCCGAGCGGATCGACGGGCCGCCGCGCCGGTACGGAGGAGCTCCACATCGCTCCGCAGCACGGCCCCCGACCCTGGCAACCGCCGCAGAGTGCGATCCGCGGCCGCGCGGGCTCGGGTAGACCGGAGGGACGCCAGTGGACAGGGGGAACCACCATGGACACCACGAGAACGACCGCTCCGCGCCGGGCGACGGGGCTCCGGGCGGGACGGCGCGCGACCGCGCTGGGCGCCTCGGCACTGCTCGCGGCGCTCGCTCTGAGCGGCTGCACGAGCGGCGCCGACCAGGCGGAGGAGGCGACACCCGCCGTTCCCGGCACCGCTGCTCCGGCGACCGCCGCTCCGACCGCGACGCCCACCGACGCTCCGCTCGGGCCCGTGACGCTGCCCGAGGGAGCGACCGCCGCCGTGCGGTGGACCGACCAGGTCGGCCCCGTCGATCCGCAGACCGTGAACCTCAGCGGCGATCCGCTGCACATCACCGTCTCGGTCGCCTGCGACACCGCGGACGCCGAGGTGACGATCGAGGTCGTCGGCCTGATGACGAGCGGATCGTCGTGCGTCTACAGCCCGAGCGCGACCCGCACCGGCACGGGAGGCGGCAACACGGGCACCATGCAGATCGCCGTCGAGCAGGACGCCGAGATCAGGGTGACGACGGTGCCGGACGACGCGCACTGGTCGGCCGCCGTCTCGACCGGGGCGCGGACGGTCCCCGGGCCCTGACGCCGGCCTGCGCGCTCACGAGAACACAGAAGTCGCGGTGGTCGAGAGCGGCCACCGCGACGTCTGCGTTCTCGAGTCGTCGAGGACGTCAGCCGATCGGGACGCCGAGCTCGGCCATGAACGGCACGGCGTCGACCGCCTCGCCGTCGACCCGCGTCTCGAAGTGCAGGTGGCAGCCGGTGGAGGCGCCGGTCGAGCCGCGCAGCGCGATGACCTGGCCGACGGTGACGGTCTCGCCGACCGACACCATCAGCTCGCTGTTGTGGGCGTAGCCGGTCTCGATGCCGCCGCCGTTGTCGAGCAGGATCCAGTTGCCGTAGCTGCCCTGGTACGACGCCTCCTCGACGGTGCCGCTGGAGGCCGCGAGGACGGGCGTGCCGCAGGCGCCGGCGAGATCGGTGCCCTTGTGGAACAGGTTCACGCCGGCGACCGGCGCGTCGGGGCGGGGGCCGTAGCTGCTGCTGATGTGACCGGAGATCGGGACGACCCACGCTCCGGACGCTCCGGCGGCGGCCGCGGTCGACTCGCCGGAGGTGGCGGTGATCGCGTCGAGGGACGCGGTGGGCACGAGGACCTCGGGCTTGGCCTCGGCGGCGAAGGCGTCGCGGGTGACGCTCTGCTGCACGACTCCGGCCGCCACGAAGCTCTGCGGGCGGGCCGCGGCGACGGCGGTGGCCGTGTCGCGGGTCAGCTCGGAGTCGGCGGTGCTGCCCACGGCGAACGCGGGCATCGTCGAGGTGATCGCGATGCCGGCCACGAGGGTCATCGCGGCGACGGCGGAGACGCGGGGGCGCGACGGGCCGCGCGAGGGGCGGCGGCTGCGGGACTCCTGCTCACGGAGCGAGCGACGGGTCGGGAGGGCGGACGGACTGCCGGTCTCGGCTCCTGCGGGGGTGGGAGTCGAGGCGCGTGACGAACGGTGCATGCAGAGGAGGTTCCAGGTCTGCCG
Organism: Rathayibacter sp. AY1E6; assembly: GCF_002931115.1. Classification (NCBI taxonomy): domain Bacteria; kingdom Bacillati; phylum Actinomycetota; class Actinomycetes; order Micrococcales; family Microbacteriaceae; genus Rathayibacter; species Rathayibacter sp. AY1E6. Next base: position 17,223 of record NZ_PSVK01000030.1, on the reverse strand, counting down.
ACGCTCGAGGGGGGAGGCGAGCGCCGGGTGGGGCAGTGGGGCTGATCGCACGGCTGAGCCGATGCGACCCTCCAAACTACCCGCGTTCCGCCGGAACCGACCTGAGAGAAACCTCCGGAGTCAAGCGGTTGAGCGCATCGATCGGCTCTCGATCCGGGTGGCGGGGGTGCGCCGGGTCGCCGGTGGGCGTGCTCAGCGGTCGGCGGTGAAGACGAGCAGGACGATCACGCCGGCGATCGTCGCCGCGACTCCGGAGCCCAGGCGCCACCACATCCACTTGTCGCGCCTGGGCCCGCGCACGGGACGCCGGAGGCCGGCGCGGCCCTGGTAGCCGCCGGGATCGTGCTGGAAGACCATGCGTCCAGCCTGCCGAACCCGCGCCCGTCGCGGGGTCACTCGCCCGCGACTCCCAGCCGCGAACGGCACCGCAGGGCTGAAGCGAGAGCCGAGGAGAAAGGAGGAGAGGCGGCGACCAGGGGGAAGGGGAGGCGGGACGGCACGGGCGCAGAACGGCCGCCGCCCGCGCGCCTAGCGCGGCCCGGGCGCGCTCGCCAGCGGGTTCGCGGGGCGGGTGCCGCTCGGTAGCGTGGGGGAGTCGGCCGGAGCGGTCGACGAGCGGAGGAGCGGATATGGCCGGGACCGGCAACGACAGGGACGCACGCGACAAGGCGGCGCAGAAGCGCGCGAAGAAGGCGCTGAAGAAGGCCGAGAAGTCGGTGCGCGCGGCGCACGAGGCGGTCCGCGACTCCAGCAAGAAGCTGCGCAAGAAGGCCCGCAAGCTGGCCGAGCAGACCGAGAAGCTCAAGCGGACCCAGGAGAAGGCGGCGAAGAAGGCGGCCGCGGCCGAGAACCGCCCGACCACGCCGAAGCACGCCGCCGAGCCGGCGGTCGGCGCCCTCGACCTCACCCCGCCGCTTCCCGGCTCGCAGGAGCCCGCCGAGGATCAGGAGTCCGCCGAGGACGCCGGTGCCGCGGCCGGGTCCGCCGCACAGCCGGAGCCGGCCCCCGACTCCGACCCCGCGCACACCCCGGACCTCACCCCGCCGATGCCGCGCTCGGCCTCCTGAGCGCACCCGTCTGAGCGCGCCCGCCTGAGCGTCATCCGGCCACCGCCGGCCGCCTCACGCGCCGCCCGCCTGAGAATCCGCACAGACTACTCGGGCGGGCGTGCCCCGCGAGGTGAACAGCAGGTGAAGCCTCGCGACCACGCCGGAACGCCTCCCGCCGCGGGAGCATCATGTCTGCGTGGATCCCTTCATCCTGCTCGCGCTCGTCGTCGTCACAGCTCTCGCCTTCGACTTCACCAACGGCTTCCATGACACGGCGAACGCGATGGCCACGTCCATCGCGACCGGTGCCCTGAAGCCCCGCACCGCCGTCGCCCTCTCGGCGTCGCTGAACCTCGTCGGTGCGTTCCTCAGCATCGAGGTGGCGCTGACCGTCACCAACGCGGTCGTGAAGATCCAGGACTCCTCGGGCGCACCCGATCCGGCGCTGCTCGAGGACGGCGGTTCCGCTCTGCTGCTGATCGTGCTGGCCGGCCTCATCGGCGGCATCGTCTGGAACCTGCTGACCTGGCTGCTCGGCCTTCCCTCGAGCTCGTCGCACGCCCTCTTCGGCGGCCTGATCGGCTCCGCTCTCGCGGGCCTCGGCCTCAACGGCGTCAACTGGGCCGGCGACGGCACGAAGCTCGACGGCGTCGTCGGCAAGGTGATCCTCCCGGCGCTGATGTCGCCCGTGCTCGCCGGCGCGGTCGCGGCGATCGGCACCTGGCTCGTCTTCCGCGTGATCGGCAACCTCGCCGAGAAGAGCCTCCACCGCGGCTTCCGCTTCGGCCAGATCGGCAGCGCCTCCCTCGTCTCGCTCGCGCACGGCACCAACGACGCGCAGAAGACCATGGGAGTGATCACGCTCGCGCTGATCGCGGCCGGCGGCTGGAGCGACACCGAGTCGGTCCCCTTCTGGGTCAAGCTCAGCTGCGCGCTGGCCATCTCGCTCGGCACCTACATCGGCGGCTGGCGGATCATCCGCACCGTCGGCAAGGGCCTCGTCGAGATCGACACCCCGCAGGGCATGGCCGCCGAGAGCGCCTCCGCCGCGGTCATCCTCGCCTCCAGCCACCTCGGCTTCGCCCTCTCGACCACCCACGTCGCGACCGGCTCGATCCTCGGCTCCGGAGTCGGCCGACCCGGAGCGCAGGTGCGCTGGCGCGTGGCGCTGCGCATGGTGATCGCCTGGGTCATCACGCTCCCGGCCGCCGCTCTCGTCGGCGCCGTGATGTGGTGGATCGGCCACCTCGTCGGAGGCGCGGCCGGCGGCCTCCTGATGGCCGCGATCCTCGTCGCCGTCGCCTCCCTCATCTACATCCGCTCGCGCCGCGACAGCATCGGTGCGCACAACGTCAACGACGAGTGGCAGGACGCGGCGGCACGCCCCGCGCCCGAGACCGCCGGCGTCTGAGCGAAAGGATCCGCACCGTGCTCTCCCTCTTCCTCTCCGCCGCCGGCCAGGTGGCCCTCGTCGCCGTGCTCCTCGGAGCAGGCCTGCCCGTGCTCTTCGCCGTCGGCGTCCGCTCCTTCGCCGTCGCCGCCGGTGCTCCCGCCTCGGGCGGGTCCGACGCCCCCGCGGTCCGGAGCGGTCTGCCCGCTCCGGTGCTGCGCGGGATCGGCGTGCTCTGCTTCGCCCTCGTCGTCGGCTCCGTCGTGATCGGCCTGAGCGTCATCATCGCGACGGGCCTCGGCCAGTCGGTGAGCTTCGAGCACGTGATCCCGACTTTCGTGCCCAAGGGCTGAGCATGGCCTCGACCGATCCGATCGCGGCGCGGGAGGGGATCGTCGCCCGCGTGGTCGGCTGGCTGCGCGCGGGCTACCCGTCCGGCGTGCCGGAGCAGGACTACCTGCCGCTGCTGGGCCTGCTGCGCCGCAGTCTCACGACGGACGAGGTCGAGCAGGTCGTCGCGCGGCTCCTGTCGGAGTCGGAGCGGGCCGAGACGGTCGTCTCGCGAGCCGTCGTGCGCGAGCGGATCGAGCAGCTGCTGCTCGGACCGGCGCTGCCCGAGGACGTCGCCCGCGTCTCCTCGCGGCTCGCGAGCGCGGGCTGGCCGCTGGCGGGCCCGGAGTCGCTGGCCGAGCCGGACACCCGCGAGGGCCTGGTCGCGCGCATCGTCCGCTGGCTGCGCGCCGGCTATCCGGCCGGGCTGCCCGAGCAGGACTTCGTGCCGCTGCTGGCGCTCCTCCGCCGCCGTCTGAGCGACGAGGAGGTGGCCGAGGTGGCCGCCGGTCTCGCCGCCGACGCGCCCGCCTCCCGCGCGGACGTCGGCACAGCGATCGCCGGAGTGACCTCGGAGCTGCCCTCGGAGGAGGACATCGAGCGCGTGCGCCGGTCGCTGGCCGCGCTGGGCTGGCCGGAGGAGTTCGCGAGCTGAGGCGCCGCGGCCCGGGTCTCGGGCCGCAGGAGTCCGCGTGCCGATCCGCCGCTGTCGCCGGCGATCCGGCCGGAGAGCCGGCCGGCCGACCGCGCCGCGATCCCGGGCGGTCCAGCCGTCGAAGGGTGACCCCGCCGGGACCAGGACGCGGACGCTGCAGCGGGCCGGGCCCGCCGTGAGCGGGCGGGACGAGCGCTGGAGCGTGTCCTCGGGCGGGCGACAGGCGGCCGCCCGGTCGGCAGGGGAGTCGCGGGGTCACGACGCGCGCCGTCCGCCGTCCTAGGTTCGGCCCGGGTCCGGATCGGCTGCGCAGCCGGCTGCCGGACCGCAGCCCGACCGGAAGGACAGCCCATGCCCGCACCCACCATCGTCCTCGTCCACGGAGCGTTCGCCGACGCCGCGAGCTTCGCCCCGGTCACGCGGATCCTGCTCGACGCCGGCCACGCCGTGCGCGTCCCTGCAGTGCCGAACCGCAGCCTGCTGGGCGACGCGGAGTACCTCCGCTCCTTCGTGGAGCAGCTCGACGGGCCGGTCCTGCTGGCGGGCCACTCCTACGGCGGCGCCGTGATCACGGTGGCGGGCGCCGCCGAGAACGTGGTCGGCCTCGTCTACCTCGCGGCCTACGCGCTCGAGGAGGGGGAGAGCCTCGGGCAGCTGCAGGGCGCCTTCCCCGACTCCGACCTCCCGGCGAATCTCGTCTACACCCCGTTCCCGATCGACGGGGCGGAGCCGGGCACGGACGTGTCGGTCGCGGTGTCGGCGTTCCCGGAGGTGTTCGCGGCCGGGATCGACCCGGCCGAGGCGGCCGTGCTCGCGGTCGGCCAGCGCCCGCTCGCCGCTCTGGCCTTCGGTGAGGCCGCCCCGGTCGCCGCCTGGCGGACCCGGCCGAGCTGGGGCGTCGTCGCGGCCGCGGACCGGACGATCAACCCGGACGTCGAGCGGTTCGGCTACCGGCGGGCGGGCGTGCGCTCGGTCGTCGAGCTCGACGCGCCGCACCTGGTGATGCGCTCGCACCCGGAGGAGGTCGCGCGGATCATCGCCGACGCCGCGGCGGAGCTGAGCTGACCGCGGAGTCGCCTGACCGCGGAGGGGTGCGCCGAGTGCCGGTGCGCTCCTCCGCACCCCGCCGCGCACCGCCCCCAACCGGAAGCACGCCCCGCCGATCTAGGTACTCCCGCCGCGGATCTAGGTCGGCGTCGCGTGGAGTCGGGCCCGCCTCCTCCCTAGCCTCGAAGGGAGAGAAGGGCGGGATCGTGGACACGGACACCGCGCGGCTCGGCGCCTACCTCCGGGGGCACCGCGACCGGCTGCGCCCCGACGAGGTCGGCCTGGGCGCCGACGGCAGGCGCCGCGTCAGCGGGCTGCGCCGCCAGGAGGTCGCCGTGCTCGCGGGGATCAGCCCGGACTACTACCTGCGGCTCGAGCAGGGCAAGGACCGCCGCCCCTCGGCGCAGGTCCTGGACGCTCTGGCCCGCGCGTTCCGTCTCGACGCGGACGGGCGCGACTACCTCTTCCGGCTCGGCGGACACGCCGCGCCGCGCCGCTCACCGGGCTGGGCGCAGGCCGGGCCGACCCCGGCGCAGGTCGGCAGCCTGACGAGCATGGTCTCGTCCTGGACCACGACGCCCGCCTACGTGGTCGACCGCTACCTGGACCTCGTCGCCGTGAACGAGCTCGGCCGCCTGTTCCTCCCCCTGGCCTGCGAGCAGGGGACCAACATGATCGAGGCCGTCGTCGACGCCGCGGCGCTCGAGACCGACGCCGAGCGGCACGAGGACTGGGACCGCACGATCGCCGTGATGACGGCCGCCCTCCGCTTCCACTCCGACCCGGCGGACCCGCGTCTGCGGGTCCTGGTCGCCTCGCTCGGAGGCCGCTCGCGGGTGTTCCGCCGCGTCTGGGCGAGCCAGGAGGCATATCCGCTCCGCGAGGGCTCGTCGCCGGTGCGCGTCGACCCCTTCGGCTTCATCGCCTTCCGCTGGCAGACCCTGGAGGTGCACGGAGGCGACCACTTCCTGACCTCCTTCTTCGGCGCCCCCGGCAGCGCCGCGGCCGCCGCGATCGATTTCATCCGGGCCCGTCACCGGGTCGAGGAGTGTCTGCGCGAGGGTGCGATACTCGACGCGTGAAGCGGGACGCGCTCGTCGTCGGTCGGGGATCGGAGCTCGCGCGGCTCCGTCTGATGGTCGAGGGCATCGCCGCCCACGGGTCGGCGCTCGTCATCGACGGGGACGCCGGGGTCGGCAAGACCACCCTGGTCGAGGAGGTCGTCGCCCACGCCCGCGCACGCGACGTGCGGGTGCTGCGGACCGCGGGCTCCGCAGCGGAGTCGGGCGACCAGTACGCGGCGCTGCAGCTCCTCCTGCACCCGCTCCGCCCGGGCCTCGACGGCCTGCCCCTGCCGCAGCGGGACGCGCTCCGCGTGGCCTTCCACCTGGCGGACGGAGTGCAGCCGACGCCGCTCCTGGCCGGCCTCTCGGCCCTGACCCTCCTGAGCGACGCCGCCGCCGATCGGCCCCTGCTGGTCGTCGTGGAGGACCTGCACCGGATCGACCCGGAGTCGGCGTGGGCGCTGCGGATGCTCGCCCGGCGCATCGGCGAGGACCGCGTCGTCGTCGTGATGACCACGAGGGACCGGCCCGAGGAGGACTCCGGCCTCGAGCACCTCCACCTCGGGCCGCTGTCGGCCGCCGACTCGGCCGCTCTCCTCGACACGCTCCCGCATCCTCCTCGCGGCGCCGCCCGGCGCGCTCTGCTCGACCTCGCCCGCGGGAATCCGCTCGCCCTGGTGGAGCTGACCGGACGCGACCCGTCCGCCGACGAGGCGGAGGACCGCGCGGTGACCGGACGCCTCGAATCGGCCTTCGCCGAGCGCTTCGCGGAGCTCGACCAGCCCTCGCGGCTCGCCGTGCTGGCCGTGGCGCTGGGCGACGTCGCGACGGCGGAGGAGGCGAGCCGGCTGGCGAACCTGGCGATCGGCCGCCACCCCGACCCCTCCTGGATCGACAGGGCCGTCGCCGCGTCGCTGCTCAGCTGGACGCCGGGGAGCGGACTCCGCTTCCGGCACCCTCTCGTGCAGTCCGCGGTGACGAGCGTGAGCCGCCCCTCCGAGCGCGCGGCCGTGCTCCGCACGCTCGTCCAGGAGCACCGCGACGACCGGAGCCGGACGCTCTGGTGGCGGTCGGAGCTCGCGACCGGCTCTGACGGGCCGGTCGGCGAGGAGCTCGCCGGTCTCGCGGCGTCCGGCCTCGCGACGGGCGACGTCGTCCTGGCGGCTCAGGCGATGGAGCGGGCGGCGGAGCTGACCCCCGCGGGTCCGCTGCGCGTCTCGCGCCTGATCGACGCGGCCGAGTACTCCGGGCTCGCCGGCCGGACCGCGGAGGCGGCGCTGCTCGTGCACCGCGCGGCGGGCGAGACCGTCGATCCGGTGCTCACCGCCCGCGCCGCCTGGACGCGCGAGACGCTGCCGACCGGGCGCACGGCCCTCTCGCGGGGCGACCTCTCGCCCGCGCTCGCCGCAGTGACGGCGCTGCAGAGCCACGGAGCCGTCGACGCCGCGACCGCCGCGCTCCTGCACCTCGCCGCCATCGCCTGGGACCACAACCGCGAGGCGTCGCCCGGCGAGCCGATGATCCAGGCGGTGCGCGCGCTCGCCCTCGACGACTCCGACCCGCGCGCCGTCCTGCTCGCGGCAGTCACCGAGCCGATCGCCCGCGGCGACGAGGTCGTCCGCCGGGCGCTCGCGGCGGCCGGCGGGTCGAGCGGTCCGGAGGAGGCGTGGTGGCTCGGCTACGCGCTGAACACGGCGGGCGAGGTCGAGGTCGCCCGGGAGCTCCTGGAGGAGGCGATCACGGGGCTCCGCGCGCGCGGCGACATCCGGATCCTCCCGCAGGCGCTCCTCGCCGCCTCGATGACCACGTCGCTCGCCGGCCGCTTCTCGCGCGCCCGCTCCTTCGCCGAGGAGGCGCTCGTCCTCGGGAGCGACCTGGGGGACGTCGGCTTCGAGACCGCGTCCCGGGCCTGCCTGGCCTGGTTCGACGCGATGGAGGGCGTCGCGCCCGATCCCGAGGCGATCAGCGCGGGCAGCGCGATCGGCGCGGCCGTCCTCTGCTCGAGCGTGATGCGGGCGACGCTCCGCGGATCGCGAGCGGCGGTGGCGGTCCTCGAGTCGCGACCGGGCGACGCCGTGCCGGAGCTCCTGCCCCTCCTCGACACGGACGACGACTCCCTGAACCCCGGCTTCGCGATCCTGACCACGCCCGATCTCGTCGACGCGGCTCTCGCGATCGGGGACGTCGGAGTCGTTCGCCTGCACGCCGCGAGGCTGGAATCGCTCTTCGAGCGCTGGCACCAGCCGATGATCGAGGCGGCCCTCCGGTACGCGCAGATCGCCGTGGCGCTCGCCGACGGAGCGCCGGACGCCGCGGCCGGGCTGCTCCGCCGGACTCCGCCGCCGCTCCCGTACGTGCGGGCGCGGGCGCTGCTGCTCGTGGGCGACGGGCTGCGCCGGGCCGGTCAGGCGGCGGAGGCGCGGCCCCTCCTCCGCGAGTCGCTGGCGATGCTCGAGGAGCTGCCGATCCGCGCCTGGGCCGATCGGGCCCGTGACGCGCTCCGGGCCGCCGGAGGGAGGATCGCCGACGCGCCGTCGCCGGCCGCGGCCACGCTGACCCCGCAGGAGCTGCGCATCTGCGCTCTCGCGAGCACGGGGCTGTCGAACCGCGCGATCGCGCAGAACCTGTTCCTCTCGCCGCGCACGGTCGGCGCGCACCTGTACGCGGCGTACCGCAAGCTCGGGATCGGCGGGCGGGGCGAGCTCGCCGCGGTGCTCGGGAGGGACGCGGGCGCCGACGTCTGAGGCCGGACTCCGCTCGCAGGGGCGCCGGGACCCACTCCGAGCGCAGACGCGCAGGCGCGCCCCGGAACGGCCGGGACGCGCCTGCGAGCGTGCCTCGCTACTCCTGGATGAAGGCCAGCAGGTCGGGGTTGATGACGTCGGCGTGGACGGTCAGCATGCCGTGCGGGTAGCCCTCGTAGATCTTGAGCGTCGAGTTCTGCAGCAGCTCGTGCTGCTTGAGCGAGGCGTCCTTGTAGGGGACGACCTGGTCGTCGTCGCCCTGGGTGACGAGGACGGGGACGGTGATCGCCTTCAGGTCCTCGGTCTGGTCCGTCTCCGAGAAGGCCTTGATGCCCTCGTAGTGCGCGAGCGCGGATCCGGTCATGCCCTGGCGCCACCAGTTGTCGACCACGGGCTGCGAGAGCTCGACCCCCTCGCGGTTGAAGCCGTAGAAGGGCCCGGAGGCCACGGCCTGGTAGAACTCGGCGCGGTTCGCCGCGAGAGCGTCGCGGAAGCCGTCGAACACCGAGATCGGCGTGCCCTCGGGGTTCGCCTCGGTCTGCACCATCAGCGGCGGGACCGACGAGACGAGGACGGCCTTGGCCACGCGGCCCTGGGGCTCGCCGTACTTCGCGACGTAGCGCGCGACCTGGCCGCCTCCGGTGGAGTGGCCGATGTGGATCGCGTTCCGCAGGTCGAGGTGCTCGACGACCGCGTTCACGTCGCTGGCGTAGTGGTCCATGTCGTGTCCGGTGCCGACCTGGGTCGAGCGTCCGTGCCCGCGGCGGTCGGTCGCGATGACGCGGTAGCCGTGCGCGTGGAAGAACAGCATCTGCGCGTCCCAGTCGTCGGACGACAGCGGCCAGCCGTGGTGGAAGACGATGGGCTGCGCGTCGGTGCTGCCCCAGTCCTTGTAGTAGATCTCGACGTCGTCGTCCGTGGTCACAAACGGCATCTTCGAACCTCCGTGCTCGTGTCGATCCCGAGCCCGGCCCGGGTCGTGTCCAAGGTGGTGCCTCCCCGGATGAGGGTGGGGAGCGGCTCCACGATAGGGGCGTGGGAGCGCTCCCTGAAGAGCGCGGGGAGATGTTCCGACGATCGTCCAGACCTGGTCGCATGGGCGGTGGCGAGGCCGCCGGCCGCGCACGCCGTGTGGGGTCGGATGACTCGTGACCGGCACCGCGGACGCTGACAGGATCGCGGCGGACGCGCCCTCCCGCGGCGCGCGGATCGGAGGTCGCGATGCCCACGACGACGCCCACGACGACGGCCCTGCCGACGCCCCTGCCGACGACGCCCCGGCCGGCGGTGCTCCGGTGACCGTCGAGGACCGCGTCCCGATCGAGCCGCAGGCGGTCGTCGCTCCGCTCAGCCGGTCCGCCGTCTTCCTCTCGCTCGACATCGTCGGCGGGCAGGACGCCGCGGACCGCGTGCGGGACGTCGTCGCCGACGTGGGCGGGATCCTCCGCGCGGTCGGCTTCCGCGACCTGGGCCTGCGCCTCTCCTGCCTGGTCGGGATCGGGAGCGACGCATGGGACCGCTTCGGCGGGGAGGGGCGCCCCGCGCAGCTGCATCCGTTCAGGGAGGTGGTGGGCGCGGCGCACACGGCCGTCTCGACGCAGACCGACCTCCTGTTCCACATCCGGGCGGAGCGGGACGACGCCTGCTTCGAGTTCGAGCGCCTCCTGCTCGACGCGCTCGGCGAGGACGTCGTCGTCCGCGACGAGGTGGTCGGCTTCCGCTACTTCGACAACCGCGACCTGCTGGGCTTCGTCGACGGCACCGAGAATCCGACCGGCGAGGCGCTGCCCCGCGTCGCGCTGATCGGCGCGGAGGACGCGGCGTTCGCGGGCGGCAGCTACCTGGTCGTGCAGAAGTACCTGCACGACCTGACGGCGTGGCACGCGCTCACCACCGAGCAGCAGGAGCGGGTCATCGGCCGGAGCAAGGCCGACAACGTCGAGCGCGAGGACGATCCGGCGCAGCTCTCGCACAAGGGGCTCGCGACCGTAGTCGACGCCGGCGGGACCGAGCACGACATCCTCCGCGACAACATGCCCTTCGGCCGGCCCGGCAGGGGCGAGTTCGGCACGTACTTCCTCGGCCTGGCCGCCGACCTGTCGGTGATCGAGACGATGCTGACGCGGATGTTCGTCGGCGTGCCCGCGGGCCGGCACGACCGCCTCCTCGACTTCTCGACCGCGACGACCGGCGGGGTCTACTTCGTGCCCTCGCGGGACGTGCTCGAGGGCCTGGGCGGCTGACCCGGGCCGGTCGTCGGGGCGCGGATCGAGTCGGATGACCGTGGTGCCGCCCGGGCCGGAGCGGTGGGATCGGAGCAGCGCAGGCGCGCAGGACGATCAGCAGGGAGAACGCCGTGGAACCCGACGACAGCACCGCTCCGCACCACGAGACCCCCGGTTTCGGAGACCCGGACCTCCCCCAGGAGGGGATCGTGAACACCGAGGGCGATCCCTCGGCGAACACGATGACCGGCCCGCAGAACCGCGTCCTGGAGGGACTGTTCCCGAACCAGATCGCCGCGCCCGCGACGGACATCAGCACGCAGCCGTTCTTCTGGTCCTCCTTCAACATCTCGCCGCGGCGGGTGCAGCGGGGAGGCTGGGCGCGCGAGCTCACGCAGGCCGATTTCGCGATCTCGAACGAGATCGCCGGCGTGAACATGTACCTCGAGGCCGGCGGGATCCGCGAGCTGCACTGGCACCAGAGCGCCGAGTGGGCGCTGATGACCAAGGGGAACTGCCGCATCACCACGCTCAGCCGCACCGGCCGGCCCAGCGTCGACGACGTGCAGGAGGGGGACCTCTGGTACTTCCCGCCCGGCCTGCCGCACTCCCTGCAGGGCCTCGGCCCGGACGGGGCGGAGTTCGTGCTCGCGTTCGACGACGGCGAGCAGTCCGAGAGCAACACGCTCCTGCTCACCGACTGGTTCGCGCACACGCCGCCGGACGTGCTGGCGAAGAACTTCGGCGTCGCGCAGGAGGTCTTCCGCGACATCCCGCTGCACGACCTCTGGATCTTCCCGGGCGACGTGCCCGGCGACCTCCAGGCCGACCGGGCCGCGGCCGGGGTGCAGGACGGCGACGAGGCGGTGATCTTCCGGCTCTCCCGCTCCGAGCCCGTGTACCAGAACAGCGGCGGCCGGATCCAGATCGCCGACAGCACGAACTTCCCGGCCTCGCGCACGGTCTCGGCCGCGCTGACGACCGTCGAGCCCGGCTCGATGCGCGAGCTGCACTGGCACCCCAACGCCGACGAGTGGCAGTACTACCTCCGCGGATCCGCTCGGATGACCGTCTTCAACACCGGCCCGCACGCCAACACGACCGACTTCCACGCCGGAGACGTGGGCGTCGTGCGCCGCAACTTCGGCCACTACGTGGAGAACACCGGCGACGACACGCTCGTCTACATCGAGACCTTCAAGAGCTCCCGCTACGAGGAGGTGTCGCTCGCCCAGTGGCTGAGCCACCTGCCGCCGTCGCTGGTCGCGCAGCACCTGAACATCCCGGAGGAGGTGCTGGCGACCTTCCCGCCCGGGACGCAGGGGATCACTCCGTTGCGCTGAGGGAGGGACGCGCGGAGGGGACGGGGACATGGCGGAGGATCACGAGGCGGCGCTCCTGCCGTGGGCGGGGAGGGCGGCGGTGCTGCTGGACCGGCACCTGCGGGTGCTGGCCGCGACTCCGCTCGCGCGGGCGCTCTCGCCCGCCTTCGCCCCAGGAGTGAGCATCGCCCGCTTCACCTTCCTGGACTCGTCCGAGGTCGAGGACCTGCCCTGCTGGGGGTCCGCCGCCGATCAGGTCGCGGCGATGCTCCGCGACTCGCTCGAGCGGCATCGGGGGGACCGGGAGTTCCTGACGGTCGTCGGGGAGCTCTCGGCGAGGAGCCCGCGGTTCGCGGACTCGTGGGCGGCCGGGGCGGAGGCCGACGCACGCGGGTCGGTCGTGTTCCTCGACACCGCGGTCGGCTCCGTTCCGATGGACTACCGGCTGGTCCGGGACGGCGCGCGCCTCCTGCTCCTGTTCGAGGCGGGTGACGCGACGGATCGCGAGGCTCTCGCCCGGCTCGCGGCCACGCGTCAGGCGCCGGCCGGGGCGGCCAGCGCGGTGCCCGCCTCCGGAGCGGGCCGCAGCGAGGCGAGGACGTCGACGGCCGCAGCCGCCGGAGTCCCCGCTGCCGCGAGGTAGGTCACGACGTACCGGCCCGGAGCGCCGGCGAGCTCCAGGGTCTGCATCTCGAGGTCGAGCCAGCCGAACGGCTCGACGTGGACGCGGATCCACCGGTGGGTGAAGGGGCGGACCTGGTACTCGGCCCAGATCGACCGGAACAGCGGATTCTCGACCGAGCACTCGCCGACGATCTCGTGCAGCCGCGGATCGTCGGGGTCGCTGTAGAACCGCAGCGCGGCGATCAGCTCGCGGAAGACCTGGCCCCACGCCCGCAGCTGGTCCGGCGGGTCGCCGTTCGCCACGGCGCGCGCGTAGCCGCGGGACGTGGAGAGCAGCATGTTGGCGCCGGGCACGCCCTTGTCGGGGGCGAGACGGCTCATCAGGTCGTTCGCGCCGAGGACGTCGAGGTTGCGGTCGAACGCGTACGCCGGGGTCCTCGGCCAGTGGGCGAGCAGCGACTCCACGCCCTGGCCCGGCGGAGGAGAGTCGGGATCGCGCGGCCCGGGGCGCAGCCGGGCGAGCCGGAAGAGGTAGGCGCGCTCGAACTCGTCGAAGGCGAGCGCCTCGGCGAGGGCGTTCAGCACCTGGTCGGACGGGGCGACCGCGTGCCCCTGCTCGACGCGGAGGTAGTAGTCGCGGCTGATCCGGGCGCGGTCGGCGACCTCCTCGCGGCGCAGGCCCGACACCCGCCGCCGGGTGCCCGCGGTCGGCACGCCGACCTGCTCCGGCCGCAGCGCCGCCCGGCGAGCGCGGAGGAACTCCGCGAGGGGGCTGCGAGAGCTCATCGTGCGACTCCATCGGATCACCCGCCGGGTCGAGCGGCGGTCGTGCGGGGGTGGGGCCGTACCGGTCGTCCGGTGGGACACAGAGTACCGTCGGGCGCTCGCGGGGCCCACTGCCCTGCTGCGCCTCCTGCCCGGCGCCGACCGGGGGCCGGGCGCTCGGGACGGTTCGCCAGAGGGAGCGCTCCGGAGGGTTCCGACAGAGGGAGGAGAGCGCGGCCGCGCCCGGCGGTCAGCATGGGGTCCTCGGAACCCGTCCCTCAGGAGTCGCGATGACGATCAGTGCACTCTCCTCGCCGCCCGCGCACCCGAGCGCCCCCGAGGACGTGGTGGTCCGGATGCTGAGCTCGGCGTCGCCCGCGCGGGAGCGGCTCCTGGTGGTCGAGGGCGGGATCGGCTCGGGCCGGACGCACATGCTGCGCTCCGCCGCGGCCACCGCTCGCGCCGCCGGCTGCGAGGTCGTGGAGGTGCGGCCGGACCGGGGCGACGCCGTGATCGGCGCGTCCTCGCTCGCGCTGTTCGCCACGCTGATCGGCCGTCTGCAGCGGGTGCGCGACTCCTCCGCCTCGCCCTGCGACCCCGGCTTCCTGATCGTCGTCGACGACTGGGAGCGGTTCGACGTCGCCGCCCGCGAGACCCTCCAGGCCCTGGTGACCCGGCTGGTGGACGAGGTCGGTGCCGCCTGCCTCCTCGCCACCGGCGACCGGCGCGTCCTCGCCGGCTGGGAGGGCCTCCGGCACCGTCGCACCGAGCCCCTCGACGCGGAGGCGGCCCGCGGCTTCCTGCGCGCCCACGGCGGCCGCCGGCCGCTCGCCGTCGAGGCGCGCCTGCTGCGGGTCGCGGAGGGGAATCCGCTGCTCCTCGACGTCCTCGGGCGGGCCTGGGCCGACGAGGACGCTCCCTCGCCCTTCCCGGTCTACCCGCGGCTCGAGCAGGTCGAGACCAGGGTGCTCGACCTGCTGGCTCCGCTGTCGGAGGAGTGCCGGGAGGCGCTCCTGGTCGCCGCGGTGGCGGGCGCCGAGTTCCCGGAGAGCATCGGGTCGGCCCCCGGAGACGGGGACCGCGCCCGGGTGCAGGCGGGGATCCTGACGGCGGGCGGCCGTGCGTTCCGCGATCCGGTGGTCCGCGCGGTGGTTCTCTCGACGGCGTCGCCCCGAGCGCTGCGGGCGGCACGGAGGCGGCTCGCCGAGCGCCCGGAGTCGGCCCCGCACCTCCGCCTGCTGCTCGCGGCGGACGACACCGCCGGGCCGGAGGAGCGGGCGCGGCTGCTGAGGGACGCGGCGGAGGAGCGACTCCGCGCGGGTCGGCCGCAGGAGGCGCTGCTCCTCCTCGCCGAGGCGCGCTCGAGTGCGCGCGGTGCTGCTCTGCGGGAGGAGCTCGAGGCGCGCGCGGCCGCCGTCGCGGCCTTCACCGGCGACGCGGCGGCCCTCGAGCGGGTGGTCGAGCGCTCGCGGGAGGACGGCGGGGTTCCCGGGGCCGGCGTCGAGGCGGCGCGGCTGGCCGATGCGCTGCTCCGCACGGGGGACGTGAGCGGGGTCCGCCGCGCGGCCCTCCGGGGGCTCGGCGCTCGGGTGGGGCGTGGGGACTCGGGAGTCGGTGGTGCCTCGCTCGCCGGCGGTGCCTCGTCTGTCGGTGGTGCCTCTCCTGTCGGTGGTGCCTCTCCAGTCGGCGGTGTCGCTCCCGCCGAGACCGACGCCTCCCGCGACGACGTCAGCAGCCTCCCCGCCGACCACGCAGCCCCTCACGACGCCGCCGCCGACCTGCTGGTGACCGTTCTCCACCTCGCCTGCATGCTCCGCGGCGATCCCGCGTGGTGGCAGGAGGCGCTCGCCGTCGGCGAGGAGCACCCCCTCGATCCCGTCCTGCGCCTGGTGGAGGCCTGCGTGCGGCCGGTCCCGGACGAGGAGTGGGAGGGCCGCCTGCGGCTCGCCGAGGACTCCGCGGTCACCGGCGACCCGTGGAAGACGGTCGCGCTGCACCTCGCCTGGTCGCTGCTCGAGGTCTCGGACGAGCGCCGCGACCGCCTCGCCGGGCTCCTCGACGGCGGGGAGGAGGCGGACGGCCTGCCCGGCGCCCTCGCCCTCCTCCGCCGCGGCACCACCGCCCTCGACCGCGGTCGCCTCGACGACGCCTCGGCCGACCTCGACCGCGCCGCCGCCCGCGCCGACGACCTGCCCGCCGTGCGCGCGCTGATCGACGCGACTCGAGCCCGGGGCCACGCCGTGCAGGGCGACCGCGCACGCACCCTCGAGTGCGCCGAGCGCGCGACGGCCTGGGCGCTGCGGCACGGAGCGGCGTCGGTCGCGCGCGCCGCCGATCACGCCCTGTGCTCGCTCGACCTCGGCGGCGGCCGTTTCGAGGAGGCGCACGCCCGCTCCTCCTCCCGCGCCGGCGGCGATCCGCTGGAGCTCCTCGACGCCGCCGAGGCCGCCTCGCGCCTCCGCCTGCCCGAGCACTGCGCCGAGCTGGCGGCGGCCGCGGCGGACCTCGCCGCGCGGCCCCTCGCTCCCCGCGGGCGGATGCTCGCCCTCGCGGCGACCGCGGTCCTCGATCAGACCGGCGGCGCGGGCGCCCTCTTCGAGCGCTCCCTCGACCCGGCCTCCGAGGAGTGGCCGTTCGAGCGGGCGCGCGTCCAGCTCTGCCACGGCGAGTGGCTGCGCCGCCGGATGCGCCCGCTGGAGGCGCGCACCCGGTTCCGCCAGGCCGCCGCGGGATTCGCCGCGGTGGGGGCCGAGCTCTGGCTCGCCCGCGCCCAGCACGAGCTGCGGGCGGCGGGCGGAGCGGGGGAGGCGCCGGTCGCCGCCGACCTCAGCGAGCAGGAGCGGCGCGTGGTCTCCCTGGCCGCCGCCGGCCTGTCGAACAAGCAGATCGCCCAGCAGCTCTTCGTCTCGCCCCGCACCGTCAGCGGGCACCTGTACCGGATCTTCCCCAAGCTCGGGGTGACCTCGCGGGCAGGGCTCCGCGACGCGCTCCTCAGCCTCGAGGACGCCCGGAGCGCGTGACGGAGCCGCAGGATCGAGTCATCCGACCTGGTGCCTGCCGCCGCGGGAGGCGCATGCTGAGCGCATGACGTCGCAGCAGATGATCGACCCCTCCGTCCCGCCGAGCGGCCCCGGCTGCGTCGAGTGCGAGCAGTCCGGCTCGTGGTGGCTGCACCTGCGCCGCTGCGCGCTCTGCGGGCACATCGGCTGCTGCGACGACTCGCTGAACCGCCACGCGACGGCCCACTACCACTCGACGGGCCACGCGGTCATCCGCAGCTTCGAGCCCGGCGAGGACTGGTTCTGGGACTACCGGACCGACGACTACGCCGACGGCCCCGCGCTGGCCGACCCGCAGAGCCACCCGGCGAGCCAGACCACCCCGGGGCCGAAGGACCGCGTGCCGCGCGACTGGCAGTACCTCCTCGCCGAGCGCGCCGAGCGCGGCTGAGCCGCGCGCCTCCGCGAGAGCGCAGGACTTTCGCGAGAGTCCAGGAGTTGTCGCACTCGGCATCGACTGCGACAACTCCTGGACAGTCGCCGGCCGCCGGCTCCCTGCGCACGTCCGCAGGCGGCGTGCAGACAGAAGTCACCGTGCTCGCGACCGACCACGGCGACTTCTGAATGGTCGCGGCGGCCCGCCGACGAGCGATCGCCACGAGAGTCCAGGAGTTGTCGCACTGGGCGTCGACTGCGACAACTCTCGAGCAGTCGCGGCCGTCGGAGCCGCCGACACCCAACGCTTGTTTACAGGCGGCGAGTAGCCAGGAGTCGCCGTACTCGCGACCGACCACTGCGACTTCTGGATGTTCGCGGCGGCCCGCCGACGAGCGAGCGCCACGAGAGTCCAGGAGTTGTCGCACTGGGCGTCGACTGCGACAACTCTTGAGCAGTCGCGGGAGCAGTCGCGGGAGCAGGTCGGAGCCAGCTGACCAGCCGGCGGCCGACGCCGCGCCTGATCGGCGTTCGTCACCTCCGGACCCCCCCGGCCGAGCCCCGCCCCGTCACC